>NZ_CAXBGE010000002.1:0-347167 GCF_963975345.1 uncultured Maricaulis sp. | reverse complement strand
CTGTTGCTTATCGTCAGATGTCCCTGCTGCTGCGCCGCCCACCAGGCCGCGAAGCTTATCCGGGCGATGTCTTCTATCTCCACTCACGTCTGCTCGAGCGTTCGGCCAAGCTGAACGAAGCGAATGGTTCCGGCTCGATGACGGCTCTGCCGATCATTGAAACCCAGGCCAATGACGTGTCCGCCTATATTCCAACCAATGTGATCTCGATCACTGACGGCCAGATCTTCCTGGAAACCGACCTGTTCTATCAGGGCATCCGCCCTGCCGTGAACGTCGGCCTGTCGGTGTCGCGCGTTGGTTCGGCTGCCCAGACCAAAGCGATGAAGCAGGTTGCCGGCAAGATGAAGGGCGAACTGGCCCAGTACCGCGAAATGGCGGCCTTTGCCCAGTTCGGTTCCGATCTTGACGCCGCAACGCAAAAACTGCTGAGCCGTGGTCAGCGCCTGACCGAGCTTCTGAAACAGCCGCAATTCTCGCCGCTGTCGATGGAAGAACAAGTCTGCGCGATCTATGCCGGTACACGTGGCTATCTCGACCGCATCGCAATCGGCGACATCAAGCGTTTTGAAGCAGATCTTCTGCGTCATCTCCATGCCGAGCATGCCTCTCTCATGGCGGCTATCCGCGATGAGAAAAAGGTAAGCGACAAATCCGAGGCCGAGCTGAAGGGCGTTCTGGACAAGTTCACCGAACATTTCGCGTGAATTTGAACCGTAACGACCACTTGGGAGTGCCGAATGGCGAGCCTTAAGGACCTTCGAAATCGTATCGCCAGCGTGAAGTCCACGCAGAAGATCACCAAGGCGATGCAGATGGTGTCAGCGGCCAAGCTGCGCCGGGCCCAGGAAGCCGCGGAAGCCGCGCGCCCCTATGCCGGGCGTATGGCTGCCGTGATGGCGAACCTGTCCAGCGCGATGTCCGGAACCGCAGGCGCTTCACCGCTCTTGGTCGGCACTGGCCATGACGACAAGTATCTCCTGCTGGTCATGACGGCTGATCGCGGCCTGTGTGGCGGCTTCAATTCCAACATTGCCCGCTTGGCACGCACCCGTGTCAACGAGCTGCAGCGCGCCGGCAAGAGCGTCCAGATCGTCTGCGTTGGCAAGAAGGGCTTCGACCAGCTGAAGCGCCAATTTGCCTCGCTGATCGTCAAAATGTTCGATCTCAAGGCCGAGAAGACCCTCAATGGCGCTGTTGCCGCACGGATCGGTGATGAGATCACCGACAGATTCGATGCCGGCGAGTTCGACGTTTGTGAAATCATCGCCTCGGAATTCGTTTCGGTGATCTCGCAAAAGCCTTTCGCCAAGGCGCTGATTCCGGCGATCAATGCCATCGATGAAGGCGCCCCGCGTCCCGATACGGGTGGCGGCATCTACGACGCCGAGCCGGACGAAGAGAGCATTCTCAACGCCTTGCTGCCGCGCTATATCACGACCGTAATCCTGTCGACACTGCTGGAAAATTCGGCTGGCGAAATGGGGGCCCGTATGGCCGCCATGGATAATGCCACCCGCAATGCCGGCGAACTGATCGACAAGCTGAACCTTCTTTATAACCGCACCCGTCAGGCGCAAATCACGACGGAGTTGACTGAAATCATCTCCGGCGCCGAAGCTCTCTAGACGAGGGGAAGACCAATCATGAGCACTCTTAAAGGCCGTATTGTCCAGATCACCGGCGCCGTCGTCGACGTCGAATTCGATGGTGGACTGCCCAACATCCTCAACGCCTTGCTGTCGACCAATGACGGCAAGCCGCTGACCCTCGAAGTCTCGCAGCATCTTGGCGAGAACACGGTTCGCACCATCGCCATGGACGCGACCGAGGGCCTGCAGCGCGGCGTTGAAGTGACCGACACGGGCGGACCAATCATGGTTCCCGTTGGTCCCGGCACGCTTGGCCGCATCATGAACGTGACCGGCATGCCGATCGATGAAGCGGGCGATATTCCGCACTCGATCAAAGCGCCGATCCACCGGGCTGCTCCAACCTTTGCCGAGCAGGCAACGGAAGCTGAAATCCTGCCGACCGGCATCAAGGTCGTCGATCTGCTCTGCCCCTACGCAAAGGGCGGCAAGATCGGCCTGTTTGGCGGCGCCGGCGTTGGCAAAACCGTTCTGATCCAGGAGTTGATCAACAACATCGCAAAGATGTTTGGTGGCTACTCGGTCTTCGCCGGTGTTGGCGAGCGGACCCGTGAAGGTAATGACCTCTACTGGGAAATGATCGAGTCGGGCGTCAACAAGAACCCGAAAGACCATGGCGGCTCTACCGAGGGCTCGCGTTGTTCCCTCGTGTTCGGCCAGATGAATGAGCCGCCAGGAGCACGCGCCCGCGTTGCGCTCTCGGGCCTCGCCCAGGCTGAATATTTCCGCGATGAAGAGGGCAAGGACGTCCTCTTCTTCGTCGACAATATCTTCCGCTTCACCCAGGCCGGTTCCGAAGTGTCCGCCCTCCTCGGCCGTATCCCGTCGGCAGTGGGCTATCAGCCTACCTTGTCGACCGATATGGGCGCGCTGCAGGAACGCATTACCTCGACCAACAAGGGTTCGATCACCTCGGTGCAGGCCGTTTACGTGCCCGCCGATGACTTGACCGACCCGGCCCCGGCCGCGACATTTGCCCACCTCGATGCGACCACGGTTCTCAATCGTGCGATCTCGGAAAAGGGCATCTATCCAGCTGTGGATCCGCTCGATTCGACCTCGCGCATTCTCGAGCCTCGCATCGTTGGTGAAGATCACTACAACACCGCCCGTCGGGTCCAGGAAACGCTCCAGCGCTACAAGGCGCTGCAGGACATCATCGCCATCCTCGGCATGGACGAGCTGTCCGAAGAGGACAAAATGCTGGTGACCCGCGCTCGCAAGATCGAACGCTTCCTGTCGCAGCCATTCGACGTGGCCGAAATCTTCACCGGCTTCCCGGGCATCCAGGTGCCTGTGGCTGATACGGTCAAGGGCTTCAAGGCGATCTGCGACGGCGAATATGATCATCTGCCCGAGCAGGCCTTCTACATGGTCGGCACGATCGATGACGCTGTGAAAAAAGCCGAGAAAATGGCTGCGGAGGCCGCGTAAGCGGTTTCCCGGTTATGGCCGGAGAATGATTGATGGCTGACAAGCTGCATTTTGACCTCGTATCGCCGGAGCGCCGCCTGTTTGCGGGTGACGTCGATATGGTCGTCGTGCCCGGCGCCGAAGGTGATTTCGGCGTTCTGCCGAAGCATGCCCCCTTCATGTCGGTGATCCGCACCGGTGCGATCATCGTCACGATTGACGGCGTTGCCGAGCGCACCTTCATCGAAGGCGGTTTCGCCGAGGTGACGCCGGATGGTCTGACCATTCTGGCCGAACTCGCGATCCCGGTTTCGGAGATCGATGTTGCTCAACTCGACCAAGACCTCAAGAACGCCCAGGAAGATCTCGGCGTTGCCAAGACCGAAGCCGATATCGAGCAGGCGCAAGAACGCCTGACTCGCCTGGAAGCGATGCGGATGGCCGTCGCCAACTGATCCGACTGACCCATTTGAATTGATCAAGGCCGTCCCGATGGGGCGGCCTTTTTCTATGGCGCCGTCGGCGATGCCGGGGCGCAATTGCGCGTGCGCCAGGCGCTTGGGGTCTCCGCTGTGACATCCTTGAACGCCTTGTTGAAATTCGACCGGGTCTGGAAGCCGCAATCGAGCATCAGTTCGACCAGGGGCCGCCCCGGTTCGGCCGCCATCAGGCGCTGGGCCTCGGCGATGCGCCAGCCATTAATCCAGCGGCTGACGCTGACCCCGAACTGGTCGTTGACAGTTTCGGATACCAGCCGTTGCGGCAGGCCCAACTGGCGCGCGAGCCGAGCGACTGTCAATTCCGGATCCAGCCATGGGCGCGCCTCCGTCATGTGATGCTCGAGCCGGGTTTTAACCGGGCCGTTGCCGGCAGGATCCCGGCGGATGCGGGTCATAATCCAACTCAGGGGACCGGTCTGGTTCAAGCTGGTCAGGAGAAAATAGGCGAGAAAGACCAGAAACCCGGCAATCATGACGATCAAGGTGCGCGAACGGCCCAGATCGTCACTGCCGGCCAGTTCGACCATCACGCCCAAATCGGCCAGCGCCATCAGAAACAACCAGCCGCACACCATGTATTTCCATCGCCGGGCAGCGGGCGTTGTGGGCACGATTCGGATCAGACCATAGCCGGCATAGCCGGCGAGGCTGAGAATGATGGCCTGGTCGAGATAGGGCCCATCACCCAGCAGCATCCGGATCAGGGCGAGGCCCGCCGGGCCCGCCAGATGAATCAGATCGCCAGGTGTCAGCCGCTTGGACGGGCGGGCCATAGCACGCAGATGGAGGAAAGTGGCTGGTGCCAGGCCCATGGCCAGGATGGGTCGCCACCAGACCAGGCCTGGTCTGAGTTCCATCACTGCCAGGCTGGTCAGCAAATGCTGGACTGCAAACAGGGTGAAGACCACTGCCAGAAGCCTGTGCGCCAGCCGCGGCTCCGAACGCAAATTGGCGAGAAAAACCGCCATGATGGCCGACAGGGCGGCGGATATGTGGAGGACCGACAGCATCGAGACTTGATAAGGCGTCTCGCCCGCTTGTCCAAGATCGCGATTCTACATGTCCACAATCGCGCTTGAGGGCGCATGTCTGGCGCAAACCGGCTTGGCTGGGCTCACCCTGAAGGAGGCCCCGATGACCCATCCCCCTGCCTTGTCCCGTTTTGCCGCTGCCCTGATTCTGGGGATAGCGTTGACCCAACCCGCTTGCTCGCTCCCGGAGTCCGATGCGGACCTTATCATCCAGCACGCAACCCTGCTCAGCCCCGAGCGCGCCGCCCCGCTTGAGAACGCTTGGGTCAAGGTGAGCGGGGACCGGATCATTGGGATCGGAACGGGCCCGGTCGAGTCTGGCGATGCGCGAGTGGTCGATGCCGAGGGTGCCTATCTGACGCCAGGCCTGATCGACAGCCATGTCCATCTCTACCATGCGACCGGATTGCGGGCCCGCTATACCGATGATTACGCCAGCCTGTATCAGGGCTATATGGAGCAACAACCGCGCAGCTTCTTGTTTTACGGCTTCACCACAGTCATCGAACTCAATGCCGATGCCGAGACGAATGCCCGCTTTGAAGCGGCACCGCTTCACCCGCATTTGGTCCATTGCGGCCAGGGCATTGCGCTTTCGGATGGCTTCATGGCGCTTGAGCTTGAAGGGGCGCCAGTCGGCGATGCCTATCCCGGCTATCTCATCGACAGCTACGCCAACGGCCTCGTTCCCGAGGGCGCGAACCCCGCCGCTCACACGCCAGAAGCCGTTGTGGAGTCCGTCATCCGTCAGGGTGGTCAGTGCATCAAACTCTACTACGAAGAGGCTCTGTGGTGGCCTGGCGGGGCGCCAGACTTTCGTCTACCCTCGGTCGGGATCATTCGCGACGTGGTCCAGGCAGCCCATGCAGCCAATCTGCCGGTCCTGCTGCACGCCACCACCCCGGCGGGCCATGAATTCGCCCTTGAAACCGGGGTCGACATTCTCGCGCACGGCATGTGGGAATGGACCGGCCAGACTTTCACTGATCCGCGACCCTCTGCTGAGATCGCTGACATCGCCCGGCGCGTGGCCCTTTCGGACATCGCGGTGCAGCCGACCTTCCAGACCATCCGCAATACGGCTAGCCTGTTCGACACGTCCGTGCTCGAAGCCCCACGGTGGGCCGATGTGGTCCCGGCCGCATACCTCGACTATTTGCGCGGTGACGCCCAGGTGCAGCGCGAGAATTTCCTGACCATGTTCGGCGATATGATCGCAGAAGGCAGCGATGCCGAAGACATGGGAGCGGCCCAGTCAGCCTTCCTCGAGCGCTACAAAAACCTGATTTGGGAAATGTATGTCGAACACGCCCGTTTCCTGTTCGGGAGTGACACGGCGGTCGGCGGTTTCGGCTGGGCCTCACCTCCGGGTCTGGCGGGCTATTGGGAGATGCAGAACTGGGTGGATGCGGGCATTTCCCTCCCGACCCTGTTCCGGAGCATGACGATCGATAATGCCGCCGCCTTCGGGCTGGCTGGCGAGATCGGCTCGATCGAACCGGGCAAGCGTGCCGATATTCTGATCCTGCGGGCCAATCCACTGGTTGATGTGACCGCGTATGATCAGATCGAGCTGGTAGTTCTGGCTGGCGAAGTGATCGAACGCTCAAGCCTGTCTGCGCGGCAAATGGAGGCTCCGGGACGCTAGCGTCCGAACGCGCGAAATGCCTCGACGACCTGCAGATAGACATCCCGCTTCCACGGAATGATCAGATCCGGGATTTCCGCCAGCTCGCCCCAGCGCCAGGCATCGAACTCCACTTCGACATGGCGCTTCAGATCGATGTCGGCATCACAGCCATTGAAGCGAAGGGCAAACCAACGCTGCTTCTGACCGAGATGACGCTTTTTGTGGAAGCGCGGATCTTCGCGGACCGCTGGCGGATAATCATAGGCGAGCCAGCCGGGAATATCACCGAGCGGCTCGACAAGATCGGGACTGATGCCGGTTTCTTCTTCCAGCTCGCGCAGGGCTGCGAGCTCGGCGGTTTCGCCCTCATCCATCCCCCCTTGCGGCAATTGCCAGTTCCAGGGCGGCGGCGTGCCATCGCGGCGGCCTAGCCAGACCTGGCCCTGGGCGTTGAACAGGGCGATGCCGACATTGGCGCGATGATGGGGCCAGGGATCGCTTGGCTGCGACATTAGTGACCCGAAGCGGGCGGTGCCGGCGCATGATCGCCGCCACTCGAAGCCTCTGCCGGCGGACGCGACCAGCGATTATCGATCACTTGCTCAGGCTCGGGCTCCAGCGCGCGGGCCTCGGCCGCAAGTCTGGCCTGCAAGCGCCGCCGCGCCATCACGGCCGAGGGCGGCGCCAGCTGATAGCCGCGCGAGTCCAAGCTGTTAGCCCAGTCGCGGACATGGTTGACCGTGGTCGGATAGGAGAAGCCGGCACCGAGCGCGGCGCCGTTTTGCAGCGCCAGCGCCTCAAGCGTCAGGAGATGGTCGTCAATCGCCGTCGGGCTTGGATCCTCGTCGAGGACGCGATCGGCGATGGCATATTGAACGTCGGTCGCCTGGGCTGCAGTCTCGATTACCGTACGGCGTCCGGCACCATCATGCAGGAAGGCAAGACCGCGATCCTCCAGGCTTTGCAGCAGCTGCGTCATCGCCGTTTCCGAGGTCGAGAAGCGTGCGCCGAGATAGTTGGAAACCGCGAAATAGCCGGTGGTGCGGCTCAGAACCCATTCCAACCGTGCCAGATTGTCAGCCGGTGAACCGTCAGCCAGCAAGGTTTGCGGGCCTGGATCATTATTGGGGTAGTCGAAGGGTTCCATCGGTGCTTCGATCAGGACTTCATGACCGGCCGCGCGGGCCAGATCGACCCAGGTCTGCAGATCGCGGGTATAGGGCGCAAAGCTGAGCGCGATCGCTGGCGGCAGATCGTCAATTGCGCTCTGGGTCACTGCCCGGTTGAGCCCCATCCCGCCGATTACGACCGCGACGGTCGGTGCACCCGGATCCCCGTGGAAAGGCCGTGCATAGGCCCGCGAAGGGCGCAGGCCATTGGCGGCGATTATGGGGAGCGGCCCATCGGGTCCGTTCTCGCTGAGGCCGGGCAACGGCGCCGGCGCGAGCGCGTTTGCATTGGTTGAGCGGGCGGCATGGCGCGCTTCTGCCTCGGCCGGATCGGAACCGGCATTGTGAACGGGCGGCGCTTCGAACCGGTCCTCGACGCCGGCGAGGCGGACCTCGTCGCTGCCCGCCGGCTCAACAAACTGGATTCCAGGCGGTTGGTCGGTCGGCGCGATCCGCAATTCGGCGGCGGTATGGACCGTTTCGATCGGGGCGGGCGACACGCCGCCACGCGCTTGAGGCGGTTGCAGATCGGCTTTGCCAAACACGGCAACGCCCAGAATCACGACTGCGAACAGTGCCGTAGCGCCCAGGCCGGCAAAGAGCGGGGCCTTGATCGACAGCAGGGGTTCGACATGACGTAGGACGGCGCTGGACATGGGTGCGATCTTCGACAAGCGAGATTACCGGCAATGCGCCCGATCAGGCGCACCAATTCACCGTCGAAATTGCCCTGTCCCGGAAAAGAAACGGTTAACGTCACCGTTGCGAAGCCAGCCCCGCCGGCTCGATTGGGGCCGGCGGGGCTAAGGCTCGAGGCGGTCTGCCTAGTGCAGCGCCGCTTGCTGGCTCTCCATTGCCTGGCGCAGAATTTCGCGCGCCCGGGAGAGCTGGTAGTCCTCGGTCTCCGGCCAATCTGCTGGCGGTTGCTCGATCTCGGCGATATCAGCGTCCGCGCGTTCCGCGCCGGATTCGTTCTCCAGCGCGCCGGGCAGATCGGCTTCCAGCGTTGGGTGAGCGTTTTCAGCCTCGTCTTCGGAGATCGGGAAGGAGCTGATCTGGAGATCGGGCACAATGCCCGTTCCCTGGATCGACCGGCCCGCCGGGGTGTAATAACGCCCGGTCGTCAGGCGCAGTGCGCCGTCACGACCGCCGCGAAGCGGGATGATGGTCTGCACCGAACCCTTGCCGAAACTGGTCATGCCGACCAGTTCGGCGCGTTCGCGATCTTGCAGCGCACCGGCAACGATTTCGGCAGCACTGGCCGAGCCCTCATTGATCAGAACCACGATCGGAGCGCCGTTGAGCCGGTCACCCGGACGCGCATTATAGCGCTGGGTGTCGCGCGGATCGCGATTGCGGGTCGAAACGACCTCGCCGCCATCGAGGAAGACATCCGTCACCCCGATCGCCTGGTCGAGCAGACCGCCCGGATTATAGCGGATATCGAGGATCAGGCCGGGCAGAGGTCCGCCATTTTCCTCTTCCAGATCGGAAATGCCTTCGAGCAGCATTTCCGTGGTGCGCTCATTAAAGCCGGCAATGCGCAGATAGGGAATGCCGTCATCAATGCGGGTGGCGACGGTGCGCAGCGGGATGGTGTCGCGCACCAGCGTGACGTCAAACGGATCTTCGGTGCCGCGCGCAATGGTGATAGTCACCGGCTCGCCAACAGCGCCGCGCATCATTTCGACCGCACTGTCGACGGTGATGCCGATAATGCTGTCGCCGTCGACGGCGATAATGCGGTCATTGGTCCGCAGGCCGGCGCGTTCGGCCGGTGTGTCGCTGATCGGTGAAACAATGGTGATGTATTCGTCGCGCTTGGTCACTTCCATGCCCAGCCCGCCATACTCGCCGCGCGTTGTGACGCGCAGGTCTTCATAGGCATCGGGATTGTGATAGGCGGAGTGAGGGTCGAGCGATGCCAGCATGCCGTCAATCGCGGCTTCGATCAGCGCCGTCTGATCGGTCTCGGTGACGTAGTCGGACTCAATACGGCTCAGCACATCGCCGAACAGCTCAAGCTGGCGGAATGTCTCCGAATGGTCCTCCTGCCGGCCCTCAGCGGCCACACTGATGACCACAGCCCCGAGCGCGAACGCCAGGATTGAAGCGAAGACATTGATGCGCATACCAACTCGCGTCCTTTGTGCGCGAAAGTCCTATCCGGACCGTGCGCCGGATCTGAGCCAAGGCCCGGGATCCATTGCATTACCGTCTCTACGTAGCTCCAGATACAATTCTGGGGCCGTTTGCCCGGCATCGGGCATTGCACCAACCGGTTCGCCTGCCAGAACGCTCTGTCCGGCACTGGCATAGGTTACAGCCATCCCGGACAACACGATATAGTAGCCTTCTCCGACATTAAGGATCAACAGTCCGCCATAAGTACTGAACGGTCCTGCGAACTCAACGCGGGCGTCGAAGGGCGACACTACCTGCGCCTCGCCGCGAGTTCGAATGAAAATTCCTTCAGACGCTGTGCCATCTTCAGCCACATCGGCAAAGCGGCGCACCACTTCGCCGGTCGCGGGCGGCCGCAAGCGACCCCGCGCATCGGCAAAACGCAGGGTCTGCAAGGGTTCGTCGGGGGCACGCGCCGCGACCAGATCGCGCGACGGACGCATATGCGGTGCCGGAATCGTGTCCGGTAATTCGATCCGGCGCGGACTGAGATTCGGCATAACCTCGGCCATATGGGTCAATTCGGTCAGAAGCGAGCGAATCGAACGAGCCCGCTCGCCGGCCGAACTCGACGCCTCAAGGAAGGCGACCGCCTCGTCGCGCCGCCGTGCCTCCAGGCTGCGCCGCTCGGCAATCAGAACCTGCAATTCCAGCCGCTGCGCCGACAGGGCATCTTCGGCACTGGCCAGAACAACGCCCTGGCTCTCGATATCGGCGCGGACTGATCTGAGACGGGCAAGCTGCTGCGACAGGGCCTCGGCCCGCTCCCGCAAGGCTGGCGCGACCTGGGCCATCAAGGAGGCGGCGCGGGCCGCTTGGGCGGCATCGTCGGGGGCGGCCAGGATGGCTGGCGGGGTCTGGGTTTCGATCCGCTGGATGGCGGAGAGGATATCGGTCAGGGATTCGCGCTCGGCGGCCAAGCGGGACAGAATATCCGTCTCCTCGGTACCCAGTTGCGTCAATGCGTTGGTGGCAGCCAAGGCGGCCTGTTCGCTATTGCCAACACGTTGACCCAGCTCGACCAATTGCCTTTGCATCAGCGCGATTTCCGAGGCGACTTCATCAGCCTGTTCGCGCGCGGCCTCGGCGCGGGCCGCCGCCTGGCGCTCTTCCAGTTCCAGCTGTTCCGCGGTTGCCGCATCGGCAGGCACGGGGCCTGCGGGCTGGGCCTGCGACAGCAGGAGGGAGAGGAGGAGAAAATACATCCGCTGACGCTAGCTGCTTCCCGGTTAACGCTTATTCACGATGATAGGGCGTGCCGGCCAGGATCGACACGGCGCGGTAGATCTGTTCGGCGAGCATGACGCGCACCAGCTTGTGCGGCCAGACCGCCGGCCCGAAGGCGAGCATCAGGTCGGGCGCCGGCAACACATCCCGGTCATGACCATCCGCGCCGCCAATGCAGAACACCGCCTCGCGGCAGCCGCCATCGCGCCATTCGCCCAGCTTGCGGGCCAGATCAGGCGATTTGAAGGCCTTGCCGCGCTCGTCCAGCAGCACGAATTTGACATCCGGGCCAAGGCATTCGGCCAAGGCCCGGCTTTCATCGGCTTGTGTTTTGAGATTGCGGTTGTCGATCTGGGTTTCCAACATCGGTCCCAGACCGATGCTGCGTCCCGTGACCGAACAGCGATTGATGTAATCATCGACGAGCTCGCGTTCCGGTCCGGAACGGATACGCCCGATCGCTGCCATGCGAAGCTTCACTCAGACGGCCGCGTCTGCCGAAGATGCCGGCGTTTCCGGATCGACCGACCACATCTTCTCCAGATTGTAGAAGCTGCGCACTTCCGGGCGGAACAGATGGATGACGATATCGCCCGCATCAATCAGCACCCAGTCACAGGTCTGCAAACCCTCGACGCGCGGCTTGACGCGACCGGTTTCCTTGAGGGTATCGATCAGGTGATCGGCGATCGCGCTGACATGGCGCGATGACCGGCCTGACGCGATGACCATGATGTCGGTGACTGAAGACTTGCCGCGAAGATCGATCGCTACAACGTCTTCGGCCTTGTCGTCATCGAGAGTTTCGAGGACTAATGCTTCCATTTCCTCGAGGGGACCGTCTTCTCCGATGACCCGGACGGCTGCAGCCGTTTCTTCCTTGGTCCGGCGCGATGTTTCCGTAGACAGGGCGGGTGTCCTTTCTGACAACCAATACAATCTCGTGCCTATATCACGCTTTCGCGTTTGGTTCGAGCCAATGCAGCGAGAAGAGTTCAGCTGGGTCAGACCAGCTCTGGAGCAGATCGAAGCCGGCCGAGCGGGCCAGAGCCTGGAAGCTCTCCGGCGTGAATTTGTGCGAGTTCTCGGTGTGAAGTCGCTCGCCCTTGGCGAGGGAAAACTCTTGCCCAGAGACTTGAAACCGCTGAGCTTCCAACGCTTCGAGATGCATTTCGATACGGGATTTCTCGGGATTCCAGACCGAAACATGCTGGAGCAGTGCCGGATCGAGCGTGCCGCCAAGCTCCGCATTGATGCGGGCAACCAGGTTCAGGTTGAAGGCCGCGGTGACGCCTTGGGCATCGTC
Source organism: uncultured Maricaulis sp. (assembly GCF_963975345.1). Lineage (NCBI taxonomy): Bacteria > Pseudomonadati > Pseudomonadota > Alphaproteobacteria > Maricaulales > Maricaulaceae > Maricaulis > uncultured Maricaulis sp. The sequence continues at coordinate 335,055 of NZ_CAXBGE010000002.1, read as the reverse complement.
ATAAGCAGCTTCGAGCGTCTCAGGTGATTTGACCCGGTCGGCGCCAATCAACACCGCATCGCCTTTGCGCATACCCTTGCGGAAACCAGCCAGCACATCACGCGCGGCGTCAGGTTCGAAATTTCCAATAGTTGATCCCGGAAAGAACAGGATCCGGCGGCCATCCGGCAGAGGCAGATGGTCAAGCGACAGGCCGGTCGTGAAATCGGCGTAGATGGCGCCAATCCGCAGGTCTGGATAATCGCGCGCCAGCTCATCGCAGGCGGCAATGAGATGGTCGCCAGAGATATCAAGCCCGACATAGCCGGCCGGCTGGTCGAGGGCATCGAGCAGTTTTCGGATTTTTACGCTCGAGCCGGAACCCGGCTCAATCACCACTGCGCCCGGGCCGGCACGCCGGGCGAGCTCCGGACCGATCCGGTCGAGCAGGGTCAGTTCGGTCCGTGTCACATAATATTCGGGCAGATCGGTGATCTGGTCGAACAGGGCCGAACCTGCGGCGTCATAGAAGTAAACCGGCGGGATGGATTTCGGTTCCGCCGTCAGCCCGGTCAACACATCGCGCAGGAAATCGCCGGCCGGCGGCTGCTGGTCGTCGAAGAATTCGAGCGCGGCATGAAAGGGGGGTTGGCCGAGGGAGAGGTCGGTCATGAAGAGGCCTGCCTGCTGTGGATCGGAAAGTTCAGGGCCGCGCGCGCAGCGCGGTCGAAGAATGCCAGTCTAACGGTTCTATCAGATAGGTCCACGCGGGTGCCTTTTTTAGAGGCAGCGCAGCAAGGCCCTGTTCACGAACACGTGAGTTCGCATGTAGTCGCACAGCCGGGGCGAGACGGGCCCGGACGGCGTCGTGCGGGCGGGAGATGACGGCAATCGGGAGCGAGGCGAAAATCTGGCGCCACTGGCCCCAGCGGTGGAAGCTCTTGAGATTGTCAGCTCCCATCAGCCAGACAAAGCGCACGCCGGGATAGCGTTGTTGCAGAGCGCGGACGAGGTCGATGGTGCGATTGCTGCCCAGTCGCGCCTCGATATCGCTGACCACCATGCCGGGCCGGTCAGCCAGTGCCGCGACGGCGGCCATCCGGTTGTCCAGTTCGCCGGCGCGGCGGGGTTTCAACGGGTTCTGCGGCGAGACCAGCCACCAGACCCGGTCGAGACCGAGACGTCGTTTTGCAGCTTCAGCGACGTGGAGATGACCCTGATGCGGTGGATCGAACGTGCCGCCGAACAGGCCGACCGTCATGCCGCGCGCCAACGCCTCGCCGCGAAGCGCGGGAGACGGTTTCGGCACGCTGATCAGCCGGCCACGCGTCGTCGGACTGGAGCGGCGTTCAGACATCGAGCCCTCCGATGGCGCCTGCATTGTTGAGCACGATATCGTCGGCATGGATCAGGGCCGCAGCACGCCGGTATCCAAGCAGAGCTTCAATCTCGCTGGTCCTGCGGCCGCATATCCGACGCGCATCGCTGGAAGCATAACCGCTGACGCCGCGCGCTATCACGGCGCCATCCGGCCCGGTAATCCGCACCGCGTCGCCGCGCTCGAAATGCCCGTCGACAGCGATGGCCCCGACTGGCAGGAGCGACTTGCCGGCTCGTAAGGCAGTGGCGGCGCCGGCATCAATGCGGATCTCGCCATTCGGGCTGTTGGCGCCAGCAATCCAGGCGGCACGGGCGCTGACGGCCGATCCGGTCGGGTGGAACCAGCTGCCGCAACCCGCTTGCCGCAAGCGCAGGATGGGCTGCGGTGCCGCACCGGGCCCGATCACCGTGGCGCAGCCCGAGGCCGTGGCGATTTCGGCCGCGAGGACTTTCGAGCGCATGCCGCCCGTACCGACCCCGGTCAGCGCATTGGTGTCGCCCGCCATGGCGTGAATTGCGGTATCGATCCGTTTGATGTCCGGGACAAGTCTTGCATCGGAATGCGTGCGCGGATCGCGGTCGAACAGGCCCTCAATATCCGACAGCAGGACCAGAAGCTCGGCCCCGACCAGTTGGGCAACGCGCGCCGCAAGCCGGTCATTATCGCCATAGCGAATCTCGTCGGTGGCGATAGTGTCATTCTCATTGACCACCGGGATCGCACCGAGATCGAGCAGGGTGTGCAGGGTGGCGCGGGCATTGAGCCAGTGGCGGCGCGATTCGGTGACGTCGAGCGTCAGCAAGGCCTGCGCGGTGGCGCGGCCATGGCGGGCGAAGGCGCGTTCCCATTCGCCAACCAGAACCGGTTGGCCCGCCGCAGCGGCGGCCTGTTTCTGTTCCAGCGTTAGCGACCCTGCGCCGAGGCCCAATCGTGGCCGACCCAGCGCAACGGCCCCGGAGGAAATCAGCACAACACGTTTTTTCTGCCCGGTCAGCGACGCGATATCATCTGCGATCGCGTCGATCACGGACGGGCCCGACTGCAACAGGCTCGATCCGACCTTGACCACAATGCAGCCGGCCGCGTCGAAGCCGGGGCGTGTCACGGCGTCCAGCCTTCCTCGTCGGGTTCAGCGACGCCGGCGCGCACCTGTTGCACGATGCGCCAGGCTTCAGAGCACAACCGCTTCACCCCGTCACCGGAAACACCCGACAGGCGCATGACTTTCTTGCCCGTCGCAGCTTCAAGCAATTTCGCTTTTTCCTCGACGTCTTCGTCGGAAATGGCGTCGGTCTTGTTCAACGCGAGGATTTCGCGCTTTTTGGTGATACCACCGCCATAGGCCGCCAGCTCGTTGCGCACTGTATGATAGGCCTCAACCGGATCCTCTTGGGTGCCATCGATCAGATGAATGATCGAGGCGCAGCGCTCAATATGACCCAGGAAGCGATCACCAATGCCGGCACCCTCATGCGCACCTTCGATCAGGCCGGGAATATCGGCGACGATGAAGCGCGAGCCCGGACCCAGATCGACGACGCCGAGATTGGGATAGAGCGTCGTGAAGGGATAGGCGGCGATCTTCGGATTGGCCTTGGAAACGACGCTGAGAAAGGTCGACTTGCCGGCATTGGGCAGGCCAACCAGGCCGACATCGGCGATCAGTTTCAGGCGCAGCCAGACCCAGCGCTCTTCGCCCGGCCAGCCTGGCGTCGATTTGCGCGGGGCGCGATTGGTCGCCGATTTGAAACGGGCATTGCCCTGGCCGCCATCGCCGCCGCGTGCCAGCAACACGCGCTGGCCCAGCTCGACCATGTCGGCGAGCACTTCTTCCTTGTCCTCGTCGAGGATTTGCGTCCCGACGGGGACATAGAGCACGACCTCTTCGCCGCCCTTGCCGGAGCGGTCACGGCCATGGCCGTGACCGCCGGTATCGCCTTTGAAATGCTGCTTGTAACGATAGTCGATCAGGGTGTTGAGACCCTCAACAGCCTCGGCCCAGACATCGCCGCCCTTGCCGCCATCGCCGCCATCGGGTCCGCCAAATTCGACGAAGGCCTCGCGACGGAATGACATACACCCCGCCCCGCCATTGCCGGAACGGACATAAACTTTAGCCTGGTCGAGAAATTTCATCGGGCCGGTATCGCTTCGCAGTGTGATTGAATTGACCGTCTATATAGGCACTGGCGAGGAAATTCAGTGTTTTTTGCTTTGAGGGCCGTCTGAGCTGCTGATTTGGCGCTGTCCGGACACGGAAAAACTTGCGCCCGACCACCGCCACCCGCTTGAATTGCGGTATGGACACGAAACCCTGCCTGTATGAACCTCAATTCTCTGGATCATGTCCCTGTCCCTGATGAAGCTGACTGACGAATGATGAAACCTGGCCAAGCGCCCAAGCGTCCGTCCAAGAAAACGGAGATGCTGGAACTTCGGGTCTCACCCGAGGAGAAGGCTGCCTTTCTGGACGCCTGCCGCGAACTGGGCCGCTCGGCCAGTGCCGTCATTCGCAAAGCGATGCACGTCGAAATCCGGCGTGTACAGGAAAGAACAGGGAGATTGAAAATGCTTGTAACTATTGGAGCCATGCTGCCCGTTTTGATGCTCGTCGGGACGGAGCCGCAAGTAACCGAGCGGCTTGGGCCGGAATTTCAGGGAGGCTATGAAATCCGGGAGGGCTTTGTCGCACCGGCGCAATGTCCCGGCGATCACGCCATCACGACGGCGCCAAGCTGGCCGACGAGCCCTGAAGGCGTTGCGGGTCAGGTTCCGGAGGATGGAATTCGCGTGTTCCTCACCTTCGACGTCACCGATTCCGGGCGGGTCCGCAATGTGCGCGCCCGGGCACCCGAGGGTTATGAAATCTTCGCGACCTCTGCTGCGGCATCAATGGCAGAATGGTGTTTCCCGCCGGGGGCGGCACGGACCGGTGAGCAACAGGCGTTCGATTTCAAGTGGACGCCTTGAACCTTCCAGAGGTATGAAATTTCAGTGCCCGGACACGAAAACGCTCTGCCCGGGCACATCTTTTCTGGCACAATCCTGATTTGTGAAGACGATCAGGCCTGCCGATGACCAAAGCTGACAAACCCAAACGCCGCCCGTCGAAGAAGACGGAAGCGCTCGAGATCCGGCTCTCCCCCGAGGAGAAATCGGCCTTTCTCGATGCATGCGGGAAAATGGGGCGGTCTGCCAGTGCGGTCATTCGCGATGCGATGCGCGCCTATGCCAATTTCGGCCCAATGGCGCGTCTGCCAGGGAGTCCGATCATGATTATATCTGCCTTTGCCGGCGCCGCACTCGGTGCCTTTGCCCTGATCCAGATCACGCATGCCGCCGATGCACCGCCGCAGGAGCGGCTGTACGGGATGGATGAATTCGCCGCGCTGGACGGGGATTTTGACCGAAGACTGACGCTCGACGAATTTCGCCAAGCGGAGGGTTCGGCGCGCGATATTTTGCGACGGTCGCACGATGGCCGGCAATTCTCTGCCGGACGGACCGGAATGGTGATGGGCATTCTGATCGCCCATGACCTCGACCCAACGCGATTCCTGCGACAGCCTGAAACCGTCAGCACATCGTGCTGGAGCGGCGTGAATGGATATTTCGCCGAATTTCAGGCCCGACGCTTCCAGCACTGGGATCAAGATGGCGATGGTGTGGTTTCGCCCCAGGAGTTCAGCGCCTTGAAACTGGCCGAAATTCGCATGCAGTTCGACGCAAGGGACCGCAATGGCGACGGGATGATCTCCGAACCCGATGATGGACTGCCCGTGCAACAGCCCTCCCGCGAGGCTCTGACAACCGTGCTTGGCCCGGCTCAACCTTCCGCATGGTCCCCAACTACTTGCGATGCCGAGCAGGCATTGCCCCAGCTTTCAACACCGCCCGAACCGGACTCCGAAGCGTTTGAGGACATGGTCATTCAGGCGCAACAAGGTGAGTACCTCGTCTGGGACTTCAATCGTGACGGGATCATTACGTTTGAGGAATATCTCGCCCATCGCTCGTGAACCCTGGCGGCGGCACTACGCCGCCGCCAGATCCATCCTCATTTCCAGGCAATTGGCGCGCGTCAGCCGTCCGAGGCTGAAATGCTCGCTCGCTTCGCCCGTATAGCGAAAGCCGAGCTTTTCCAGCACGCGGCCTGAGGCCGGGTTGTCGTCGTAATGGCCGGCGGTGACGGTCGGGGCGGCTAGCTCATCGCGGGCATAATCGACCAACGCCTGACCGGCTTCGGTCGCGAGGCCGCGGCCCCAGAAAGGCTTGGCGATCCAATAGCCGATTTCCCAATCGCCGTCCGCCGTGCGCCGGAAAATCCCGGCCATGCCGCACATCTCACCGCCATCGGCACCGCGTGTCTGGACGATCAGGTGGCGGTTGGCGGTTTTGTCCCAACCGGCAAGGCGCATCAGGATCCACATTTCCGCCGCCGGCACCGGATAGGGGTGCGGGATCATCATCGTCATTTTCGCGATGTCGTAATCGCCGGCATAGCGGGCGATATCAGGCGCATCCGCCATTTCGGGCGGGCGCAGCAGCAATCTTCTCGTTTCGATCCGCGGACCCATCTTGATCTCCATTGGGCGGCGGGGAGGCAAACAAAAGGGGAGACGGTGGCCCGTCTCCCCTGATGCGCAATTGCGCTGTCGAGCCCCGCTGTATCAGCGACGGCCCGATATGTGCGAACCGTTTATTCTGCGGCGTCTGCGATCGGTTGAACCGATACATAGGCCTTGTTGTTGGCTTTTTTGGCGAAAACCACACGGCCTTCAGTAAGCGCGAACAGGGTATGATCCTTGCCCATGCCGACATTGGCGCCCGGATTCACTTTGGTGCCGCGCTGACGCATAATAATGTTGCCCGGAATGACCACTTGGCCACCGAACTTCTTGACGCCAAGACGGCGACCAGCGGAGTCGCGACCGTTACGGGATGAACCGCCTGCTTTTTTATGAGCCATTGTTAGCCCTCCGTTCCGGAAGCGAGCGCTTTGGCCGCTTCAATCCAGCCATTCTTCTCTGCCTTGGCAGCAACTCCAAGGGCTTCCATGTCGGCCGCCGTCCAAGCCGCGACTTGCGCGAAGGAGGTCACACCGGCTTCATTCAATGTCTTGGCCAGAGCCGGGCCAACGCCCGTCAGCTGGGTCAGATCGTCTTTGGCAGCAGGCGCAGCCTTCTTGGCAGCGGCCTTTTTCGGCGCGGCAGCCTTTGCAGGAGCAGCGGCCTTCGGCGCAGCAGCCTTGGGAGCCGCCTTCGCCTTTGGTGCAGCTTTTGGCGCCTCGACTTCGGCCGGAGCTGCGGTCGTCGTCTTCAGAGCCGTCTTGGCCTTGGTGCCTGGCATCACGATCTCGGCGATGCGCACAATCGTGCCCCACTGGCGGTGGCCTTGGGTGCGGCGGTAATTCTTGCGGCGGCGCTTCTTGAAGACGATGATCTTGCGGGCGCGGTTGGTGTCCAGCAATTCACCGATCACCTGGGCACCATCGATCACGGGCGAGCCGACAGTGATGCCTTCATCACTGCCCAGCATCAGCACAGGACCGAGCGACATTGTGTCGCCGGGCTGGCCTTCGAGCTTTTCGATACGAATTTCGTCGCCGGCTGCGACGCGGTATTGCTTGCCGCCGGTCTTGATCACTGCAAACATGATCTCGGTTTCCTTTGCTCAGCAACGTCCCTCACCGGTTTGCCCGGCATTGGCGTGGCTCTTTTTCTTCACTCCGTATCCCCGGAGCGTTGTTTCAACAATCACCGGCCCGTGCGGCGAACCGTACAGGCAGGAGCGGGCGTTATACGCATGCCAACGCCAGAGTCAACGCGAGCGGTCGGTGAGCCTAGGGGTACATTCCCGGAAATACATCCGGTCGAACCTGGCTTCGGTCGGCGGCGCCAATTGCCTCGACGGCCTCATTGGTCCGGCCCGCCTGCTCTGCCCATTCCGAATCCAGCGTGCAGATGCGCTCGAAGCGGCGCGTCCCGGTGATTTGGATGCGGCGGCAGGTGAAAGTATCGCCATCGGAGACTGCGCCATTGTCGGGCAGGGCGGCGGCGCGTTCAGCGAGTGTCGGTGCGTGTGGTGAAGCGCAAGCGCTGAGCGTCAGAACCGCAGAGCCTGCGATCAGTGCGGCAAGAAACCGGGTCATGGAATTTCCTTTCAATCAAACGTTGTTCAGAATGTGACGAGGACGGGTTGGTGAACAGTTACGAATTGTTAATGTTTCGCCAACTCGCCGCCAGGCTCGCCCTCAAGACTTGCGCTGGCCCGTATGGCGGCGTTGGCAGGGGAGCTGGCATTCTTGCGCCGCCCCCACTTGATTTTCCTGCGGCGCTCGTACAAACAACGCATCCCTGCGGAGAGGTGCCAGAGTGGTCGATCGGGGCGGTCTCGAAAACCGTTGAACCGCGAGGTTCCGAGGGTTCGAATCCCTCTCTCTCCGCCATTTTCCTCGACAATCAAAACTCGTGTCGCCCGCGCCTGACACCGCTAGCGCATGGCGTGATGCTGAGGTCCGCGCTAGGGTCGACAGTGCGCGCCGTTGTTCGAGGACATGCCATGCCAACCACCCCGCAGCAGCATGATGAAGCGGATTCCATCGCCGATGCGATCATCGATGCCGTGGGCCGGCGGATCGTGATGGCGATGCCGCTTGGGCTCGGCAAGCCCAACCATATCGTCAACGCGCTGGTGGCGCGGGCGATGGCGGATCGCGGGTTGGAGCTGACGATTTTTACGGCGCTGACGCTGGAAACACCGCCGCTGGGCAGCGGGTTGGAGCGGCGCCTGCTCGAGCCGGCGATGCAGCGCCTGTTCGGCGCCTATCCACCGCTGAGCTATGCGGCGGCGCTACGCGACGGGTCCTTGCCGGACAATATCCGGGTTGATGAATTCTTCTTCCTCGCCGGGCGCTGGCGCGGTGTGGCGCGGGCGCAGCAGAACTATATCTGCGCCAATTATACCGATGCCCAGCGCTATATTCTTGACCGAGGTGTCAATGTCGTCGGCCAGCTTGTCGCCAAACAGGATGGCGATGCGGGGCCGCTCTACAGTTTGAGCTGCAATCCGGATATCACGCCGGACCTGTTGCAGGCGCGCGCCGAGGGGCGCGCGGATTTCATGTTTGTCGGCCAGGTCAATTCGCAATTGCCCTTCATGGGCGGCGCGTCGGCGCAGGTGGATGCCGGCGAGTTCGCGCACATGCTCGACAGCGAAGCGACGGATTTCGAGCTGTTTTCGGCTCCGAAACGCCCCGTCAGTCTGGCCGAACAGGCGATCGGGCTGCAGGCGGCGCGGCTGGTGCCCGATGGCGGCACCTTGCAGATCGGGATTGGCGCGGTCGGCGATGCCGTCGCCCAGGGACTGATCCTGCGGCAGACCCAGAATGCCGTCTTCGCACCGCTCTCCGCAGCGCTGCATGCCGGCGATTGCGAGGCGCTGGCCTGCGAGGACAAGCCGTTCGAGACCGGCCTTTATGGCAACAGCGAAATGCTGACCGATGGTTTCCTGCAGCTCGAAAAGGCCGATGTGCTCAAGCGCGAGGTTGATGGCGCCGTGTTGCATGCGGCCTTCTTCCTGGAGTGCCGCGATTTCTACACTGCCCTGCGCACCATGCCGGAAGCCCGGCGCAAACGCTTCGAGATGCGTCCCGTCAGCTTCACCAATTCGCTCTATGGCGGCGTCCTCGAGCGGCGGCGGGCACGAACCGATGCACGCTTCATCAATAGTGCCATGATGGTGACCCTGCTCGGCGCGGTGGTGTCCGATGCGACCGGTGACGGCCAAGTGGTCAGCGGCGTCGGCGGTCAGTTCGACTTTGCCGAACAGGCCTTCGCCCTGGAGGGCGCGCGCTTCATCATCACCCTCAATGCGGTGCGCACCTCACGCGGCAAGACGGTGTCGAATATCGTCTGGTCCTATCCCCACACCACCATCCCGCGCCATCGCCGCGATATCGTCATCACCGAGTACGGCATTACAGATCTGCGCGGAAAATCCGATTCCGATGTCATCGCCAATCTGATCAATATCGCCGATAGCCGCTTCCAGGCCGAATTGCTGGCAACTGCAAAGCAGGCCGGCAAGATCGCCGCCGATCATGAAATCCCCGCCGCTTGTCGCAACAACACGCCGGAGCGGGTCCGTGCCACTCTGGCCTCGGCGCGTGCCGCCGGGCATTTGCCGGCCTTCCCCTTCGGCACCGATTTCACCGAGGTCGAGCAGCGCCTACTGCCAGCGCTGGAGCGGATGAAGAACGCCTCGGCCTCACTCGGCTCGATCCTGCGGCTGGCCCTGAAGGGTATGCGGCAAGCCGGGCAGCACGGCATTGATCATGCGGCGCTGGAGCGAATGGGGCTGGACCGGCCAGCCTCGCTGCAGGACCGGCTGTATCGCTGGATGCTGGTGGCTGCGCTCAAGGAGAGTGCTGAGGACTAAACCTTCGGCTCAGGGCCTCACCCCGGCGGCGAGGACCGCATCGGCCAGCTGGCCAATCGCTTCAGGGTCGAGCGTTTCGCTGCGCAGGGTCGCCACCGGATCGGCGCCGTGGTGTTCGCGGGCCCGGTTATAGGCGGCGTCATAATGGGCGGTGATCAGTTCGGCGGCGAGTTCGCGATAATCGCCGGCGGCATGCAATTCGCGCCACTGGGCGATCAGGGTTTTGGCGTGGCGGCTGGCGAGCTGGTCGAGTGAGGCATTGAGCTTGGCGGCATCGCCGGCCAGGTCGGGATAGGCCTCGACCAGATAGGCGGCACGCGCTGGCACCGGGGCTGAAATCGTGATGCGCGGGGCGGCTTTCATCGCGGTCCAGATCCGCGCCGGTAATTGGCGACGCCCGACCATGTTGGATTCCGCTTCAAGATAGATCGGACGGCTCAGGTCCATGCTGCGCAATTGCTCCCAGAGCAGGGTCTCGAAGCGTTTCTGGCTTGGCTGCGGAATGGCGGCGAAATCACCGAAGGCCGAGCCGCGATGTGAGGCCAGGCCTTCCAGATCGATAATTTGGGCGCCGCGGGCGGCGAGTTCGAGCAGGATGGCGGTTTTGGCGGTGCCGGTCTGGCCGTCGATCAGGATGAAGGGCAGCGGCTCGTCCGAATGCTCCAGCTGGGCCACGACTTCACGCCGCCAGGTGCGATAGCCGCCGCGCAGCAGAGTGATCTTCCAGCCCACCGCTGACAGCACCAGCGCCATCGAGCGCGAACGCATGCCGCCACGCCAGCAATACAAAAGCAGGCGCGACTTTTTTGGCAGGCCAGCCAGGGCCGTTTCGAGATGATGGCCGATATTACGGGTCACCAGGGCCGCACCTTCGCGGCGTGCGTCAAAGGTCGAGACCTGCTTGTAGACCGTGCCGACACGGGCGCGCTCATCATCGCTGAGCACCGGCAGATTGATTGCGCCGGGCAGGCGATCCTCGGCAAATTCAGAGGGCGAGCGAACATCGATGACCAGATCGAAGCCGGCCAGACTGTCAGCCTGCGTGTCATCGAGCATCGCGTAATCGGCCATCGGCGCATTATACTCCGTCGCAACGAACCCCGGGCATGGCGACGCGTCATGCCGCCTTGCCAGGATTTCCCATGACCGATCCCACAATGCCGCCCCTGCTGACAAGTCTGGCGCACGGTGGCGGGTGCGGCTGCAAGCTCGACCCGTCGGTGTTGAACCAGATCATCGAGCGCACACCGGGCCTGGCGATGCCGGCCGAATTGATCGTCGACGCGGCGACGCGCGATGATGCGGCGGTGTACCGCTTGGGCGATGATCTGGCGATTGTCGCGACGACGGATTTCTTCACCCCGATTGTCGACGACCCCTATGATTTCGGGCGCATCGCCGCGACCAATGCGCTGTCCGATATCTATGCCATGGGTGCGCGTCCGATCTTCTGCCTCGCCATTGTCGGCATGCCGATTGGCAAATTGCCGCTGGAGACCATCCGCACCATCCTCAATGGCGGTCGCTCGGTCGCTGAGGCGGCCGGCGCACCGATTGCCGGTGGCCATTCCATCGATGCCGCCGAGCCCTTCTATGGCCTGGTGGCGCTGGGGATCGTCCATCCCGACCGGATGTTGACCAATTCCGGTGCCAAGCCCGGCGATGTGTTGATCCTCGGCAAGTCGCTGGGGATCGGAATTTACAGCGCCGCGATGAAGCGCGGGATCATCTCGCCCGAGGACCAGGCGGAAATGATCGCCTCGACCACATTGCTCAACCGGCCCGGTACTGATCTGGCCGCCATTGATGGCGTCCATGCCGTTACCGATGTCACCGGCTTCGGCCTGCTCGGGCATTTGCGTGAAATGTGTGAGGGCAGCGGTGTTGCTGCCGTGCTGACGCGCGACGCGGTGCCGGTCTTCCCTGGCGCGCGGCGTCTGGCTCAGGAGGGTGTGCGCACCGGTGCGTCGGTACGGGTCTGGGCTTCGGTGAAGGATTTCGTGACGCCGCCGGAGAACTGGCCCGATGCCGAGCGCGATCTGCTATGCGATCCGCAGACCAGTGGCGGGCTGCTGGTCTCCTGCGCGCCGCAGCGTGCCGATGAAGTCTTGGCGCTGTTCACGCGGCATGGGCATGAGGCAGCGACGGTGATCGGCCGGATCGAGGCCGGTCAGCCGGGGATTTCGCTGGTCTGATATCTGGGGCTGGGAGCTGGGCCGTCAGGTTCCGCGCTGGTAATCGCCGGACTTTCCGCCCGTCTTCTGCTCCAGCACGATGTCGGATATCCGCATCGATTTATCGAGCGCCTTGGCCATGTCGTAAATCGTCAACGCCGCCACCGAGACTGCCGTCAACGCTTCCATCTCGACGCCGGTGCGGCCGCGCGTCGAAACCTCGGCCCGGATGATGAATTCCGAAGCTTGCGTGCTCGCGCTGATCGCGATCTTCGCCTGGGTGATCGGCAAAGGATGGCAGAGCGGAATCAGGTCAGAGGTTTTCTTGGCCGCCATGATGCCGGCCAGCTCCGCCGTCTTGAGCGCATCGCCCTTGGGCCCCTGACCGTCGCGGATCGCGGCAAAGGCGGTATCGCTCATGGTGATACGGCCGGTCGCGACGGCACGGCGTTCGGTTTCGGCCTTGGCGCCGACATCGACCATGCGGATACGGCCATCAGCGTCCTGGTGGGTGAGTTTGGCGCTCATCATCAACGCTCCGTCAGGCGGGGGATCATTTCGACCAGATTGCACGGGCCATGATTGCGGTCGAATTCGGCTTTGAGAATATGGTTCCACGCATCCTTGCAGCCGCCCATTGAGCCGGGAATGGCGAACAGATAGGTGCCGCCGGCAATCCCGGCGGTGGCGCGCGACTGGATCGTCGACACGCCAACCGATTGGAAGCTGACCTGGTGGAAGACGGCGGCGAAACCCTCCATCTCCTTCTCATAGATCGGCTTGAAAGCTTCCGGCGTGACATCGCGGCCGGTCAGGCCGGTACCGCCCGTGGCGATCACGGCGTGAATGGCCGCATTGGCGATCCAGGTTTGGAGCTGCGCCTGGATGGCGCCGATATCATCGGTGACGATGGCATGATCGATCACGTCATGGCCCTCGCCGGTGATCTGTTCGCGCAGCCAGGGGCCGGTCTTGTCGGTCTTGCTGTCGCGGCTGTCGGAGACGGTCATGACGGCGAAGCCGACGCGCTCGGGAATGGGGGTCATGCGGTCAACTCCTTGCTACCGGCCAGCCAGGCCGCTGCGGCTTCATCATCGCCGGCGCGCGGCTCGACCCAGTGCGAGCCGGTGGCGGTATATTCGCGTTTCCAGAACGGCGCCTGGGTCTTGAGAATATCGATCATGAAGCCGGTCGCCTCCAGCGCCGCCCGGCGGTGCGGTGCGGCGGCGGCGACAAACACGATCGGCTCGCTGATCTCCATCCGCCCGACCCGGTGCACGATCATCGCCGCGCCGAGCGACCAGCGTTGCACGGCCGCGTCGGCAATACGGCCCAGCGCCTGCTCGGTGACGCCGGGATAATGCTCCAGCTCCAGCGCGACCAGATCATCACCGCCGCGCACTTGGCCGACAAAACTGGCAATGGCGCCGCAGCGGGAATCCTGGCCGGTGAGCGCATTGGTCAGCGCGCCCGGATCAAACGGCTCCGTTTGAACCCTGACCGAAACCGCCATGGCTAGCCTCCCGAAAACGGGGGACAGAAAGCGATGGTATCACCATCGCGCAAGGCCTGGCTGCGCGGCGCGATCTCGTCATTGATGATCAGGCGCACCGAGGGTTCGGTCAGCGCCAGCGCCGCCGGATCGCGGGAGATCAACCAGGCGACCAGTGCGTCGCCCGTCTTGCCCGCACCGTGATCAACGGATTGTTCAGCCATGCCCATCCTGTCGCGCAGGGCGGCGAAATAGCGGATATTGAGGGCCATTGTTCAGCCTCCGGTATGGGCCATGGTGCGCTCGACCTTGGTCGCGGCCCCGACGGAGACGTCGAAATCATGCGCCTGCGGCTTCAGCGCCATCGCCTCGTCGAGCAGGGCGTCGACAGCGGCCATCCCGCCTTCGCGCAAAGCGGCGCGCAGATCGAGGCGGCCATTGCGGCCCAAACACATATAGAGCTGGCCGGTACAGGTCAGACGGACCCGGTTGCAGCCGGCGCAGAAATTCTCGGTCAAAGGCGTGATCAGACCCAGCCGGCCACCCGTCTCCTCGATGCGGTGATAGCGCGCCGGTCCGCCGGTATTGTCGGTCAGCGGGGTCAGCGTCCATGTCCGCTCAAGATCGGCCCGCACCTGTTCCAGCGACAGGAATTGATCAGAGCGCGCCGCGTCGACCTCGCCCAGCGGCATGATCTCGATCAGGGTCAGATCGAAGCCGCGGCCATGGGCCCAGCTGATCAGTTCGCGCAGCGAGTGCTCGTTATCATCCTTGAGGGCGACGGTATTGATCTTGATCTTCAGCCCGGCAGCATCCGCCGCATCAATCCCGGCCAACGTATCGGCCAACCGGCCGCCGCGTGTCAGCCGCGAGAACGTCGGCTCGTCCAGCGTATCAAGCGAGACATTGACCCGCTTGATGCCGGCGGCGACCAGATCGCCGGCAAAGCGTGGCAATTGGGTCGCATTGGTGGTCAGACAAATCTCGTTGAGCGCGGTCGTGTCGAGGCGGGCACCGAGATTTTCGATCAACGTCATCACATCGCGCCGCACCAGCGGCTCACCGCCGGTGACGCGGATCTTGGTCACACCGCGCGCGATAAAGGCGTCGCTCAACTGGGTCAGCTCTTCGAGGCTGAGAAGCTCCGACTTGGGCAAAAACTCCGGCCGCGCCTTCATGCAATAGACACAGCGCAAATCGCAGCGGTCTGTCACCGACAGACGCAGATAGGTGATGTGACGCCCGAAATGGTCGATCAGCGGGCGGGCTTGCGGTACCGTTATCGTGCCGTCCACGGAATTTCCTGTCCTGTCAGTCCAATTGCAATTCTTGACAAACATCAAAAACCGCCACGTGGCGAGGCGGCGTCTGGTCGCAGTCTAACGCGAACTGGGGCAGCACGCGAACGGGGAGATGTGTGGGTGGCGGAAATGTGATGTGAAGGCGGGTTTTACCCAGCGCCCCGTCACGCAGACGCGGGCCTGTTTCCGGCGGCATCAATGATCATGTCGCCGTCTTCCTTGAAGACGGGGCCCGGCGGCCAGCGGTCCAACAGATCGAGGATCGCTTCGCTGGGACGGCAGAGCGCGGTGCCCTTTGACGTGACAACGATCGGCCGGTTGACCAGCACCGGATGGGCGAGCATGGCTTCGAGCAAGCTTTCGTCATCAACCGACGGATCGAGCAGGCCGAGTTCGGCGGCGGGAGATTTGGTTTCGCGCAGCGCCGAGCGGGGCGTCAATCCGGCCGTCGCCAGCAGGGCCTTGAGTTGGTCACGCTGCCAGCCAGTGGTCAGGTAGTCGATCACTTCGACCTGGTATCCAGCCGCTTCAATCACCGCGAGAACATTGCGCGAAGTGGCGCAGGCCGGGTTGTGATAGATCGTCACGGCCGTCATCGGGTGGCTCCGGGAAAATGCCCCCGTGTCCGATTGGCGAAGGCGACCAGCGAAAGCATTACCGGCACTTCGACCAGCACGCCGACCACTGTCGCCAGGGCCGCGCCGGAATTGAGCCCGAAGAGCGAGATGGCCACCGCGACAGCGAGTTCGAAGAAATTCGAGGTGCCGATCATGGCGCAGGGCGCGGCGACATTGTGCGGGATTTTCCACGCCCAGGCGGCGCCATAGGCGAGCGCGAAAATGCCGTAGGACTGGATCAGGATCGGGACCGCAATCAGGGCGATGATCAGCGGCCGTTCCAGGATCACCTGACCCTGGAAGCCGAACAGCAGCACCACGGTCAAAAGCAGGCCGGCGATCGAGAAGGGTTTGATCCGGTCGGTGAAGGCGGTGACGGCAGCGGGGCCGCCGCGCCGGATCAGCGCCTGGCGCGTTGCCAGTCCGGCCAGCAGCGGGATCACGACATAGAGCCCGACGGAGATCAGCAATGTCTCCCACGGCACCGCGATATCGGTGACGCCGAGCAGGAAGGCGACCAGCGGTGCGAAGACGAAGACCATGATGGTGTCATTCACGCTGACCTGGGCCAGGGTATAGGCCGGATCGCCCTTGGTCAGTTGCGACCAGACGAAGACCATCGCCGTGCAAGGCGCGGCTCCGAGCAGGATCAGGCCGGCGATATAACCTTCCGCCTCCGCCGCCGGGATCAGGCCGGCGAAAACATGCTTGAAGAACAGAACGCCGAGCGCGGCCATGGTGAAGGGCTTGATCAGCCAATTGACCACCAGGGTGAGGATCAGGCCTTTCGGTCGGTCAGCAACCTGTTTCAGGCTGGCCAGCTCGACCCCGATCATCATCGGCCAGACCATCGCCCAGATCAGGATCGCGACGGCGAAATTGACCTGGGCATATTCAAAATCAGCCAGGGCTGAGAACAGGCCCGGCGACATTTGGCCGAGCCCGATCCCGATCACGATGGCGAGCGCCACCCAGACCGAGAGATAGCGTTCGAACAGGCCCATCAGCAGCAGGCGCCCTTGGTTTCGGTTTTGGGGGCGCAGCAGGCGGCGGTTTCGGCGACGGCCATCCCGGTCGCGGTGCGGGCCGGCTGGACCTCGCCCTCGCCGCCATAGACGGCGCTGTCGCCGACGGTGTGGAAGACTTCCCACGCCACGCCCGACGGGTCTGTGATCCAGCTCTTCTCCGATTTGGCATAGCAGCAGGTGGTTGCGCCCTCTTCGAGCACCGGGGCACCGGCGTTCGACAGGCGTTGATAGACCTCGGCGAGTTCGCCGCCATCCTCGGCCTGGATGCCGAGATGTTCGATGCCGGTCTTGGCGCCGCGGGCGCTGATCGCGAAATTGACGCGCGGATCGTCGAGCATCCATTTGGCGTAATCGGGCTTCTCGACCGTCGGATCGGTGGCGAACAGGGTCGAGTAGAAGTGGATTGATTGCGCCAGGTCTTCAACGGCGACGTGAACATGCAGGCGTTTCATGAGCAGGCTCCATGTTGGTTGGGTTGGCAGGTGCTGCGGCGGGCGGCGTCGGCAACGGGTTGGCAGACGCCGGCATTTCCCTGGCAGCAATCCTCGACCAGATAGACGAGCAATTCGCCCATATGGTCGAACTGGGCGGAGTAGACGATTGAGCGGCCCTCGCGCCGGCTGGTCGCCAGACCGGCCTGGGTCAGCACGTTGAGTTGGGCCGAGAGCGTATTGGGGGCCACATCAAGCGCGCGGGCGATCTCTCCGGCTGGCAAGCCATCATGGCCAGCCCGAACGAGCAGGCGGAAGACGGCGAGCCGGCCCGGCTGGGCCAGGGCGGAGAGGCGGAGGACGGCAAGGTTTATTTCCATATTTCAACGATAATTGAACTAATATCGACGCGCAAGCGCAAAATATCACAGAGGCTACGGGTTCTCCGCCGGTGTGCCTCAAGATTGGACTTTGGATTTTCGGCGCATCTGTGTATCCGTCAATCTGTCGCCAAAGCGGAAATTGACGCGTTGAGTCCTGCGATCTTCAACCCGGACAGGTGGGCGCGAAGACTGCAAGACCCACACTTGCGCCGCCCGCATCCTGTCCGGGATTGAAGCTGCCGTGTTGATGCCATCCATCGCCGTCTTCCGGCACGATGCATATTTGCGCTACTGGATCATGCGCCAGGCGAATTCCGCCGCGCGCCAGATGATGGCGGTGGCGATCGGCTGGCAGGTCTATGACATTGCCCGCCAGACGCGCTCAGTCGAAGAATCCGCCCTGATGCTGGGTCTGGTCGGGCTGGCGCAATTCGCACCAGTCCTGCTGCTCTCTCTGGTCGGTGGCCAAGCGGCCGACCGGCTCGACCGCAAGATGATCCTGGTGGTCTCCAATATCGGCCGCGCCCTGTGCATGCTGGCGCTAGCCGCGAGCCCGTTCCTGGCAGGCCCGACCGCGCTGTGGCTGATCTACTCGACCGCACTGGCGATGGGGGTGATGCACGCATTTTCACCGGCCGCGTCCGGGGCCCTGTTTGCGCGCCTGATCCCGCGTGATGAATTGCGTCAGGCCATCGCTTGGAATTCGCTCGGCTTCCAAGCCGCCGCGATCATCGGCCCGGCCATCGCCGGCCTGCTCTACATCGCTGGCCCGACCACGGTCTATGTCGCCAGTTTCGTGCTTACCCTGATCTCGATCTATGCCATTTGGAGCGCCCAAACGCCGAAGCACGAGCATGTTCGCGGCGTCAATGGCCGCGCCTTGATCATTGAGGGCCTGCGCTATGTGCGCAATAATCCGGTCGTGCTCGGCGCGATCTCGCTCGATCTGGTCGTGGTGTTGTTTGGCGGCGTTACGGCCCTGCTGCCAGTATTCGCACGCGACATTCTCCACACTGACACGGTCGGGCTCGGCCTGTTGCGCACGGCGCCAGCGGTTGGCGCCGCGTTCATCGCCCTGTGGCTGGCGGCCAAGCCGCTGACGCGCCATGTCGGCGCCTGGATGCTCGGCGCGATCGCGATTTATGGCGTTGCGATGATCGGGTTCGCGCTCTCGAGTGTTCTGCTGCTGTCGATGGTGGTGCTCGCTATCACCGGAGCGGCCGACATGATCTCGGTCTATATCCGCCAGTCGATCATTCAGCTCTCGACGCCGCAAATCATGCGCGGCCGGGTCTCGGCGGTCGAGTTCATGTTTATCTCGGCGTCCAACGAGCTGGGCGAGTTTGAATCCGGCGTCGCGGCGCGGTTTCTCGGCCCGGTCGGCGCTGTGCTGATGGGCGGCGTGCTGGCGCTGGTCACGGCGGCCAGCTGGTTCAAACTGTTTCCCGACCTGTCCAAGACTGACGAGCTGAAACCTGCCGACGAGGAATAACCGCGAGCGGCGATGACGGCCCGGCCGCCATCGCCATCCCGCTTGAGACTATTCGCCTGAAGGCTTGGTCTTCTTCTTCGCTTTCTTCAGCACGGCTCCACCCGGAGCGGCACTTTCGGTCGGCGAGCGGCGCTTGATCGGGGCCGTGGCGACACCGGGATCCCAAGGCGCACTCGGACGCGGCGAACCGGCCTTGGCGCCGGGTTTGCGATCGGCGCTGAACGGCTTGGAACGCGGCTTGGCCGGCGCGCCGCTTTCACCAAAGCGAGGTTTGGGCTTCGGTGCGTAGGGCTTGTCGCCATCAGCGCGGGGTTTTGGTTTCGGCGAATACGGCTTGTCGCCGTCGGCGGCCCGCGGCTTGGCTTTTGGCGCATAGGGCGCGGTGAATGCGGCATCGTCATGCGACTTGCCCTGATAGGGTTTGTCCGACTTGCCGGCATAGGGCTTGGGCCGCGGTGTGAAATCGCTGCCGCTCTCGCCATCGCGGGCCGGTTTTGGCCGGCCGGTATAGGCAGCGGGTTGGCGCGGCGTGCGTGGACGGTCGAGCGGCGCGTCGGCACCACCTTCATCGCGGGTGATGCGGATCGACTTTTCGCCGCCGCCCGCCTTCTGGACGGCCTCCATGAAACGGTCAGAGGCCGAGCCGAGAATTTCGAAACGGCTTTCCTCCTCGCCGATCTGGATTGCACCGATTTCACGCTTGGTGATATGGCCGAGACGGCAGATCAGCGGCAGGATCCAGCGCGGTTCGGCACGGTGTTTGCGCCCGGCGGTGAGGCGGTACCAGACGCTGTCGGTGAAGGGCTCGCGGCGCTTTTCAGGTGCGCCGCCGCTGTCATTGGAATAATTGCTGCCGGGGCTTTCAATCAATTCCTCGGCAGACGGCATGTCGGCCTGGCGGCGATTGAGGAAGGCGGCGGCGATCTGTTCGGCCGGATAGCGGGCGAGCAATTCCTGCGCCATGGCGATGGCGGCTTCGTCATAGGTTTCCGACAGCGACGGGTCGGACATGACGCGTTCGCGATCTTTTGCGGTGATGTCTTCCAGGCTCGGTGCGCTGCCCCAACCCGCTTCAATCTTGGCATCGCGCAGCAGACGCTGGGCGCGACCACGCCGGGTGTGCGGCACGATCAGGACGCAAGTGCCTTTCTGGCCTGCGCGTCCGGTCCGGCCGGAGCGGTGCAGCAGGGTGTCGCTATTGGTCGGCAGATCGGCATGGATCACCAGTTCGAGGCCCGGCAGATCAATCCCGCGCGCCGCGACATCGGTGGCGACGCAGACGCGGGCGCGGCCATCGCGCATCGCCTGCAGCGCCGAAGTGCGGTCCTTCTGGCTCAGTTCACCGGACAGGGCGACGACCGAGAAGCCGCGATTGCCAAACCGGCTTGAGAGCCGGCTGACCGCTTCGCGCGTTGCGCAGAACACAATGGCGCTGGGGGCATCATAGAAGCGCAGCACATTGATGATGGCGTGTTCGCGATCGCTCGGGGCGACGGCGAGGGCCTTGTATTCGATATCGCTGTGCTGGGCGCGCTCGGAAACGGTCGAGATGCGCAGGGCATTGCGCTGATAGCGCTTGGCCATGTCAGCGATGGAACGGGGAACTGTCGCCGAGAACATCAGCGTACGGCGGGTCGAAGGTGCAGCGTCGAGAATATATTCAAGATCTTCGCGGAAGCCGAAATCGAGCATTTCATCGGCTTCATCGAGCACGACGGCGCGCAGGGACGACAGATCCAGCGCTCCGCGTTCGAGATGGTCGCGCAGACGGCCCGGCGTCCCGACAACGATATGACAGCCCGCTTCGAGCGCACGGCGCTCAGTGCGTGTGTCCATGCCGCCGACGCAGGTGATGATGCGGGCGCCCGTCTCGGCATAGAGCCAGACCAGTTCGCGCTGGACCTGAAGTGCCAGTTCGCGGGTTGGTGCGACGACAAGCGCCATCGGTTCGGCACCGCGTTCGAAGCGCTCGGCCTCCCCGAGCAGGGTCGGGGCGATGGCCATGCCGAAAGCGGCGGTTTTGCCAGAGCCGGTCTGGGCCGAGACCAGAAGGTCGGCACCATCGGCTTCCGGCGCGAGCACCGATTCCTGGACTTCTGTGAGGGTCGCAAAACCCTTCTTTTCAAGCGCGCGGGCCAATGCCGGCGCAATGCGGGTATTCAGTGACATGAGGTCAATTTCCAATCCGGGCGCGTGTTAGCTCCAGATCATGCCTCATGATGCCAGCGTACTGGCTCGGCCGACTGGTCCGATATTCGGGGAACGCGTCAGCGCCCCCTTAACACGGCCAAACCAGTTATGCACATTTTATATTGCGCTGCAGCAGAGCGCGGTTGAGCTCAGATTTTCTGGCCGGTCGCATCCCAGTCAGCCAGGAAGCTCGCCAGACCCTTATCGGTCAGCATGTGCTGGGCCAGAGATTTGACGACTTCTGGCGGAATGGTGGCGACATCGGCGCCGGCAAGGGCGCAGGCCTCAACATGGGCGGGGGAGCGGATCGAGGCGGCGAGGATTTCGGTCTCGAAACCATAAATATCGTAGATCGCGCGGATTTTGTGGATCAGCTCCATGCCGTCAACTCCGAGATCGTCGAGACGTCCGATGAAGGGCGAGATGAAGCTGGCGCCGACCTTGGCCGCGAGCAGGGCCTGATTGGCGGAAAAACACAGCGTGACATTGGTCGCGATGCCTTCGTCAGAGAAAGTGCGGCAGGCTTTCAGCCCGTCCCAGGTCAGAGGCAGTTTGACGGTGACATTGCTGGCGATCTGCGCCAGCAGCCGGCCTTCGCGCAGCATGCCCTCCACATCCATCGCCACGACTTCCGCTGAAACCGGCCCGGGAATGATTTCGCAAATTTCGGCGATGACTTCGCGGAAATCGCGGCCGGACTGTTTGATCAGCGAGGGATTGGTTGTGATGCCATCGACAAGGCCGGTCGTTGCCAATTCGCGGATTTCGGCAATTTCAGCGGTATCGATAAAGAATTTCATGACGGCATCACCCCGGGTAGCCCGCCGCTCCATGCGAAACGGCAACCGGCTGAGCTTAGCCGACCGGCCTCAGCCGACAAGCCTGAACGCCAGCATGGCGTGTGATGTCACTGAAACCCTACATGGCCTCATTCAGCTGGTGCCTTCGGCTTGATCTTGTGAATGCCGAGCATGTCGAAGGCGGCCTTTTCGTAGAAAGGCTCGCCGGTGCCGCTGCGTATCTTGCCCATGAAATAACTCTCGAAGGCTTCCTTGGCCATGTGGACCCATTTGCCTTCCGCAGCCCAATTGACATTGCGCGGCGGGATTTGCGGCATGGCGACAAAGGCGACGCCGCCATCGCCGAAATCGGCGATACAGATGGCATTCCAGGTCGCCTCATTGACGGGCTCCTTGCCATCCATCACGGCGCGCATATTGCGGGCGGCGGCCACGACCATGGATTCGATCATGAAGCCGGTTTTGGGCACGCCGACCGGAACGGCGTAGTTGCCGACCGGCGGTATCGCGATGCATACCCCGATACCGTAGATATTCGGGAAGGTCGGATTGCGTTGCGACTTGTCGACGATGACAAAGCCGCGTGGATTGACTAGGCCTTCGATGCCGCGAAGCGTCGGGATGCCGCGGAAGGGCGGCAGCATCATCGAGTATTTGAACGGCAATTGATGCGTCTTGGCGACGGAGCCGTCCTCGGCAACCTGCTCGACATGCATCATGCCGTCTTCAACCTTGGTGACGCGGGCGCTGGTGATCCATTTGATATGCCGGTTTCGCATTTCGCTTTCCAGCATGCCCTTCGTATCGCCGACGCCATCGAGGCCGAGATGGCCGATATAGGGCTCGGAGGTCACGAAGGTCATCGGCACCTGGTCGCGGATTTTGCGGCGGCGCAGATCGGTTTCCAGGATCATGGCGAATTCATAGGCCGGTCCGAAGCAGGATGCGCCTTGCACCGCGCCGACGACGATCGGGCCCGGATCCTTGACGAAATCATCCCAGACGAGTTTTGACGTGGCCGCATGATCGACATGGCAGACAGATTGGGTGAAGCCATTGTGCGGGCCCAGCCCCTCGATCTCGTCAAAGGCGAGCTCGGGGCCGGTGCAGATCGCGAGATAGTCGTAGGTGACCGTCTCGCCATTGGCGAGGTTGATCGCATTCTCTTCTGGACGGAGCTTGGTCGCGGCAGAGTGGATGAAATTGATGTTCTTCTTCGCGAACATCGGGGCCAGCTCGACCTTGATCTGGTCGGGCTGACGCCAGTCGACGGCGACCCAGGGATTGGAAGGCGTGAAATGGAAGGTCGCGCTATCGCTGATCACGGTGACGCGATCGGTCTTGTTGGCCTGCTTGCGGGCCTCGAGCGCCATCGGCACGCCACCCAGTCCGGCTCCCAGTATAACGATATGTGCCATGTCACGCTCCTTCAGTGTTGAGGGGAGCCGCTTCAGCCTGGCAGGCTATCGGCGGCGATGCAGAAGTCTTGCTTCAGGTGCTTGAGAATCCCGTGGCAGCGCTCGTCCGCGATCGAATAATGGACCTGCAGCCCGGATTTTCGGCCGGCGACCAGGCCTTCGCTGCGCATCTTGGCGAGGTGTTGCGACATCGCCGATTGCGACAGATCCGCCATCTCGCACAGCTCCGACACCGTCGCCTCGCCGACCGCCAGACGACACAGGATCAACAGCCGCTTCTCGTTCGCGAGCTGTTTGAGGAAAGCGGCCGCGTCTCCGGCCTGTTGTTGCAGCTCGGCGAAATTCCGGTCATCGAGGGGCTGATTGAGGGGCGCGGTCATGAGGACTCCAAACATTAGTTGACACTAAAATATCTTTCACTACATTAGTTGTCAATTATGTTTTCTTCATCTCCAGGGAGATACCCCGATGAGCCTGCGCGAGCTGGACCCCAAGACCGCCCTCGAAGCGGTGCAGTCGAAAAAAGCCGTCCTGATCGATGTGCGCGAACCGCGAGAATATGTCGCCGAGCGGATTCACGGCGCCTTGCTGTTTCCGCTCTCCACATTCGATCCGTCCGCCCTGCCGTTAGACAAAACGCGCGAGATGATCTTCCATTGCGGCTCCGGTAAGCGCTCCGCCGATGCTCTGGCGCGCTGCCGGGCTGCGGGCATCCCGATCACCGCCCATATCCGCGGTGGGCTGATGGCCTGGAAGCAGGCCGGGCTGTCAACGCTCGCCATTGACCCGGCAACGGGCGCAATAATCGACCCACAAGCCGGATGAGGCCTGCCATGCGACTGACCGGATTTATGCTCATCTCGGCCCTCGCGGCCTTGGCACTGCCGGCCGCGTCCGTTGCCCAGGCGGGCGAGGTCTACACCGTCGTTCAGCAGCAGGTCGTCGACCGTAAGGCTGTTTTTGCGACCGTCGAGAGCATCGATGTCGTGAGCGCGCGCGCCCGGATCGGCGGCACGATTGGTGAATTGCGGGTCGATGAAGGCGCGGCGGTCGAGGCCGGAGATATCCTTGCTATTGTCGTTGACGACCGGATCTCGCCGCAGATCGGCGCAATGAATGGCCAGGTCTCGGCACTTGAATCGCAACTGGCCCAGGCGCGGATTGATCTGACCCGGGCCCAGGATCTGTTTGACCGCGGGATTTTCCCGCAAGCCCGTCTCGATCAAGCGAATACCGCCGTCGATGTGCTCGACGGCCAGCTTGCCGCTGCGCGCCAGAACCGCAATGTCGTGGTGCAACAATCGCGGCAGGGCGATGTGCTGGCGCCGGCCTCAGGCCGTGTACTTCAGGTTCCGGTGACCTCGGGGAGTGTCGTGCTGCCCGGTGAGGCCGTCGCGGTGATCGCATCAGACCTCTATCTGCTGCGCCTGCGTCTGCCCGAGCGGCATGCCCGCAGCATTCACGAAGGCGATGCGGTGATGGTTGATGTATCCGATCTGACAGGCGATGTGTCGCCATCGGGCTATATCCGCCAAGTCTATCCGCAAGTCGAGGACGGCCGCGTGATCGCTGATGCGGTGGTCGAGGGCTTGGGCAGTTATTTCGTCGGCGAGCGCGTGCGAGTCTATGTCGCCGTCGATCAGCGTGCAGCCATTCTGGTGCCGGCCGATTATCTGACGACCCGCTATGGCGTTGACTATGTCCGGCTGCAACACGGTGACGGCTCGCAGACCGACGTCGTGGTCCAGCGCGGTCTCGAGAGCGCCGAGGGCGTCGAAATTCTTGGCGGTCTGGCCGCCGGTGACCTGCTGGTGCAGCCATGAAGCTCGGCCTGTCCGGAAACCTCACCAAGGCCTTCATCAACTCGCCGCTGACGCCGCTCATCCTGCTGGCCTCGCTGGCGGTCGGCCTGCTGGCACTGATGGTGATCCCGCGCGAGGAAGAGCCGCAGATCTCTGTGCCGATGGTCGATGTGATGGTTCGCACAGACGGGTTGCGCGCCACCGATGGCGTCGAGCTGGTGACCGAACCGCTCGAGGCGATCGTCCGCTCGATCGACGCGGTCGAGCATGTCTATTCCCAGACCAGTGACGATCAGGTGATGGTGACGGCGCGTTTTGACGTTGGCACCGACCCCGATACCGCCGTCTTGCGCGTGCATGACCGCATTCGCGCCAATATGGACCGGATCCCGCTGGGCATCCCCGAACCGCTCGTTGTCGGGCGCGGTATTGATGATGTCGCCATTGTCTCGCTCACCCTCTCGCCCAAGCCGGGCGAGGCTCAACACTGGGACGACAATGCGCTCTACAATATCGTTGAGGAATTGCGCGCTGCCGTGCTCTCGGTCGAGGATGTCGGACTGAGCTATATCGTCGGTGGCCGCGCTGACCAGATCCGGATTGAGCCCGATCCGGAGCGGCTGTCGCAATATGGCGTAACGCTGCAACAACTCGCGGCCCGCATCGCCGAGGCCAATCGCTCCTTTCCCGCCGGCGATCTCACGGCCACCGATCAAACCTGGTCGGTCATTGCTGGCCAGACCTTGCAGGGTATTCCCGATATTGGCCTGTTGCTGGTCACGACGCGCGATGGCCGCCCGGTCTATGTCCGCGATGTCGCGACGGTCGTGGTCGGCTCGATGCCGACCGATGCGCGCGCCTGGATGCTCAATCGTGAGGAGGGCGCCACCGAATGGAACCACCTGCCCGCCGTCACGCTGGCGATTGCCAAGCGTGAAGGTGCCAATGCGGTTGTCGTCTCCGAGCATATCCTCGAACGCGTCGAATCCCTTCGGGGCACGCTGATCCCCGACGGACTCGACGTCACCATCACCCGAAATTACGGCGAGACCGCGAATGAGAAAGCCAATGAGCTTCTCTTCCACCTCGCTTTGGCGACCATCTCCATCGTGCTGCTGGTCACCTTCGTGATCGGCTGGCGCGAGGGTGCCGTCGTGTTTGTCGTCATCCCGACGACCATCCTGCTGACCCTGTTTGCCTCCAATCTGATGGGCTACACGATCAATCGCGTCTCGCTGTTCGCTCTGATCTTCTCCATCGGCATCCTCGTCGATGACGCCATCGTCGTGATCGAGAATATTGCCCGCCACTGGGCGATGCGCGATGGACGCAGCCGCGTCCAAGCGGCGATCGAAGCGGTGGCTGAGGTGGGGAATCCGACCATTGTCGCGACCCTGACGGTGGTTGCGGCTCTGCTGCCGATGCTCTTCGTCTCCGGCCTGATGGGCCCCTATATGGCGCCGATCCCGGTCAATGCCTCGGCGGCGATGATCTTCTCCTTCTTTGTCGCCATGGTGCTCACCCCCTGGCTGATGAAAGTCATCGCCGGCGGCAAGCCCGACAAGCCCGGCGATGAGACGGCGCACGCGCATGAAAGCGAAGGCCCGCTCGGCCGGCTCTATCGCCGCGTCGCGACCCCCATCATTGCCACGCGCGCCCGCGCCTGGACTCTGCTGCTGGTGATCGGCGTGCTGACGCTGGGCTCGATGGGCCTCTTCTTCACCCGCACGGTGACGGTCAAGCTCTTGCCCTTCGACAATAAATCGGAATTCCAGGTCGTGATTGATCTGCCCGAAGGTGCGACGGTGGAACGCACCGAGCGCGTACTAACCGAGGCGGCTGACCGTTTGGCCGCACTACCGGAAGCGACCTCGATCCAGCTCTATAGCGGCACATCGGCGCCGTTCAATTTCAACGGACTGGTGCGCCATTACTATCTGCGCAACCGGCCCGAACTGGGCGATCTCCAGGTCAATCTGGCACCGAAATCCGAGCGCGACCGCGCCTCGCACGAGATTGCGCTCGAGGCGCGCCAATTGCTCGACGGTCTCGACATGCCCGAGGGCACAGTCGTGCGCGTTGCCGAAATCCCGCCGGGACCGCCGGTAATGGCGACCTTGCTGGCCGAGATTTACGGGCCCGACGCGGAAACGCGCCGCGCCGTCGCCACCGAGGTCCGTGCGGCCTTCGCTTCGGTGCCCTATATCGTCGATATCGACGATAGTTTCGGAGTGCCGCGGCCGCGCCTGCGGATCGCGATCGACCAGGACAGTCTGGAATTCTTCCAGGTCCAGCAGAGCGATGTCTATGACACCATCCAGGCCCTGATTGGCGGCATGCCGGTGGGCTATTCGCATCGCGGTGAGGGTCGTGATCCGATCGAAATCAGTGTGGCGCTGCCCCGGAGTGGACGCAGCTGGAGCGAACGTCTCGCCTCGACGCCGGTGCCCGCCAACGCCTTGCCAGGCGCCACGGGCGTGGTCGAGCTGGGCGATGTGGTTTCGGTCACCGAGGAGCCGGGCTCCTACCCGATCTATCGCCGCGATGGCCGCTATGCCGAAATGGTAATGGGCGAATTGGCCGGCGCCTATGAAGCCCCGATCTACGGCATGGGCGCCGTCGCCGACGCGCTTGATGCCCGGACCTGGAGTGAAGCGGTGCCGCAGCCGGTGATCCGTTTGCACGGCCAGCCTGCCAGCGATGCCGAGCCGACCCTGCTCTGGGATGGCGAGTGGGAGATCACCTATGTCACCTTCCGCGATATGGGGGCCGCCTTTATGGTCGCGCTATTGGGTGTTTATGTGTTGGTAGTGGCGCAATTCGGGTCCTTCCGGGTGCCATTGATCATCCTCACACCGGTGCCTTTGACCTTTATCGGCATCATGTTCGGTCACTGGATTTTCGGCGCCGCCTTCACCGCGACCTCGATGATCGGCTTTATCGCCCTGGCTGGGATCATCGTACGCAATTCGATCCTGCTGGTCGATTTCATCCGCCATGGCGCAGTCGAGGGCGAGCCTTTGCGCGAAACCCTGCTGCGGGCCGGCGCGATCCGCTTCAAGCCGATTCTGCTGACCGCGATCGCGGCGATGATCGGTGCTGTCGTCATCCTGGGCGATCCGATCTTCCAGGGATTGGCGATCTCACTCCTGTTCGGCCTGGCCTCCTCGACCCTTCTCACGGTCCTGGTGATCCCGGCCATCTATGTCGTCTTCAAGGATCCGGACGTGGCTTACGTCCCCAATACCGGTGATGAACCGGTCCAACCCCAAGGGAGTGCATCATGACTGTCGGACGCGCCGTAACGCTGCTTGCGGGCAGCTTCGTACTTCTTTCCATCGCCCTGGCTTGGCTGGTCCATCCATTATGGATCTTGCTGGCGGTCTTCGTCGGGCTCAATCTGGTGCAATCCAGCTTCACCGGCTTCTGCCCGGCCGCCAATATCTTTCGCGCGCTGGGTCTGCGTGGAGAAACCTGAGCCAAATCGGGCACTGAGCGGTCATCGAAGTGATTTGCCGGTTGCTTGCCGATGCGGTTATGCGGTCTGATTGATCAGAGACCAATCCCGCCTTCACGCCGCCGAAAGTCCAAGCGCCATGACCCTAGCTTCGAGCCCGCCACAGCGTGTCGTCATTATCGGTGCCGGCCATGCAGGCGGCTCCGTCGCGGCGCAGTTGCGACAGGACGGGTTTGCCGGAGCGATCACGCTGATCGGCGAAGAGCCGGTCGTGCCTTATCAGCGACCGCCGCTCTCGAAGGCCTGGTTGGCGGGCACCAGCAGCCTCGACCATGTCATCCTGCGGCCACAGGAGTGGTATCACGACAATGATGTCGATCTGCGGCTCGACACGTGCGTTGCCGCAATCGACCGCGTCGCCAAGCGCGTCACACTGCACGATGGCGAGGCGGTCGGCTATGATGCGCTGGTGATCGCCACCGGAGCGCGGCCGCGCGTGTTGGGCCTGCCGGGCGAGGATCTCGCTGGTGTGCTCAGCCTGCGCAGCCTCGCCGATGCCGAAGCGCTCAAGGCGGCGATGGTGCCGGGCAAGACCATCGTGCTGATTGGCGCCGGCTATATCGGCCTGGAAGTCGCGGCCACGGCCCGCAAGGCAGGGCTGAAAACGATTATCGTCGAACGCGAAATGCGCAGCGCCGCCCGGGTCGCCAGCGAGACGATGTCGAATTTTCTTGAGCGTTATCACGGCGATCACGGTGTCGAGTTTATCTTCAACGCCGCCGCGAAGGGCTTCTCCGGTTCCGGCAGCGTCAGCGCGGTCGAGCTGGCCGATGGCCGGGTTCTGGATTGTGATCTGGTGCTGGTCGGCGCTGGCGTTGTGCCCAATGACGAGCTGGCACGCGAGGCCGGGCTGGAGTGCTCCAACGGCGTCAATGTCGACGGCGAGGCCCGCACCAGCGATCCGGCGATTTTCGCCGTCGGCGATGTCTCCTTCCGGCCGCTGGAGCTCTACAACACCAACTTCCGGCTCGAGAGCGTGCCGAATGCGCTGGAGCAGGCGCGCTGTGTCGCCCATGTTCTGACCGGAAAACCACCGCATGCTCCGGAAGTACCCTGGTTCTGGTCGGACCAATATGATCTGAAAATCCAGCTTGCCGGCCTGCCGCTCGACGCCACCAGCCAGCTGGTGCGCGGCGATCCCGCGACAGGCAAATTCGCCGTGTTTCACCTGCAGGGTAATGTCGTGCGCGCTGTCGAAGCGGTCAATGCGCCGCCGGAATTCATGTTCGGCCGCAAACTGATCGCCGCCGGAACACGGGTCGATCTGGAACGGCTGGGAGATACCTCGCAATCGATGAAAGACGTTGTGCTCTGAGACCTGCCAGCTTGTTGCGCTGCACAAAACTCGTTGACCGCTTGCATTTCTGCCGCGAATTTCCGACCTCTAGCCTGACCGACCGACAAGAAGGACGCGGCGATGCCTGCCACTGACACCTCCGACGCCCGACCGACCCCCGCCGCATTGATGGAGGGCCTGGAGCGTCTGCTCTCGGTCGAGGAGCTCGACACCGATCTTTATCGCGGCCTGCGCAATCCGGGCGGCCAGGGCCGGGTGTTTGGCGGTCAGGTGATTGCCCAAGCGTTGATGTCAGCCGCCGCCTCGGTCGAGCCGGACCGGGTGGTGCATTCGATGCACGCCTATTTCATGCGGCCTGGCGATGAGGATTTGCCGATCATCTGCCGCGTCGAGCGCGATTTTGATGGCCGCAGTTTTTCCACCCGGCGCGTCGTTGCGATGCAGAAGGGCAAGCCGATCCTCAATATGGCGACCTCCTTCCAGGTGCCCGAAGAGGGGTTTTCGCACCAGGCTGAAATGCCCGAGGTTCCCCAACCGGAAGATCTGGTCAGTGACGCCGAACTGATCAAGCGCGAGAGCGCTGCACTGCCGGAAGCTTTCGTGAAGGCGATGACGCGGCCGCGGCCGATTGAAATGCGGGCGGTCAAACCCTGGTCGCTATTGCATCCGCAGAAGAGCGAGCCGGTCCGGCAGATCTGGATGCGTGCGGTGGGACCAGTGGCCGGTGATCAAATGATGCACCGCGCCATCCTCGCCTATGCATCTGACATGGCCTTGCTCAGCACCAGCATGCAGCCGCACGGCGTCAGCTGGATCAGCCCGAATATGCAATCGGCCAGTCTCGATCATGCCCTGTGGATGCATGATGATGTGAAGGCCGATGAGTGGATGCTCTACGTCACCGACAGCCCTTGGGCCGGCGCCGGGCGCGGCTTCAATCGCGGCCAGATCTTCGCCCGCGATGGCCGTTTGATTGCCAGCACGGCGCAGGAAGGCCTGATCCGTCAGCGCCGTAGCTAGAGCATTTTCATTGAATTCAAAGTCAATAAAAATACTCTAACTCTTTGTTTTGTCGCATTTTCGAACCGCAAAACCGGTTCCCACTTTTGCTGAAAATGCTCTAGCTATCGGCGAACAGACCGTGTGCGACGGTGGAGCTGTAAAGCCCGATGGCGGTCTCCTGCGGCAAGGGTGCGATCCAGCCGCGCAGATCATAGGCGGAATTGAGCGCCCCCATCACGAACTGGCTGGCGATCAGCGGATCGATTGTGCGCACCGTGCCGTCAGAAATACCGTCAATCATCATGCCGGCAAAGCGCCGCGCCAGACGCGTTGAGCGTTCCAGCATATCATTGCGCCATTCGCTGGGCAGGACTTGCAGAGCGGTGGTGCGCAGCAGCGGGAAATCGCTGCATAATTGAACCTCGAGCAGGGTGGCAATCGATCCCGCCAGCTGATCAAGCTGGCTGCCGCCCGCCTCGATCGCGGCGCGCTGGACCAGCCAGATGCGCTCATGACTGCGCCGGAAGCACTCCAGCACCAGCTCATCCTTGGCCTCGAGATGATGGTAGAAACTGCCCTTGGTGACATTGAGTTCCGACGCAATCTGCTCGACGGAAGCACCGCGATAGCCCTTCTCATTGATCAGACAGGTGGCCGCGCGCGCGAAATTCTCGGGCATGCCTTCGGTTTCAAGCGTTTGGGCCCGGGGTGAGACCTGGAGCAGTCGCGGCGTCCAGTTGGCGCCGTCCGGGGCGATGCCGTGTTCGAGCGTCTCGATCATGCGGCGGGCGATGCGTGGATAATCACTGACCGAATACAGCGGCAGCCAGCCGGGTAGCCAGAACATGTTCTGCACCAGGATATGGGCCCGGATCGTGCGCAATATCTTATCGCGGTCACTGCGCGGCGGCTCGAAAAAGTCGCGAACCTTGCGCATGGCGCTGACATAGCGCGCCGTCAGCTCGCTACGAAACGGCTCACCGAGCGCGCGGATGTCGGAGAGCACGGTGATCGGACGCGCCTGTTTCAACTCGATGCGGGCGTGCAGCTCGAGATGGGCCTCGACATAGCGGGCGACCCGGGTTCGCGGCGTGGCTTGCGCACCGGCATCGCGGATCAGCCCCTCAAGCCGGTCGATCGTGCGGCCGAGCACGGCAGCGGCGAGCAATTCCTTGCGCTTGAAATAATAGGTGACGCTGGTGGTGTTCAATTCGACCAGTTCGGCGACATCAACAAAGGTCATGCCCTTGACGCCGTGCCGGTTGATCAGCCGCGTCGCGGCATCAAGGATGCGCTCGCGTTTTTGCTGAAACCGTTGTGTGGTGGCGTCTTCGCCGGGGTCTTGTCTGGAATCCATATTATCCGCTTAACAGAGTTTCGCGCGAGCGTCACCGAAGGTGGCAGGCGGCGTAGATCCAGCGCTCACGCCTTGCGATACGCCCGCCCTTGGGGTCCAATCGATGACGCAAGGTCCGGCGCGGCGATCATCGCCCCGATCAAACCGGAACCAGCTGGAGGGGCGAATGTCTGTGATCACCACACAACGCATCGGCGATGTCTTCGTCATCATCGCCGACAATCCGCCGGTCAATGCGCTGGGCCAGGCCGTGCGCGCCGGTCTGGCCGAGGCCATCGGGCAAGCGGCGGACGATGACGGTATCAGCGCGGTGGTGATTCGCTGCGATGGCCGCACCTTCTTCGCTGGCGCTGACATTACCGAATTCGGCAAGCCGCCGGTCGGCCCGTCCTTGCCCGAAGTGGTCGATCTCATCGAGCAATGCCCCAAGCCGGTCATCGCCGCCATTCACGGCACGGCGCTCGGCGGCGGTCTGGAAGTCGCGCTGGGCTGCCATTACCGCATAGCCATTGCCTCGGCCAAGCTCGGCCTGCCGGAAGTGAAGCTGGGACTATTGCCCGGTGCAGGTGGAACCCAGCGTCTGCCGCGCGTCGTAGGTGTTGCCGATGCGCTCTCAATGATCGTGAGCGGTGATCCGGCGACGGCAAAGCGGGCGCTGGAGATCGGCCTGATCGACCGGCTGGCTGATTCAGAGAGCTTGGCCGATGCGGCGATCAGTTTCGCGCAGGAGATGATCGGTCGCGCCGATCATCCCGTCTCCAGCCAGCGCAATGACCGTATCGCCGAAGCGGCCAATGATCCGCAAGTGTTCGACAAATTCATTGCCGAAAATTCGCGCCGTCTGAAGGGTTTTGACGCGCCAAGAGCCTGTATCGAGGCTGTCAGGGCAGCGGTTGAATTGCCATTCGAGCAGGGCATCAAGCGCGAACGCGAGCTGTTCACGACACTCGTCACCGGCACCCAGTCGAAAGCGATGCGGCACCTCTTCTTTGCCGAACGTCTCGCCGCGAAGATCGACGGCATCCCCGCCGACACACCGCTGATCGACATCGCCAGGGTCGGCATTCTCGGCGCTGGCACGATGGGCGGTGGGATTGCGATGAATTTCCTCTCCGCCGGATTGCCGGTGATCATGGTCGAGCGCGAACAGGCCGCGCTTGATCGCGGTGTCGCGACGATCCGCAAGAATTATGAGCGTTCCGCCGCACGCGGCCGGCTGACCGGCGAACAGGTCGAGCGGGCTATGGCGCTGCTGACCCCGACGCTGGAGTATGACGATCTCGCCGAGTGCGATCTGGTGATTGAGGCCGTGTTCGAGCTGATGCAGATCAAGAAAGACGTGTTCCGCCGCCTCGACGCCATCGTCAAACCGGGCGCGATCCTGGCGTCGAATACCAGCTATCTCAATATCGACGAGATGGCCGCCGAGACGAAGCGGCCCGAGGCCGTGGTCGGGCTGCACTTCTTCTCGCCAGCCAATATCATGCGCCTGCTCGAAGTGGTGCGCGGCGCAAAAACCTCGCCATCCGTGCTCAGGACGGTGATGGCGCTGGCGAAGCGGATCGGCAAGATCGCCGTCGTTTCCGGGGTCTGTCCCGGCTTTATCGGCAACCGCATGCTCAGCCCGCGTCAGCGCGAGGCGCAAAAACTTCTGCTCGAAGGCGCAAGCCCGTGGGAGGTCGACGCGGCCCTGACCGAATTTGGTTTTCCGATGGGCCCGTTCCAGATGGCCGATCTGGCCGGTCTGGATCTGGGTTGGACGGCCGAAGGCTCGACCAGCTCCACGATCCGGGAAGTGTTGTGTGAGCAGGGCCGGCGCGGTCAGAAGACGTCCAAGGGGTTTTACGACTACGACGCGAACCGCCGCGGCTCGCCCTCGCCGGAAACCGAAGCGATCATCGCCGATTTCGCCGCCAGGAGCGACCTGCCGCAGCGCAAATTCTCAGGCGAGGAGATCCGTGAGCGTCTGCTGTATCCGATGGTCAATGAGGGTGCGAAAATTCTCGAAGAAGGCATGGCCCAGCGCGCCTCCGATATCGATATCGTCTGGCTCAATGGCTATGGCTGGCCGGGCTTCACCGGCGGTCCGATGTTCTGGGCCGATACCATCGGACTGCAGACCGTGCTCGACGGGCTGAAGCGCCATGCGGATGCGCTGGGGTCGGATTTTACGGTCTCTGCCCTGCTGAAGGCCAAGGCCGTAGCGGGCGAAAGCTTCAACCCATAGAAAAAGGGCCGGCGGGGAATGCCCCGCCGGCCCTCGATCTCATTTGTGAGACGCGTGCTATTTCGGCGTGATGACACCGGTGCGCATGGCCTCTTTCATGGTGTCGAAATCTTCCGTCAGCGCGCTGGTTGGTGTGCGCGTCATGAAGCCGACCACCAGGGTCGCGATCAGGCTGAGCGCGAAGCCCGGCACCATTTCATACATCACGGCGGATGGATGCATGCCGTTGATCTCGAACGGGGCATAGATCCAGATCAGCACCGTTGCGGCACCGGTGATCATGCCGGCCAGCGCGGCCGAACGGGTCATGCCGCGCCAGAACAGGCTGAGAAGGATCAGCGGACCGAAGGCCGCGCCAAATCCGGCCCAGGCGTTGGAGACCAGGCTGAGGATGGTACTTGAGCGGTCAAAGGCCAGCGCAATCGCAATCAGCGACACAGCGAGCACCGAAAGCCGCCCGACCAGAACAAGTTCCTTCTGGCTGGCGCCGCGGCGCACGAAATGCTTGTAGAAGTCCTCGGTCAGCGAGCTGGAGGAAACCAGCAACTGGGAAGAGATCGTGCTCATGATCGCCGCCAGGATGGCAGCAAGCAGGAAGCCGCCGACCAGCGGATGGAACAGGACCTGCGACAGCAGGATGAAGATGGTTTCCGGGTCGGTCAGCTCCGCGCCAGTCAAGGTGACGTAGGCGAGGCCGAGAATACCCGTCGCGACGGCGCCAATCAGGGTGACCAGCATCCAGCTCATGCCGATATAGCGCGCTGTGCGGACTTCCTTGAGGGTGGCGATGGCCATAAAGCGGACGATGATGTGTGGCTGGCCGAAATAGCCCAGCCCCCAGGCCATGCTCGAAATCACGCTCACGACCGTCACTCCGGCGGTCATCTGCAACAGGGTCGGGTCGATCGTGTTGAGCTCGGTCAGGATCGGCTCCATACCGCCGAGCACCATGTAGGTGACGATGGGCACAGTGACCAAGGCGACGAACATGATGCAGCCCTGGACGAAATCAGTCAGCGAGACGGCAAGGAAGCCGCCGAACAGGGTGTAGGCAACAACGACGCCAGCCGTGAGGAAGAGGCCGATCTCATAGCTCAGCCCGAAGGAGGCTTCGAACAGCTTGCCGCCAGCAACGACGCCGGCCGAGGTGTAAAGGGTGAAGAAGACCACGATCACCACCGAAGAGATGACGCGCAGCAGGCGCGACTTGTCCTTGAAGCGCTTCTCGAAATAATCCGGGATCGTGATCGCGTCGTCGGCGATCTCGGTATAGGCACGCAGGCGCGGCGCCACGAGTTTATAGTTGAGATAGGCCCCGATCAGCAGCCCAACCGCGATCCAGGCGCTGCTCATGCCCGAGACATAAATTGCGCCAGGCAGGCCCATCAGCATCCAGCCGCTCATATCCGACGCGCCAGCCGACAGGGCGGCCACCGCCGGGTGCAATTGTCGGCCACCCAACATGTATTCCGCGACATTGCCGGTCGATTTTTTGTAGGCGTAATAGCCAATCGCCATCATCAGGACGAAATACAGGGCGAGGGAAATCAGGGCTTCAACTTGCATGTCACGCTCACGATCATGGATTGGATGTTGTCTGGGCGGCGAAAGGGATCGTTACGGCCGGGTCTGGCCGTCGCCGAGGACGAGATATTTGTAGATGGTCAATTGCTCGAGCCCGACCGGGCCGCGCGCATGCATCTTGCCGGTGGCAATGCCAATTTCCGCCCCCATGCCGAACTCGCCCCCGTCGGAAAACTGGGTCGAAGCATTATGCATCACGACCGCTGAGTCGATAGTGCGCAGGAAGGCGGCTGCAGCCTCGCCATCTTCGGTGATGATCGCATCGGTGTGATGTGAGGAGTGGGCCTCGACGAATATCATCGCTTCCGCAGCATCATCGACCAGTTTCACCGACAGGATGGCGTCGAGATATTCGGTATCCCAGTCTTCGGCCGAGGCGGGCAGGATGCGGCCATCGATGGCGATGGATTCCGCCTCGCCGCGCACTTCACAGGCGCCCAAGGCGTCGAGCAGGGCGGGCAGGAAGGCCGGAGCAATGGCGCGGTCGACGACCAGGCTCTCCGTGGCACCACAAACGCCGGTGCGGCGCAGCTTGGCATTGACGACAATGGCGACCGCCTTGGTCAGATCGGCGGCGGAATGGATATAGGTGTGCACATTGCCGTCGAGATGCAGCAGGGTTGGCACGCGCGCTTCGCGCTGGACCAGCGAGACCAGGCCCTTGCCGCCGCGCGGGATCACCAGATCGACATAATCGGCGCAATGCAGCAGGAATTTCACCGCTTCGCGATCAGTCGTGTCGACCAATTGCACCGCATCTTCCGGCAAGCCGGCGGCCTTCAGGCCGGTCGCCAGGCAGGCGACGATCTGACGGGTTGAATTGAGGCTTTCCGAGCCGCCGCGCAGAATGATCGCATTGCCCGACTTCAGGCAAAGCGCGCCAGCATCGGCGCCGACATTCGGGCGTGATTCATAGACCATGGCGATGACGCCAATCGGCACCGAAACGCGCTCGACCACCAGCCCGTTGGGGCGTTCGAAGCGGGCCAGCTTGCGCCCGACCGGGTCGGGCAGGTCAGCGATTTGTTCCAGTGCCGAGGCCATCGCCTCGATCCGGCCGGCATCAAGCACGAGGCGGTCGATGAAGGCGGCGTTCTTGCCTTTTCCGGCGACGCTTTCGACATCCTTGGCGTTGGCGGCCAGCAGGGCTGGTGTGGTCGCGCGCAGCGCCTTTGCGGTGGCGCGCAGGGCGGTGTTTTTCTGTTCGGTGGTAGCGCCAGCGAGGGCGTTGGCAGCGTGTTTGGCCTTGCGGCCCAGCTCATTGACATAGTCTTGCACGGTCTCGGACATTATTTTCCTTGTGGTCGATCTGGAGGTCATGGGTGCGCGGGCTGCGGTCGTTATCGCAGTTCGATGGCCCGCGCGTAAGCGGCTTTTATTGTGTTCTCGAGCAGGGCATCGAGTTGGCCGTCCCGCATCAGGGCCCCAAGCCCCGCCTGGGTCGTGCCATTCTTGCTGGTCACATCATTGCGCAGGGTTTCGAGCGGCTGGTCGGATTGGCGCGCCATCTCGATCGCGCCGGCCAGGGTGTCGAGCACCAAGGTCCGCGCGGTTGCAGTGTCGAAGCCGAGCGCCTCGGCGGCGGCGGCATAGCTGCGGGCGATTTCGAAGACATAGCCCGAGCCGCTGCCAGCGACGGCGGTGATACGGTCGATCTTGTCCTCATCCTCAACCCAGATGGCCGAGCCGGTGGCCTCGGCCAACGCGGTGGCGGCGTCGCGATGGACCGCTTCGCACAGGGCATTGGCGAACAGGCCGTTGACGCCTTGGCCGATCATGGCCGGCAGGTTGGGCATCAATCGTATGACCGGGTGGTCACCCACCAGGGTCGTCAGGCGGGCGCTGGAATAGCCGGCCGCAATCGAAACCAGGCAGCCACCCGGCGCCAGATGCGCCATATAGGGCGGCAGGGCGTCGTCGATCATTTGCGGTTTGACGGCAATGATCAGCATGTCGAAGACTTGGTCACCCAGCTCGGCCGCCGAGCGGACATGGCGCACGCCATCCGGCACTGAGCCGCCATTCGGTGCGGCGACGGTGAATTGCACGATATTCGTGCCGAGCCAGCGGCGCAGCATTGCACCGCCCATTTTTCCGCACCCAACCAACAAGATTTGCATCAATAATCCTCTATCATGACCCAGTTGAAAGCCATCACAGAAGCTGGTGGAGCACTGGCCTGCGGTCAAATTTGTTCGTGTAGTATCGTATAAGCAAAAATAACGCAAATTTGGGTCTGTGAGTAATATGAGATAAAATATGTAGACCAAGATAGACGCGAAAATCTGCGAAATCAGGCGAAAATACGGCTGAATGTATTTGTGATTACAGGGTTCGGCTGTTGAAAAACGGCATGCGTTCAGTTATACACTCAGCTATTCCCAATTTATCCCCTGAAATCGGACGGAGACCTGTTTTGAGTGCGCGCAAGAGAATTGTTGTAAAAATCGGCTCGAGCCTTTTGGCCAACAGCAAGCGACTAACCCTGAGATACGCCTTTATGCACGGGCTTTTAAGCGATATCGCAGATCTGCGCGAGCAGGGCTATGACGTGGTCCTGACATCCTCCGGCGCTGTTGCGTTGGGACTCAATGCCGTCAACAAATCGCCTGAAGATGCCGATGTGCTCGACAAGCAGGCCGCTGCCGCCTGTGGTCAGCCGCTTCTGCTCAACGCCTATGGCCAGGTTGCCGCCGAACACGGCTTCATCATCGGCCAAGTATTGGTGACGCTCGGCGATATCGAAGAGCGCCGCAGCTTCCTCAATATCCGCAATACAATCCAGCGCCTGTTCGAACACGGCGTGATGCCGGTCGTGAACGAGAATGACACGGTGACGACCCAGGAAATTCGCGTTGGCGATAATGACCGCCTCGCGGCCAAGGTCGCGCACATGATCCAGGCCGATCATCTGATCATCCTGACCAGTGTCGACGGCCTGTATGATCGTGACCCGTCGCAGGAAGGCGCCCAATTCATCGAGTCGATTGACGATGTCAGCGACTATCTGGCCGTCACCGACAGCACCAGCGCGCTGGGAAGCGGCGGCATGCTGACCAAGATGCATGCCGCCAACATGGCCCAGGATGCCGGTTGCACCACCTTGATTGCGCGCGGGATTATCGAACGCCCGATCTCAACCATTCTGGCGAATGAACGTCGTCACACGCGCTGCATCGCCAAGGGCACACCGACCTCGTCCTGGCAGATCTGGCTGGCTAACCGTCTGCAGATGGCCGGTAGCCTGGTCCTGAAACAGGAGCGGATCGACGCCATGCAGGCGGGCGATCTCGGCGTTGAGCGCGAAGACATCGTCTCGACCCATGGCGATTTCCAGAAGGGCGATGTGCTGCACATCTATAACGAGGCCGGCGATGAATGCGCCCGCGGGCTGACGAATTTCTCGTCCAACGAGACCCTGCTTCTGGCCCGGCATCTGGATCAGCCGATCTCCGAATTGCTCGGTTATGACGGCGGTTCGCGCGTCATCAGCCAGGAAAATGTCGTGATGCTGCAGAACCACCACTTGCAGTGGGATGTGCCGACCGACCAAGTCACCCTGGTCGCCTCCTGATCAGCGGCTAGTCCCAGAGACGCTTGCGGATTTCGGTGCCATGCTCGTCGAGTCCCGGCGAGCGCTTGCCTGAACCGATTTGCGTTCCGGACATCCGGATCGGATTGCGTATGCCCGGTATCCCGTCCGCCGCTTCGGCGAGACCACGGTGCCGGGCCTGCACGTCCTGGAAGGCCTGTTCAACCGTATTGATCGGTCCGGCCGGAATGCCGTCCTTTTCAAGCGCTGCGAGCAGATCCTCGCGTGTGAAGCGGGCCATGGCGGCGGCGATCAGCGCCACCAGCTCAGCCCGGTTGGCAGCCCGCTCGGCATTGGTGCGATTGCGCGCCAGCACGTCCGGCGCGAAGTCCAGCAGAGCGCAGAGCCGCTCGAACTGGCCGTCATTGCCACAGGCGAGGATAATATGGCCGTCGCTGGCGGCGAATTCCTGGTAGGGCACGATATTGGGATGGCTATTCCCGAGCCGGTGCGGCGCAATGCCGGTGGTGAGATAGTTCATCGCCTGATTGCCCAACACCCCGATCATGGTGTCGAACAGGGCCATGTCGACATGCTGGCCGAGCCCTGTCTTTTCGCGCTGGGCCAATGCCGCCTGGACACCGATCACGCCATAGACGCCGGTGAAAATATCGGCGAAGGCGACGCCCATCCGTTGCGGTGGCCGGTCGGGCTCGCCGGTCAGGTCCATGATCCCGCTCATCGCCTGGATCATCAGGTCATAGCCGGCGCGGTGCGCATAGGGCCCGGTCTGGCCGAAGCCGGTGACCGAGCAATAGACCAGGCGCGGATTGCGCGTGATCAGGCTGTCATAGTCGAGCCCGTATTTGGCCAGCCCGTCGACCTTGAAATTCTCCACCAGCACATCAGCGCCATCGACCAGTTTGAGCACCAGATCGCGGTCTTCGGTCTTGGTGAAGTCCAGCGCGATTGAGCGTTTGCCGCGATTGCAGGAATGATAATAGGCTGCCGCGCGTCCACTCTCATGCTCGATCCAGGGTGGTCCCCAATGGCGGGTGTCGTCACCGTGCGGCGATTCGACCTTGATCACATCGGCGCCGAGATCGGCCAGCGTCTGCCCGATCCATGGCCCGGCGAGCACCCGCGCCAGCTCCAACACTTTCACTCCGGCGAGCGGCTTGGTGTCTGGGGCCTGGGTCATGGAGATTCCTCAGAAAGATAGCTGGCGACGGCTTGCTCATACGCTGTCCCGGCAGTGCCGCAAAGCCGCACGCCTTGCCGTGCGGCGATTAGCCCGGCCTGCGGTCGAAACTGGCGCTTTTGACCAGGGCATAGACGGCTTGCCCCGGCACCAGCTCCAGCGCCTCCACTGAGGCCCGGGTCAGGCGCGCTTTTATCTGGCTGGCCCCAATCGAGACGACCAGGTCGCAATAGGGAGAACCCTCAGCCGGGGTCAGGCTCACAATCCGCCCGTCAAGCACATTGCGGATGCTGATCGCTTGCGGCCGAAGGGTGGCGATGGCGACGTCGCGGGCCCGGATCCTCAGCCTGACAGTATCGCCGGGCTGTAGCGCGACCGGCATCGGCAATTCCAGGACCTGTCCGCCGATATCGACCCGGCTGAGCTGCAGCCGCTCATCCGTACCGATCAGCGTGCCGGCCAGCACCGAGCCGGCCTCGAACTCGCGCTCCAGCGGTTCGATTTCGAGCTGGTCAAACACGGCCTCGGCCGGGCCCATCGCGACGCACTGGCCTTGTGCCAGCGCCAGCACACGGTCGGCCAAGCGCACAACCTCTTCAACGGAATGGCTGACGTAGAGCGCCGGAATCTCCAATTGCCGCAAAGTGGTATCGAGATAGGGCAAAAGCTCGGCCCGGCGGGCATGGTCGAGCCCGGCCATTGGCTCGTCGAGCAGGAGCAGGCGTGGCTGGGTCAAGAGCGCCCGCCCCAGCGCCACGCGCTGCGCCTCACCGCCCGAGAGCGAGGCTGGACGGCGCGGCAATAACGGTACCAGATCGAGCGCCTCGATGATCGTTTCGGCATCGAAACGGCCGACACCGCGCACGGCGCGGCGCTGGGCAAAGTCGAGATTGCCGGCAACGCTGAGATGGGTGAACAGGCGCGCGTCCTGAAACACCAGTCCGACCGGACGCTGATGCGCCGGTGTGAAGGTTCGCCGGGCGCTATCGCTCCAGACCTCGCCGCCCATCGCGATGCGGCCCTGATCGGGCCGGTCCAATCCGGCGATCAGGCGCAACAGGCTGGTCTTGCCGCTGCCACTGGGGCCGAAGATCGCCGTGATGCCGGCCAGCGGAATCTCTGCCTCAATATCGAGATCGAAAGCGCCGCGCGTTGCGCGCAGTTGCAGGGAGAGCCGATCATCCGACATGGAGGCGGAACCGTCGGTTGAGGCTGTAGACGAGCAGCAGGGTGATAAAGGAAAACGCGATCAGAATACCCGACAGGACATGGGCTTCGCCATATTGCAGGCTCTCGACCTGTTCGAAGATCGCAATCGAGATCACGCGGGTGCGGCCGGGAATACTGCCGCCAACCATCAGTACGACGCCGAACTCACCGATTGTATGGGCAAAGCTCAGAATCGAGGCGGTTAGAAAGCCCCGGATCGAAAGCGGCGCCGCCACGCGGAAGAAGGCGTCCAGCGGCGAAGCGCCCAAGCTGGCCGCCGCTTCGAGCGGGGCGCGCCCAACGCCCTCGAATGCGCTCTGGAGGGGCTGCACCATGAAGGGCAGGGAATAGATTACCGAGGCCACGACCAGGCCTGTGAAGGAGAAGGTCAGCGTTTCGCCGGTCAGCGACAGCCAGAAACTGCCGATAGGCGAGGTCGGATTGAGCAGGAGAAGGAGGTAAAAGCCGATCACGGTCGGCGGCAGGATCAGCGGCAGGGCGGTCAGCGCCTCGATCGCCGGCTTCAGGCCTGAGCGGGTTCGCGCCAGCCACCAGGCCAGCGGTGTGCCCAGCGCCAGCAGGATCAGCGTCGTCACCGAAGCCAGTCCCAGGCTGAGCCAAAGCGGACCGAGATCGGGCATCACTCGCCCACACCATAGCCATGGGCGCGAATGATTGCGCGCGCTTCCGGGCCGGCGAGAAAGTCGAGCCAGGCGAGCGCCGCTGCATTGCTTTGCCCGTGCACCGTCAGCACGGCATCTTGGTGGATCGGGGTGTAGAGTTCCTGCGGTATCTCCCAGTAATTCGCGTCCCCGCTCATATCCGTGCCGGCAAATTGTGACACCGGCACGAAGCCAAGATCGGCATTGCCGGTGATCAGCATCGCCTGCACGGCTGCAATGCTTTCGCCGGTGATAAGGCGGCCTTCAACCGATGACCATAGCTCCAGCGTTTGCAGGGTTTCGCGCGCGGCGGCGCCATAGGGCGCCAGCTCAGGATTGGCGATGGCGAGCGTGCGGTATTGGCCCTCGCGCAGCCTGTCTGCGACCGGTCCATCCGCGAGCGCGCCTGTGGCCGACCACAGAGCGAGACGCCCGGTCGCATAGGTGAATTGCGTGCCCGGCACGGTTCGGCCCTGCGCCGCAAGCCGGTTCGGTGTCTCTTGGTCAGCGGCGAGCAGGACATCGAAGGGCGCGCCGTGCAGGATTTGCGCGTAGAGCCGTCCGGTCGATCCCGAAGTGATCAGGAGGGTGTGTCCGCTGGACTGTTCGAACCGGGTTTGCAGGTCGCGCGCCGTCGCAGTGAAGTTCGACGCCACGGCGATCAGGGCTTGCTCGGCAACTGCAGGAGCCGGTTGGAACAGGCCGGCGAACGTCAGCAGCGTTGCCGCAAGCAAGCCTCGCATTTTTACTGTCCAAGACAATGACAATCGCTCCCGGTGGCCGATGCGCTCCCGCCCGGCATTTGACGGCGGATCGGGCGCGCGGTCCAGAGGCACGGCTCAGGAAGTGGCGGTTACCGGTCTGCGATAGACAAATTGACCGGCATCGCACCGCCCCGACCGGAAGCCCGCCTCGCAATAGGCGAGGTAATACCGCCAGATCCGGGCAAAACGTTCATCAAAGCCGAGTTCGCCGATCTGTGGCCAAGCGTCGTTGAAGCGACTATGCCAGCGATGCAGGGTTTCGGCATAGTCGCCGCCAAACATCGTCGCACCAACCACTTCCAACCCTGAGCGTTCGGCTTGGTCGGTCAGCGCCGAAGGCGGCGGCAGCATGCCGCCCGGGAAGACGTATTTCTGGATGAAATCCACCGTGCCGCGATAGCTCTCGAAATCTTCCTCGCGCAGGGTGATGATCTGCAGCGCGGCATGCCCGCCCGGTTTGAGGCAATCAACCAGCTGGTCAAAATATATCGGCCAGTGAGCTTGGCCGACGGCCTCGAACATCTCGATCGAGACGATGGCATCGAAGCGCTGATCGATATCGCGGTAATCACGCAGTTGCAGCTCAACCTGCCCGGTCAACCCGGCCTCGGCGATCCGGTTTTGGGCATAGGTCAATTGTTCGCTCGACAAGGTCACGCCTGTGACGCGGCAGCCGAAATCGCGCGCTGCAACTTCGGCAAACCCACCCCAGCCGCAACCAATTTCAAGTACGTGATCGCCGGGTTTCAGCTGTGCCGCCACGCAAATCCGGCGGTATTTTTCCGCTTGGGCGGCTTCCAGGCTTTGCTCCGGCACTGTGAAACAGGCGGAAGAATAGGTCATGCTCTGGTCGAGCCAGAGCGCGTAGAAGGAATTGCCGAGATCGTAGTGGAAGGCGATGTTTCGGCGGCTGCCGGTGCGCGTATTGGCATTGAGCCAGTGCTGGATCTGACCGATTATCCGGCTTGGCCCGGCTTGCGCTTGGGCAATATCGATTTGGTCGAAGGCGCGAGCCAGTACATCGAGCAGGGCCCGCAGGTCTGGAGTCTCCCAGTCCCCATTCACATAGCCCTCGGCAAAGCCCAAGGCCCCACTTGCACCGAGCCGCAAGAGCGCATTCCAGCGGTAAATTCGCCATTCGGCTACCGCGCCTGCGGCCGGATCTCCACACGATACCCGGTAGCCCGAAGGCAATTCTACGACGAGATGGGCCGCGTCCAGGCCGGACAGCGCGTGTTGCAGATGCTTCGCGACGAAGCGATCAAGCACGCTGCCGGGTTTTGGCTCGCCTGTTTCACCGGCGCGATCCGAATAGATATCCATCATTGTCTCCAAGGTGTGGTGTCGATGGAGCCGTGCCGGGGAGTATACATCTTCAAGCCCTTGAGACGAAGACACAGGGCTTCCAGCAGGATGGCACCGACGATTTTGAG
Source organism: uncultured Maricaulis sp. (assembly GCF_963975345.1). Taxonomy (NCBI): domain Bacteria; kingdom Pseudomonadati; phylum Pseudomonadota; class Alphaproteobacteria; order Maricaulales; family Maricaulaceae; genus Maricaulis; species uncultured Maricaulis sp. The sequence goes on along the minus strand of NZ_CAXBGE010000002.1, from coordinate 290,343 downwards.
TGTGTTGAAGGCCATTGAGAGCGGCGTGCGCAGCAGACTGCCGGTCTTGAGCGGCCGAATCGCGCATTTCTGGACGGCGCTCAGTATGCAGGCACCGTCGCGGTAAAGCTGGATGCCCAAGCGCAGGCTTGTCAGGTCGCGGTCGAGCTTGAAACGGTATTCGCCGCCACCAGGATTGAAAGGGGAAACGAAGAAACGCTTGCCGCAGGAAAATCGCAGGCTTTCAGGCGTGGTCGCGGGCGGGAGCACGAAGGTGTAGGCGCAGCGCCCGTCATGGAAATTGCTGACCTGAAATATGACGGCGCGCAGCACGCCCGCCTGGTCGTGGCAAAACAGGATAGTCACCGGATTGAACACCAGGCCGAGCACACGCGGTGCGGCCAAAATCTGCACGCGGCAAAGCTCGAAATCAGCCGCCTCCGCCGCTAGCTGATCCTCGACCCAGGGCCTGAGTTCGCGCTCGCCGCGACCGTGATCGCTGGGATAGAAGCTGACAAGATTGAAGCGGTTGACCGAGAAAAGCGGAGCGCGAATCTGCGTCAGTTCCGGGCCGTCGATATCGAGCAGGATCGAATGCATGCGATATCGCAGCCTGTGGCGCTTTGGCCCAATCCGTGTGTGGCCGACATCCCCGTCGAGCAGAGAGGCTGACAGCGGCGTCATTCAGCAGCGATCATGCGCGGAGCATCTGCGCGGCTTCCTCTATGGTCTGGCCAGACGATGCGTTCGGTCATACCCTCCAGACCCCAAGGGCGAATTGGGGCGCCGAGCGCTTCGGCCACGGCGAGACCGGACTGCAGTCCGTCCTCGTGAAAGCCCGATCCCAGCCAGGCGCCGCAAAACCAGCTGCGATTTGCTCCCTGAATTCGATGGATTTGCCGCTGAGCGGCGATCGCGGCGGCATCGAACACCGGATGTGCGTAATGATCTGTGTGCAGGACGAGTTCTGGCGCGGGCTCGATCTCGGGGTTGAGCGTCACCAGGACCGGCTTCGCGGTTGGCAGAGGTTGCAGCCGGTTCATCCAGTAGGTCAGACTGATGCGTTCCTCGCCGGCGCTGTCGGGCGTATCGAGATAATTCCAGCTCGCCCAAGCCGATTTGCGCCGCGGCATCAGCCGCGTGTCCGTATGCAGGACGGCGATATTATCGCGATATTGGATGGCGCCGAGCAGGCTGGCTTCCTGCGGCGAAGGGTCGGCCAGCAATGACATGGCCTGATCGCTGTGACAGGCAAAAATCACTTCGTCGAAAACCGGTGCCAGGCCATTTTCGAGCTGCAGCGTCACCGCTTCCGCGGTGCGCGTGACTGACTGGACCGGCGTGGAAAGCCGCAAATCCCCGATAAAGAGATCGATCATCGCGTCGATATGGTGGCGGCTGCCGCCTGCGATTGTGCGCCAAGCGGGCTGATTCAAGACCTGCATCAGGCCGTGATTACGGAAAAACTCGAAAAAGGCGCTGGCCGGATAGCCACGCATCGCCGCCACCGGCGACGACCAGATCGCCGCACACATCGGTAGGATGTGATCGTCGCGGAAAGTGCGCGAATAGCCTTCATCGCGCAGAAAATGGTCGAGGCTGCGGTGCTCCGTGCCGGCATCGAGCGTCTTTGATCGCGCGTGCAGGCGTAGCAGGTCGCCGAGCATACGCCACATGCGCGGCCGCAACAGATTGCGTTTTTGGGCAAACAGGCCGCCCGGACGCGAGGAGTATTCGAATCCGTGCCCGTCAAGCGAGGCCGCGAAGGACATGTCGCTGGGGGCGGTCTCGACGCCGAGCAGGTCGAGCATGGCAGTGAAGTTGGGGTAATTGGCCGGATTGAACACGATGAAACCGGTGTCGACATGGGTCGTGATCCCGTCGACGTCCACCGTCACGGTGTGGGCGTGGCCACCCGGTCTCGGCGCCGCCTCAAACAGGGTGACATTATGGGTCAGCGCCAGACGCCAGGCCGCCGAAAGTCCGGCGATCCCCGATCCGATCACTGCGACCCGCATTTTCCGTTTCATTCCACCCATTGGCCGCGTCCGATAATTATGATCAACACAAGGGTCTACGCAGCTGGACTTTGTCTGGATCACTGCGTTTCCATGTGATCCGGGCGGCAATCGGCTACGTAGTGTGGGCATGCACGCTGCCGCTCAGATACTGACCTGCCATCGGCCACCCGCTCGGGACGGCCTGGAAAAAGGACGAATTGGAATGGCTGCGGGGCTGCGGGCAGAGGCGATGGACGGCACTGCACTGGCGCGGCTCGTAGAGCGTGTCGCCGCGACCCAGGACCGCGCGGCCTTTGGTGCGCTATTCGACCATTTCGCACCGCGGGTGCGCGGGTTTTTGATCCGGCGGGGCCTGCCACAGGCCCAGGCCGATGAGCTTGCCCAAGAGACCCTGCTCGCGATCTGGCGCCGGGCCGGAAGTTATGACGTCGCGAAATCCGCCGTTTCGACCTGGGTCTATACGATTGCCCGCAACCTCCATATCGACCAGTATCGCAAACTGGTTCGAGCCGGACGTGTTGATCTGACCGATCCTTCCCTGCGCCCCGGCGAAGCGCCTGCCGCCGACGAACTCTATGCGCGCGGGCAGGATGTCAGCGCGGTCACCGAGGCGCTCGCGACCCTGCCGAATGACCAGCGCCGCGTCCTCGAGCTGGCCTTTATGGAAGGGCTTTCGCACAGCGAAATTGCTCTGAAGATTGCGCTACCGCTGGGAACCGTTAAATCGAGAATTCGCCTCGCGATGGACAAGTTGAAACTCGGCCTTGGAGGTCTGCAATGAGCCGGAGAGGCTATTTTCTTGAAGAGAGCTGGTATCTCGATCACGCCGCTGGCGCCGCGATGACACCGGGTCAGGACATGCTACTGCGCTCACATCTGGAGGTGTCGCCGCAAGCGCGGGCGCATGCCGATTCGATGGCGCGCATTGGCGGCGCCCTGCTGGAGACGGTCGGTGATGAGTCTCCACTCGCTTTCGATGCCGCAGATATTTTCGCGCTCGATGCGGCCCGGTCACAGACCGTTGCAGCGACAGATGATGGCGCTGAGACCGATACGGCATCGCCCGCGCGTTCGGCCGATTTGCCCAATTGCCTGCCCGACGTGTTGTGCGAGTTTATCGACCAAGCCGGAATCAAGCTGCGCTGGGAGTTTCTCGGCCCCGGCTTGAAGAAGGCGATGCTGTGGCGCAGCGAGGCTGATGAGCGTTTATGGCTGCTGCGTGCCCGTCCCGGCGTCGCCATACCGCATCACGGCCATCGCGGTGCGGAGCTGACCCTGGTGCTTCAGGGCTCTTTCCTCGATGGCGAGCAGCGTTATGTGCGCGGCGATGTCGAAGAGGCCGACACCGAGGTCGAGCACGATATCCAGATTGGCGATGGCGAGGAGTGCATCTGCCTCGCCCTGACCGTTGGCAAGCTGCGCTTTGACGATCCGCTATTGCGGGCCTTGCAGGTGTTCACCGGTCTTTGAGGTCGCGGGCAGGCCTGGCCCGCTGGTCATTAACCCCTGTCGGCGCGTGGGCTCGATGCGTCGGCAACGTCCTTGCGCAGGCGGAGCTGTGCCCGGGTTGCGGCGGTGATCGGACGGCCGAAATGCCAACCCTGCAGATAATCGAAGCCAAGCAGGCGCAGCAGCGATGCCTGGGCCTCGGTCTCGACGCCCTCGGCAACGATCTCGAGCCGCATCGCCTCGCTGAGCAGGGACATGGCCTGCAGCATCTTGTTGGCGCTCTCGCTTTTGCCAATGGTGTCAATAAAGCTCTTATCGACCTTGATCTTGCTGAACGGCAGGGTGTGCAGATAGCTGATGCTGGCGAAGCCGGTGCCGAAATCATCCAGGTTGAGCCGGAAACCGGCCTCGCTCAGCTCGTCCATACGCGCCTTGGCGCGGCCGAAATCCTCGATCAACACCGTCTCGGTCAGCTCCAGCTCGATTTGCGCCGGGGTGAGCTCGTATTGCGCAAGCTTGGCCACGAAGCGGCGGCAGAGGTCCGGGTCGTTGAGCTGGGTGGGCGACAGATTGATCGAGACGCTGATGCCCGAATCCCGATCAAATTCCCGGCATACGGAATCAAGCACGAGATCGCCCAGCGCGTGGATCATTTTGGAATGTTCGGCGGCCGGGATGAAGACGTCCGGCGGAATATTGCCACGTGTGGGATGCTCCCAGCGCAACAGGGCCTCAAGCGAAGCCGTCTCGCCGGTTGAGGCCAGTACAATCGGTTGATAGGCGACGTAGAATTCCTGCCGACCGAGACCGGCTTCCATGTCGGCATCGAGCGCGCGCCGATTCTCGTCGACGGCAGCGAAATCGGCATCATAATACAAGGGGTAATCGAGCTGGTCGGCCTTGGCGCGATACATGGCGAGGTCGGCCTCGTCGACCAGCGCCAAAAACGTCTTGGTCGCGTCGGCCGAGGATTCCGAGACGCCAATCGCGGCGCCAATGTCGAACAGGCGTCCATCACAATCGATCGGCGTTTGTAGCGAATCCAGCAGAGTCCGGGCGATATCGAGCACGTCCCGTGCATCGTCCGGGTCGATCAGGATCGCGGCAAACTCATCGCCGCCCATGCGCGCAATATAGGCGCGTGGCGGCAGAACAGCGCGGAAGCGTTGCGCGACCTCGACGATCACGGCATCGCCGGCCTGGTGGCCCGCCTTGTCATTGACGGCCTTGAAGCCGTTCAGATCGATATAGATCACTGCGGCCTGTCCACCGCTGGCCGCACTCTTCGCGGCCTCGCTATCTATGAAGTGGGTAAAGCCGTGCCGGTTGGGCAGGCCGCTCAGGCTGTCGGTCGAGGCCGCGAGGCGGGCGCGGCGTTCATTCTCTTCCGCGTTCCGCGCCAGACGGCGGGCATGACGTCCGATCACTTGGGAGGCCGCGAGGAAGGCCAGGATATAGGCGATCAGCGGTATCAGCGCGACACGCAGGGTCTCGATCCCGGGCAGGGATGATCGCCAGATCAGCTGACCGACCTGGTGCCCGCTACGATCCCGAACCGGGACGGCGCCGTTGATCGGCGCGACCGTCGGGGGAAAGAATTGGATGTTGTGGACGAGGTAGTGCTCCTCAAGGGTCATAAAAAATGCGTCATCCATTTCCGTGCCGATGATCAACAGGGTGTCGTGCAGCGGATCGGTGGCGGAGCGGTCTTCATATTCACCCAGCACCGTGATTGAGGCGATATAGCTGCGATCATCCATCGAAACGAAATGCGAGCCGAGATATTTGCCCTGCCCGTATTCCCCGGCCAGTTCCTGACGAATGACGCCCATCTCATCCGGGCTCAGAATGTCATCGCGAATCGTCAGCCCGCTCGCGCGGTGCCAGCCGTAAATCCGCCCCTCTGCCTCATTGCTCAAAATGACAAAATCGAAGCCGGAGTGGTCCTGTAAAGGCTCGGCCATGCTGGCCTCAAGCGCGTCGGTCTCGCCAGCTTCGAAATAATCGACCGCCGCGTCCCACCACCCGTAATCGACGGCCCAGTTTTCATTCTGCTCGGCGGCGGCATCGATTCCCTGGGCCAGAAGCAGGCTGTCGGTGCGGCGGGCATTTGCGTTCAGGCTGCCGACAAAGAAGTAGATCGTCAGCACCGAAGCGATCAGGCTGACGAGCGCTGCCACATTGATGTAGAGGCCGAGTTTCTTGTCGAGCGCCTTGTTCATATTTCGCCTGTTCAAATCGAATTTCGTCTCCCCGTCCTGACATAAAAAAGTAAACGGGCGACTTGCGGACTGTCATGCAGCCGCGTCCCGACCCTACCGGTTTACCGCCTGCTCACATTGTCGCGCTAGTTTGATGGTGAAGCCTGACAAGCCGGGTTGCGGTTCGCTTGGCAGGGGCGGTGGAAATTTTGTGAAGGACGTACCGACAATGACAGATCAGGCTATCGATTGGCGGACATGCCCGAAAGTCGACACGTCGATAGTGGGCGCCTTGGTCGCTGCGGTTGGCCCGGACACCTTCGCGGCGTTGAAAACCCAGTTTGCCGAGGATTTGCAGGCCCAGGCTACCGCCCATTTGCAGGCGCGACACGACGGCGATGACCCGGCGGCGCACCAGGCCGCCCACGCGCTGCGCGGCGCGGCGCTAAATATCGGCCTGACACAGCTGGGCCATCTGGCCGGCGCGCTTGAGCGCGGCGAGCGTGGCGATGAGGGCGAACTCCCAGGCGTGCTGACCGTGTCGATCTCAAGCCTGATGGCGTCGGGCAAGTCTTGACGGCGGCCTTGGCGGGCGATCACCCGCTACCGATTTGAAAAATGTAAGAAAATGCCTTCATTCAGCTAGGGTTCACCCAGAAAATCTTCTATTGTGGACTTCTGGCATTTGCCGGGGCGGCTTGCACGGGGTGGGCCAAGCCTCTGGCGAGCGTACAAGGGGAAACCACGATGAAAGCATTTTTGCTCGCGACGGCATCTGTCGCACTGATGGCGGGCGGCGCGCTCGCCCAGGATTATTCGGCACCGCCAAGCTATGGCAGCGTCAATCTCAATGCCGGCTTCACGCCCGATCCATATAACGTCAACATCACCTCGGGCGGCTCGATCCCGGCCAGCAATGTCTCCGGCGAATGCCGCGGCTGGGTTGCGAATGCGCCCGATTATTCGGTCAATTATTCTGCGGGTGGCTATGATCTGACCATCGGCGCCACGTCGAGCTCCGACACGACCTTGTTGGTCAACGGACCGAATGGCGAATGGTATTGCGACGATGATGGCGGCCAGGGCCTCAACCCGCTGGTCCAGCTCAATAATCCGCGCTCCGGTCGCTATGACGTCTGGATCGGCTCCTATTCCCAGGGCGACTACGCCTCAACAGTCCTGTCGGTTTCCGAAATCGGTTTGACCCAGGGCAATTCCAACACGCCAAACACCTACGCGCCTGCGACCTTCGGCAGCGCGAATTTGAACTCCGGCTTCACGCCTGACCCCTATACGGTCAATGTGACGTCGGGTGGTGTCCGCAGCGCCCGCGCCATGTCGAGCTCTTGCGCAGGCTGGATCGCCGATGCTCCGGATTTCTCGGTCAATTACTCGGCCGGCGGTTATGACACGCTGACCATCGGTGCGGTGTCCAATTCGGACACGACGCTGGTCGTCAATGACGCTTATGGCAATTGGTATTGCGATGACGATAGCGGCAATGGCCTCAATCCACTGGTAACGCTCGCCAATCTGGCTTCCGGTCGTTACGATATCTGGGTTGGCTCCTATTCCGAGGGCGATTACGCCACTTCGGTCCTGTCGATCTCGGAAATCGGTCAGGTTGCTGGCTCACGTCCGCCTGCCGTCAATCTGCCTCAGCAACCTCCACAATCGGGCATCAACATGTCCGCGCCTGCCGCTTATGGCACGGCCTCGCTGCGCAGTGGTTTCCAGCCGGATCCCTATCGCGTTAACATCACCTCGGGTGGTGGTTATCGCGCGGACAGCGTCGAGTCCGGTTGCGCCGGCTGGGTGGCTTCGGCACCCGATTTCGAACTGACCTATACGGCTGGTTCACTGCCCCTGATCATTTCAGCGGCGTCGAATTCCGACACCACGCTTCTGATCAACGGGCCCAATGGCGTCTGGTTCTGCGATGATGATGGCGGCAATGCCGGCCTGAACCCAGCCGTGCGGTTCGACCGTCCGATGTCCGGTGTCTATGACATCTGGATCGGCTCCTACAGCCAGGGCAATAACGCCACGGCGTCGCTCTCGATCTCCGAGCTTTATAGCGAATAGATCCAATAGCGTTCAGACGATCAAAGGGGCTGTCCGGAAAACCGGGCAGCCCTTTTGTTTGCCTCCCTTTTTCTTGCAACACGCACCGGCTGTGGCACTCTTGCGGTCAAACAGATCCGGGGGGAGTTGATATGCGTATTGTTCTGGGAGTGGCGGGGGCCCTGTTGCTGGCCGCCGCCATCGGCATATTCCGGGTTTTGCCGGCCAAGCTCGATGCCGGCATGAATGTCGTCACAGCCCACGAGCCCTATGCAATTTCCACCGAGGCCCAGGCGCTGCACGACGATCTGCGCGTCGCCGATCTGCATTCCGACATGCTGCTCTGGATGCGCGACCCCAATAGCTGGAATACGCGCGGCCATACCGATTTTCCGCGCCTTCGCGCCGGCCATGTCGCGCTGCAGGTCTTCTCCAGCGTCACCAAGACGCCCGCCAATATGAATTACGACAGCAATACCGCCGATAGCGACAACATCACCCCGCTGGCCATCGTCCAGCTCTGGCCGTTGGAAAGCTGGACCTCGATCTATGCCCGCGCCCGCTATCATGCCCGGCGGCTGAACCGTCTGGCGACGCTCTCGCACGGCGAATTTGTCGTCGCACGGACGCGCGAGGATCTCGCCGCTGCCCTGGAGCGCCGCGCCAGCGACCCCGATGTCCTCGTCGGTATTCTCGCCACCGAGGGCGGTCATCCCTTCGAGGGCGATCTGGCCAATATCGATGGCCTCTATGATGAAGGCTACCGGATGATCGGCCTGCAGCACTTCTTCGATAATGAGCTCGGAGGCTCGCTGCACGGCGTCTCCAATGCCGGTCTGACCGATTTCGGCCGCGCCGCCGTCGCGCGCATCATCGAGCGCGGCATGATCATCGATCTCGCTCATTCCTCTCAAGCCGTTGTCCGCGATGTGCTCGACATGACCGATGTGCCACTGGTGATCTCCCACACCGGTATTCACGGCCATTGTGAGGCCCGGCGCAATATCCCCGACGCCCTGATGTCCGAAGTCGCGGCGCGCGGCGGCGTGATCGGCATCGGCTTCTGGGCCGACGTCACTTGCGATGACACTCCCGAAGGCGTCGCCGCCACAATCCTCGCCGCGATTGAGCTGCTCGGCATCGAGCATGTCGCCCTCGGCTCCGACTATGACGGCGGCATCACCGCCACCTTCGACGCTTCGGAATACGCCGTCTTAACCGATCGTCTGTTGGCGGCAGGGCTGAGCGAAGCTGATGTCCGCGCCGTGATGGGGGAGAATACAATCCGGTTCTTCTTGGCGAATTTGCCGGGGGATTAGTGAGGGCCAGCCCGTTTCTCCACCCAATAGAAAAATATCTCTCCCCGGAAATCGCCGCGCTCCTCGGGGGGAAGTTATTTTGCGCTGGTGGAGACGGTTTCGGCCGCCTATCCCCCACGTCTCACAATTATCTCACGTCATCCCGGCGAACGCCTGGACCTCGACGTCACAGGGTCGGAGCCTGCGATATCGAGGTCCCGACTGGAGTTTGCCCCCGCGCAGGCGGGGGTCGGGATGACGGGTTTTATTGAACTTATCCTCACCCCCTCAACCTGCGCGTATGCTTCAGCTGTTCCGGTCGCACGGGAGGCACGAGCTCAGTCAGTCGCGGCGATCGGGAGCGTGCAGCCTGTCCGGGCAGAGGGGTGACATCCCGAGCGCTGGCAGGGCGTCCATTAAGGTCTGACGGCACTAAACGACCGACCTGAGTACCTTTCTGGATTGGAACCGGGGTGGAGACAGCCCGAGAAAACTGCACGTGTGGGACGTCACGGATGTCACACTTAAATCATACGCGTTACCCGGCATTCGCCGGCGTCCCACACCCTCCCATCCCTCCAGCGGCAAGCCGCGTGGAGATTTTGGTGCGGGCGCATAAAGCAAACAGCCCATCCCGCTTGGCCAACAGGTCCGGCAATGCTACCTCCCCGCCTATGAGCACTGATCAATCCCTCATCCGCAATTTCTCCATCGTGGCGCATATCGACCACGGTAAATCCACACTGGCCGACCGCCTGATCCAGTTCACGGGCGGGCTGACCAATCGTGAGATGAAGGAGCAGGTGCTCGACAATATGGAGCTCGAGCGCGAGCGGGGCATTACCATCAAGGCCCAGACCGTGCGCCTCGATTATCCGGCCAAGGATGGCAAGACCTATATTCTCAATCTGATCGACACGCCCGGCCATGTCGATTTCGCCTATGAGGTCAATCGCTCACTGGCCGCGTGCGAAGGCTCGCTGCTCGTCGTCGATGCCTCCCAGGGCGTCGAAGCGCAGACGCTGGCCAATGTCTATCAGGCGATTGATGTCGATCATGAGATCGTCTCCGTGCTCAACAAGATCGATTTGCCGGCCGCCGATGTTCCGCGTGTCAAGGCGCAGATCGAGGACGTGATCGGGATTGATGCCTCGGAAGCGGTCGAGATTTCGGCCAAGACCGGGTTTGGCATTGAGGACGTGCTCGAAGCCGTCGTGAAGCGTCTGCCTTCACCGGCGCATGGCGACCCCGATGCGCCGCTCAAGGCGATGCTGGTCGATAGCTGGTATGACAGCTATCTCGGTGTGATCTGCCTGGTGCGCATCATCGAGGGGACGTTGAAAAAGGGCATGAAAGTCCGCCTGATGCGTTCCGGTGGGGCCTATCCCGTCGATGGCGTCGGCGTGTTCCGGCCCAAGAAGGAAGCGATCGACAGCCTCGGGCCCGGCGAGATCGGCTATCTCAATGCCTCGATCAAACAGGTCCGCGATGCCCGCGTTGGCGACACCATCACCGATGACCGCCGTCCGGCCACCGAAGCGCTCAAGGGCTTCAAACCGGCCCAGCCGGTCGTGTTCTGCGGCCTTTTCCCGGTCGACAGTGCTGAGTTCGAAGATTTGCGCGAAGCGATTGAACGTCTCGCTCTGAATGACGCCAGCTTCTCGTCCGAAATGGAAACCTCGGCCGCGCTCGGCTTCGGCTTCCGCTGCGGCTTTCTCGGCCTGCTCCACCTGGAAGTGATCCGCGAGCGGCTTGAGCGCGAATACAATATCGAGCTGATCACAACGGCGCCGTCCGTGGTCTACAAGATCGAGCTGACCGACGACACGACGGTCGATCTGCACAATCCGGCCGACATGCCCGATGTGATGAAGATCCGCTCCATCGCCGAGCCGTGGATCAAGGCGACGATCCTGGTGCCCGACGAATATCTCGGCAGCGTGTTGAAACTCTGCCAGGACCGCCGCGGCAATCAGCTCGAACTGACCTATGCCGGCAGCCGGGCGATGTTGATCTATGAATTGCCGCTCAATGAAGTCGTGTTCGATTTCTACGACCGGCTGAAATCCATCTCCAAGGGCTATGCCAGCTTCGATTATCATTGGGTCGACAATCGCGAGGGCGATCTGGTGCGCATGACGATTTTGGTCAATGACGAGCCGGTCGATGCGCTCTCCATGGTGGTCCATCGCGGCCGGGCCGAACAGCGTGGCCGTGCCATGTGCGAGAAGCTCAAGGATCTGATCCCGCGCCACATGTTCAAAATCCCGATCCAGGCCGCGATCGGGGGCCGTATCGTTGCCCGCGAAACCCTCTCCGCCCTGCGCAAGGATGTGACGGCGAAGTGCTATGGCGGTGACGCCTCGCGCAAGCGCAAGCTGCTCGACAAGCAAAAGGCCGGCAAGAAGAAGATGCGCCAGTTCGGCAAGGTCGAGATTCCGCAGGAAGCCTTTATCGCGGCTTTGAAAATGGACGATAATTAGCGTTCGTTTCGATCACCTCTTGGTGAGCGGGCAATTTAATCGCCAATCGCCCTTGCAATTGAGTGGGCAGGGCGCATCCTTGTGTCGATTCACGCTCGTTTCACCTTGGAGCCCACCATGCGCCGTTTTCTCGCCAGCCTTGCCGTCACCGCCTGTCTCACCGCCCCGGCGCTGGCCGATCTTGAGGTTGGCGACACCGCGCCGGAAATCCAGGCCGACGGTTTTCTCGGCGGTGAACCCTTCCATTTCGATCTCGCCGAGGCTTTGGCTGAGGGTCCGGTGGTGATGTATTTCTTCCCCGCTGCCTACACATCGGGCTGCAATGTCGAAGCGGCATTGTTCGCCGAATCCGCGCCGGAATTCGCCGCCGCCGGCGCGACACTGGTGGGCCTCACGGCCGGCAATACGGACCGCCTGTCAGACTTTTCGCGGCAGCATTGCGCCAGCGCCTTCCCGGTCGCCGCAGTTAGCAGCGATGTTGTTTCGGCCTATGGCGTCGGCTTGATGCTGCGTCCAGGCTGGACCACGCGCACCTCCTACGTCATCGCACCGGACGGCACGATTGCCTTCGAACATTCCGAGATGAGCCCCGACCAGCACGTCACCGAAACGCTGCAGGCCTTGCACGATCTCGGCTATGGCGCCGCAGCGGCTCCGGTCGAGTAGGACTTTCGCCGCCGGGCCGGATTGGCTAGCCTTGACCCTCTGATGGGAGGGGCGATCCATGGCGACACCTGATGAGATGATGCGCAGCATGGTGGCGAATATGCCGGCCAAGACGGGTCGTTCGCTCGATGAATGGCTTGTGTTGGCCCGCGCCGCGCCTGAACCCAAACACGGCAAGATCATCGCCTGGCTCAAGGGCGAACACGGCCTCACCCACGGCTATGCCAATCTGGTCGCGACGGCGCATCTGAGTCCGGAGCGGCTCGCCCCGCCAACGGCCCGTTCAGATGCCGATCTGATCGAGGCGCAATATGCCGGCAAGGAAATCCTGCGCCCGATCCATGACCGACTGAGCGAGCTGGCTCTCCAGCTTGGCGACGATGTCGAGCTGGCGCCGAAGAAGACTTACGTCTCCCTGCGCCGCTCCAAACAGTTCGCGATTATCCAGCCCTCGACGAAGACCCGCATCGATCTCGGACTCAATCTGGGCGATCTCGCCCCGACCGGCCGGCTGGAAGCCTTCGGCCCAGCCAATGCCATGGTGTCGCATCGCGTCCGTTTGGAAGATGTCGATGCCGTCGACGCCGAAGTGATGGAGTGGCTGCGCCTGGCCTATAACGCCGCCTGACGCTCGAATCTGTCTCTGGCGCGGCATGTTAAAACACGATCAGGGCAAGCCACTGCAAAAAACCTCCGCATTGCAGCAATATTTCCTCGCCCCATGTTGCGGTGCAGCGAAATCCTCCTAGTCTGATCGCGACTCGCAAGGAGATGCCCCGTGCCCGAGACCGAGACCGCAATCCTTTTTGAAAACCTGCACCCGGTGGCCGATGCGCCGCTGTTGGCTGCCGGATTGCGCATCGAGCGTCACGCTTCGGCGCTGGAGCCCGCCGCTCTGCATGCGGCGCTCGCCCAAGCGCGGGTCGCCGGAATTCGTTCGCGCACCAAAATGACCGCCGCCGCTTTTGAGGCCGCGCCGCGCCTGCTGGCACTGGGCTGTTTCTGTATCGGCACCAATCAGGTCGATCTCGACGCCGCCTCGCGTCACGGCATCCCCGTTTTCAACGGCCCGTTCGGCAATACCCGCTCGGTGGCCGAGCTGACCCTCGCCTCGGTGATCATGCTGATGCGCGGCGTGCCCTTGCGCGCCTCTGCTGCCAAGCGCGGCGAATGGCTCAAATCGGCGACCAATTCCCATGAAGTCCGCGGCAAGAAGCTCGGCATTGTCGGCTATGGCAATATCGGCTCGCAATTGAGTGTGCTGGCCAGCGGTCTGGGCATGCATGTCTATTTCTACGATGTCGAACCCAAGCTGGCCCACGGCAATGCCCGCTCGGTTGGCAGCCTCGATGAATTGCTCGAGCTCTGCGATGTCGTCACCCTGCACGTGCCGTCTTTGCCATCGACCAAGAACATGATGAACGCCCAGGCGATTGCGCGGATGAAACCGGGCGCGATCCTGATCAACCAGGCGCGCGGCGATCTGGTCGATATCGATGCCCTGTGCGCAGCGCTGGAGAGCGGCCATCTGATCGGCGCCGCCATTGACGTCTTCCCCAGGGAGCCGGCCTCAAAGGACGAAGCCTTCGTGACGCCCCTGCAGAAATTCGAAAACATCATCCTGACCCCGCATGTCGGCGGCTCGACGCTCGAGGCGCAGGAAGCAATCGGTGATGATGTCGCTGCCAAGCTGGCGCGCTTTCTCAGCCACGGGGCGACCAAGGGCTCGGTCAATGCGCCGGAACTTGAAGCGGGTCCAATCCAGGCCGGGCGCGTCCGCCTGCTCAGCTTCCACGCCAATGCGCCGGGCTATCTCTCCCGCCTCAATGATGCGGTCAGCGCGGCCGGCGCCAATATCGCGGCCCAGCATCTGGAGACCCGCGGCGAGCTTGGCTATGTCATTGCCGATCTCGAAGGCGATCTGCCGGATGCCTTCCTCGATCGCATCAAGGCGATGGACGGCACGATCCGGGCGCGGCTTATAGCGGGCTGAGTATTTTCAGCAAAAGTGGGCACCGGTTTTGCGGTTCGAAAATGCGACCACCCAGAATCCTAAAGCTTGAGCAGGCCGGCCAGCGCGTTGACACTGCGGACATAGCTTTCGCCGGCCCATTCCGCTGCTGCGACGACGACTTCGCGCTGGGCGATGGCGCCGAAGCCGATGAATTTATCGGCGGCGCCCTGCTCGAAAGCTTCGAAATCCGTCATGCCGTCGCCGACGATGATGGTACTGGAGGCCCGGGTTGAGATCTGGTTGAGAATTTCCGCCTTGCCGCCATTGTGCGAGAGCGGGCAATCGGGATCGAGCCCGACGACATGCTCGCCTTCATATATGAAGCTGTTAGCGTGGATCTCGCTGCGGCCAAAACCCAGATCGCCCAGCACCGGCTCGAGCAGATCGGCGAACCCGCCGGAGACGGCATGCAATTGATCGCCCTGGGCCCGCAATTGCCGCAGCAATGCCGCCATGCCCGGCGTGACCCGCTGCCGCAACGCCTCGGCCATGTGCGCTACCGAGGCGCGGTCGAGAGAAGCCAGCTTCAGACGCGCCTCGAGTGAATCGCGCAGCGCCATCCGCCCGGTCATGCCGGCATTGGTGATTTCGTGTAGACGCTTCTTGGCCGCGACAGCATCGGGCAGCGTCGACAATGCAGCCTCCAGCGCCATGTCGAGCGATTCCACCCGCAGCAGCGTTGAGTCGACATCGAAGGCGATCAGGCGTTTCAAATGATTGCATCCCACCGGTCCGCGCGAGCCCGATGGGCCCACAATCCAGCTAATCTGCGTCGATTCCCCGACCGGTGCGATTATTGTAACACGCTGGCCTCAGGCGGCATCGATGCCGGTCCCGATCGGGCAGACCACGCCGGTGCCCGACAGACCGCAATAACCGCCGGGATTCTTGGCGAGATACTGCTGGTGATAGTCCTCGGCATAATAGAATGGGCCGGCCTCGTTGAGCTCGGTGGTGACAGGGCCGCGCCCATGCGCCGCCAGCGCGGCATTGTAGGCGGTGCGGCTGCGCTCGGCCTCAGCCATCTGTTGCGGTGTGGTCACATAGATCGCCGAACGATACTGGCTGCCGCGATCATTGCCCTGACGCATGCCCTGGGTCGGATCATGGCCCTCCCAGAACCGTTTGAGCAGATCGTCCAGCGGGATTTTCTCCGGATCGAAGATTACACGTGCGGTTTCGGCATGGCCGGTGGCGCCGGAGCAGGCCTCGTCATAAGTCGGATTGGGCGTGTGGCCGCCGGCATAGCCGACCGCCGTGTGCCAGACGCCATAAGCCTGCCAGAACAGGCGCTCGACGCCCCAAAAACAACCCATGGCGAGGAAGATCTCTTCCATCCCCTCCGGCCGTTCCAGTTTTAACGGCCGGCCGGTGACGAAATGGGTGCTGGCCGTGGTGATCGGCGTGGTTCGGCCGGGCAAGGCCCGGTCGGCGGTGATGATATCAGGGGTCGGAAATAGCTCGGTCATGGCGGGTTCCTGGGCAGGTTCCTGGGTGGTGCTCATCTCCAAAATAAGCACTCCGCGAGCGATTGCCAGAGCCGAAGCTGTCGCACCCCGCCGCCCCCGCTGCCATGGGCCTTGCGCACAAGGCACGCCAGCTGATTGAGGTCACTTGCACCAGCCCGCCTGATGCGTATAGTCCGCCCTCCTCGCGGTGAGGTGGCCGAGTGGTCGAAGGCGCACGCCTGGAAAGTGTGTAGGCGGGGAACCGTCTCGTGGGTTCGAATCCCACCCTCACCGCCATACATCCCCCCAAATGGTCCTGTCAGAGGAACTTCGCCTTGAGCGCGGTACGGTAGTTCCTTAGCCTCACCGGATGTGCAATCCGTTCAAATATTTCAAGACTTCGCCGGAGATCATCCGCCTGGCTGTGATGATGTACATCCGTTTTCCGCTCTCGCTGCGAAACGTCGAGGATCTGCTCCACGAACGCGGGATCGATATCACGCACGAGACGGTGCGGTTTTGGTGGAACCGCTTCGGGCCGATGTTCGCGGCGCGGATCCGTAAACGTCGGGTTTCCAGTCTGAAATTCTCGAACTGGACTTGGCACTTGGACGAAGTCTTCGTCAAAATAAATGGCGAGCTTCACTATCTCTGGCGGGCGGTCGATCACGAAGGCGAAGTTCTTGAGGCCTATGTCACAAGGCGCCGGGATCGCAAAGCAGCGTTGAGATTTTTGCGCAGGACGATGAAGCGATACGGCAATCCGCACGTCGTAGTGACGGATCGGCTGAAGTCATACAAAGCCGCGATGAAACTGATCGGCAATGCCGGCCGCCAGGAGACCGGGCGCTGGCTCAACAATCGAGCGGAAAACTCCCACCTCCCGTTCCGGCGAAAGGAACGAGCGATGGGCAAATTTCGCAGCTTCGAAACGCTCCAGAAGTTCGTCTCAGCCCAGTCATCCGTCCACAATCACTTCAGCCACGAACGTCATCTAAGCCGCAGAGAAACGTTCAAGCAGAACCGCTCCGCCGCCCTGGCCGAATGGCGCCAGCTCGCCGCCTGAGTTAAGGTCGATGGTCGATTTCGGAGACCCGTTCGCGTTCGTCTGACAGCACCCCGGCGCGCGCAAGACAGCCACTCAGATGTTTTCATCTTGGCCGGCTGTTTTTACCCCGTCTTGGACGGGTGCGCTGACCAAACCGCCTGCCGAGACCCGTTCGTATTCATCTGACGGCCGCCTCTCAGTCTGGAGCGAACTCTCAAGACGGGTAGCCAACCCGGTTTTCCCCGAAACTCAGAGACCACTGAGCGCAGGACTGCGTCCACCATGGGGCTAGTCAGGTTCAGCTTTCCACCGGCTTGAGCTTTCGTTGTTCCGCTTCTTCACGCTCGAGCACGCGCAAGGCGCGTGAATCCGCTGACATGGCCTTCCAGAGGCTGAAACAGCAGACCAGCAAGACAATCGTAAAGGGAAGGCCGACGGCAATCGTGCCGGCTTGCAAGGCTCGCAGCGCCTCCGCCCCACCGCCATACAGCAGGACGATCGCGATCAACCCCTCCATGGAGGCCCAGAAGATGCGTTGCGGGATAGGGGCATGCAGTTTGCCGCCTGCGGTAATGCTGTCGACGACCAGCGAGCCGGAGTCCGACGAGGTAACGAAGAAGATCAGCACCAGGATAACCGCCATCATCGAGGCGATTTGGTCATAGGGCAGGTTTTCGAGCATCTCGAACAGGACCAGCGATACCTTGTCGATCCCGTCGGCCAGTTCACCGACGCCTGAATCGGCCTGCAGCAGGGCGATCTCGCCGAAGGTCGAGAACCAGGCGATGGTGATCAGGAGCGGAACAAAAATCACGCAGAACAGGAATTGCCGCACGGTGCGGCCCTTCGAGATGCGGGCGATGAACATGCCGACAAAAGGCGACCAGGAGATCCACCAGGCCCAATAGAAGATTGTCCAGCCATGGAACCATTCCGTATCCTCACGTCCGATCCAGTTCGATAGCGGCACGAAGTCGCGGATATAGTTGACGGTGTTCTCCCAGAAGCCGGTCAGGATGATCAGCGTCGGTCCGACTGCGAAGACGAAGAGCAGGAAGAGCGCCGCCATCGCCATATTGATATTGGACAGAACTTTCACGCCCCCATCGAGTCCGCGCACCACCGAGATGGTGGCGATGGAGGTGATGAAGACAATAATGCCGATCTGCAGACCGATACCGGCGTCCATTCCGAACAGATAATGCAGGCCACTTGATATTTGTTGTGCGCCGAGCCCGAGTGAGGTTGCCAGCCCGAACAGGGTCGCGATCACGGCCAACAGGTCGATAATATGCCCCGGCCAACCCCAGATCCGCTCACCGAGCAGTGGGTAGAAGGCCGAGCGAACCGTGAGCGGTAAGCCCTTGGAGAACGAGAAATAGGCCAGCGCCAGACCCATGACGGCATAGATCGACCAAGCGTTCAGCCCCCAATGAAACATGGTCGCGCTCAGTGCCAATTCATGTGCCGCCTCGGTGCGCGGCTCGACCCCGAGCGGTGTGCCGGACCAGCCGGTATAATAGGCCAGCGGCTCGGCAGCCCCCCAGAACATCAAGCCGATTCCGATGCCGGCCGAGAACAACATGGCGAGCCAGGACCCGGTCGAAAAATCCGGCCGTGCCTCGCGGCCACCGATCCGCAAGCGTCCGAGCGGTGAGATCATGACGAACATCGCGAACAGGAAGACGATGTTCACGGTCGAAACAAACAACCAGTCGAAGGTCTGCAACACCCAGGCGCGCGCCGCGAGCAAAACAGTTGATGCCGAATCCGGAAAGGCCAGCGTCAATCCGATGAAGGTGACAACCAGTCCGCCTGCGAGGAAGAACACCGGATTATGGACGTCCAGCCCCAGCACCTCGACATTGTTCTCGCCGGCTTTGTGCGAGGTTGAGTATAATCTACGGGTCATTTTGTTTCCTCAGCTCTCACAATTTCGCTTCCCAGCGCCCGCTTCAGCGGATCAAGCCAGGGTTCAAAATGACGCCATTGTCCGATGCCGCCCTTGTTGATTGGCTGGCGCACCTGTTCGGATGAGGCTGTGCGTACAGCGCGTTTGGTCGTGTGGAAGTCGACACAGGCCTGCTCGAAGGGCAGGCCGCAGAACTCCAGGATGCGCCGCACCTGGGATTCGACGTCTTCGACCACGTCCTCATGGTGCACACGCAGAATCTGGCCGGGCAAAACCGTGTCCCAATGCGCCATCAGTTCGACATAGGCTCTGTAATAGCGGCCGATCTCATCGAGCCCGTAGGTAAACTCCTGCCCTTCGGCGAATAATTGCTTGAAGCCGGAAAAGCAGCACGCCATCGCGCCGCGCCGGGCATCGATAATCCTGGCATTCGGCAGGATCAGCTTGATCAGACCGATATGCCGGAAATTATTCGGCATCTTGTCGGTGAAGAAAGGCGCGCCTTGGCGGTGTATCCGGGTGTTTTCGATATAATCCTCGCCGAGCTCGCGCAGTTTGTCGGCATCCAGATCATGTAAATTCCGTGGATAGAAGGTCTTGTCGCTCACCCGTTTGCGGCCGCGCAGCCGGTGCGACAGGGCGAGAATATTGGGCAGTTCCAGCGTGCCATCCACTTGGCTATGCGAGGCCAGGATCTGCTCGATCAGGGTTGAGCCGGCCCGTGGCAAGCCGACGATGAAGATCGGGTCTGGCGCCGGACATCCCTTGTCGGCTTGCTTTTTGAACAGGTCCGGCGTGCAGATACCGGCCTGCGCCGCCAGTTCTTCTTCCATCTGATCGGAGGTATAGCGGGCCTGGGTGCGCTTGAGATCATTGCCGCGCTCATAATATTCAAAGGCGGCGGCATAGTCGCCGCGATCCTCAAGTGCCTTGCCCAAGGCAAAGCAGAGATAGACGCGGTCCTGAAACCCCAGATCGGGTCCGGCTTCCTGCGTCCGCAAGGTCGACAGCTCGTCGTCGGAAAAGCTGTAAGTTTTGAGATTGGCGAGCGCATACCAGGCATCGCCGTGATCGGCCTTGATCCGGGCAGCGGCCTGGTAGGACGCGACCGCCCGATCCTGCTCACCCAGGGTTTTCAGCGCATGGCCGCGCGAGGTCAGCGTCGCCGCGTCCTCGGGCAAGGCTTTGAGAATCGTCTCGAACAGCGCCAAGGCCCTGTCGAAATCGCCCGTCTGCATCGATTCAATCGCCAGATGCGATTGGAAGAGCGGATTGTGGGGCTCACGGTCGTAAAGCGTCTTTGCCTGCACCAGAGCGGCTTGGAATTTCTGCCGCCGTCTGAGTACGTCAATGAAGTCCAGGCGCAGCTGAATATTATCCGGATCCAGTTCGAGCGCTGTCTCGAGCAGGAAATCGGCATCTTCCAGCACGCCGAACCGTTTTCCGATCTCGGCGAGCAGGCGCATCCCCTCGATGTCGCGGGGGTTCTTCTGCATGTAGGCGCGGCAAAGCTGTTCAGCCTTCAGCAGCTTGCCTTCGTAAAGAAGGTGAGTGACGGCGACGAGGTCCTTGGGTAGGGCTTGGAGCCGCTGCGCTTGGGCTTCGACCTGGTCTGCCTCTGACCCGCGGCTCAGCGCTCTCAACGCCGCCGTTTGTGCCGTCCAGCTCGCAAGTAGGGCAGGATTGAACTGGCAGGCTCTTTGGTATGCGAGCAGGGCTCGCTCGAGATTGCCGGTATCGCGGTGAAGGTGACCCTCTTCCTGATAGGCGCGGCCAAAGTCCGGGACCAGTTGTTTCAGGGCCGTGAGATCCGCCAGAGCGGCCGGGGCATCTTTCAGATAGCGATGACAAACCGCCCGCATATAAAGCGCTTCGATGGTGTCCGCTTCGGACGGCATCGCGCGGTCCAATAGGGTGAGGGCTTCGCGGAACTCACCGGCATACATGCGCGATTGCGCGGTTTGCAACAGGTCGGGTTGGACTTCGGCTGCTTCGGGCAATTCGGTTTCCGTATGATAAAGGTGAGCGCCCCGCGAAATTGCGGGGCGCTCACCCTGAATATCAACTGACTTCAGTCGAGTGTGGGATCAGTATTGAACCCGCGCCCGTAGGCCCCATGTCCGTGGACGGGCGATAGTCACTCGCTCACGGTCGTAGACAAAGTTATTGCTCAGTTGGGCGCGCTCGTCGGTCAAATTGTTGACGAAGGCTTCGATGCTCCAGCGATCACCGGTCAGACCCGTGGAGAAACTGGCCATGGTGTAGCCATCCAACGCCACCTTGTTGATCTCGATCACATCAC
This sequence comes from uncultured Maricaulis sp., assembly GCF_963975345.1. NCBI lineage: Bacteria > Pseudomonadati > Pseudomonadota > Alphaproteobacteria > Maricaulales > Maricaulaceae > Maricaulis > uncultured Maricaulis sp. The sequence goes on along the minus strand of NZ_CAXBGE010000002.1, from coordinate 269,458 downwards.
TGACGGAATCGCCGGAATAGACGATTTGCGGCATGACGTGTGCGGTCAGGCCATTGTCCAGCTCCCATTCATAACGGGCCCGGATATTCCCCTGGAAGCCCGGTGCGAAGGCCAGTTCCGAACCGACCAGCACATCATTGGTCGGCGTCAGGACTTCCGTGATTTCTGTGTCCAGAACGGAGAACGCGCCGGTGACCGTGAGGCCGTGCACATCCATCGGTGCCCAAGTGACATCGCCTTCAAACCCGCGGATTTCGGCATTCGCCGCATTATCCGAGAAGAAGAGATTGGTGATGGAGGGATCGAAAATTGTGGTTTGCAGATTTTCAACATCGACAAAAAAGACATTGCCGTTGAACCGCAACTGGTTGTCCGCCAGGTCCAGCTTCCAGCCGAGTTCGTAATTGGTCACCACGTCACTCTCGAGAGCAAACGGAACGGTGAACCCGCCAGGGCCGGATGCGCCGCCAGGGCGGTTCAACAGGCCGGGGCGGAAGCCTTCGGAATAGGTCGCGTAGAACAACATGCCATCGCGTGGTGTCCACTGACCGGTCACCTTGTAGATGAAGCCTTCGGTACGTGCCGCATCGGGAGCACCCAGTGCCGCCGCGACCGAGGCCGGAATGCCCGGCGTGTTCGGGTCGGTATAGGTGATGTGGTTCGCTGCGTTGCAGGAGCCGTGGAATGTCACAGAGCCATCGCCGTTATAGAGGTCAGAAATATCCGTTCCGAAGGCATTGATGTCCGGCTGAAAGCCGTTGCAAAAGGAGGAGTTGGCGCTGCCCTCAAGGTCGACGACAATGTCGTAATAACGCGTGCCGACAGTGATCGAGAACTGGTCGTTGAAATCGAAGCTCGCCTCACCGAAGACGCCTGATTGGGTGTCGGTTCTCAGCACATCATTGCGGAAGATGACGCCGGCCGGGAACGGGCCGGGATCGGAGATATAGCCGGTCGTGAACGGGTAGTTCGGCGAAAAGCCGGTCTGACCGAACAACACGGCATTGACTGAGCCGGGATAGGTGAAGTCATTGCGTTCGGCCAGTTCCAGCTCGCTGTAGAAGCCGCCGAATGTCGCACGGAAACGGCGATCTTCCGGTGTGTTGAAGCGAAGTTCCTGCGTGAAGACCGTCGTATCGGTTGAGGAGTTCACAAACAGGTTAGGCGCTTGGCACGTGCCCGACGGCGCTGCGGCGCCGGGATAGGAGACCGAGCCGTCGCAGATGTAATAGGGCAGGTATTGGCCCACGAAGAGGTAATCGGAATAGTCGACCCGTTGATCGGTCTGCCGGTCGGTATAGGCGCCGGTATAAACCGCGTCGAGCATGCCGAGGCGGCCTTCCAGCGTCCAGGCCGTGTTCTGGAAGGAGTCTTCCATATTGTCCTGTTCGTAGCGCTGGATTTCCAGATCACCGAGCGTCGGGTCGGAGAAGAAAACGCCATCGGTTTCCAGCGTTTGCTGACTATGCGTCACGCGTAGGCTGAAATCGGAGTTGATGTCCCACAAGCCACTGATGCGGAAGCCTTGATAGGTCGTGTCATTGAAGTTTTCCTCGACCAGGGCGGCATTGTTTGCATCGAGGAAGGTCACGCCTGAAAGATCGGCACCGGACTGGAAGCCTGCGCGATTGGCGCTCACCGGAACGCCGTTCGAGCGCATCGTCCCTGCGGAGCGGAAGCGGGCGCTGTCGCTGGCCGAGAGCGTGCCGGCGACATTGTCGATATAGCCACCCTGATTGTCGACATAGAACACGCCGCGAAGGGCGAAGTTCTCGGAGACCGGAAGGTTGATCACGGCTTCCACATTATTGCTCATTTCACCGTTTTCGGTGAAGGACAGGCCAAGGCTGGCTGACGCCTCAAACTCGCCAATGACAGGGGCGTTGGTGATCATTCGAACCGTGCCGGCCTGAGAGCTGGCACCGTAGAGCGTGCCCTGTGGCCCCGGCAGCACTTCGACGCGATTGATGTCGGCGGCATAGACGTCGAGATTGCGGCCGGGCTGACCCAGCGGCTGTTCATCGAGATAGAAGGCCACATTCGGCGCCAGTCCGGCAACGCCGGCTGTCGTCAGGTTTGGCGTCGTCGATGCGAGGCCGCGAATGTAAATCGTGTTCTGACCAGGGCCCGAGCCGCCGGCGGTCACGCCTGGCAACTGCATGAGATAATCCGTGAAGACGTTGACGCGGAGTTCTTCGAGCGTGCGCTCTCCCATCGCGTTGACGGCGATCGGGATCGACTGGGTGCTGGCTTCCCGCTTTGTCGCGGTCACCGTGATGGTCTCCACTTGCGCGGCGGCAATGCCGGTCGCAACGAACGCCAACAGGGCGGATGACAAAATGGTCGTCGTAAGCGCGCGCTTTTTGAGCATGGCTCTTAGTTACCTCATGATTTTTCTGATTTGGGGGGTGTAAGCGATCAACTGCGACATGGCTATATATAGATAGATGTCTAATGATTTACGGGGACGATGCTGATTGATACGCTTGGGTTTGAGCTTCAAAAAGGCGTTGTATTTGAATGCTATGGGGATTGTGTTGCATTTGTGGCACGAAACTTCTTTGCGTCTCTGGCCGAAATTGGGTCGTCAAAAACCGTATGAATTTCGTTGTCTAAACATCAAAATGACGTGTTGCGGCGCTCAGGAACCGGGTTAGGCTTGGCAGCGGCCAGCCGGTGATGGAGACGCCAGATGAACAGGCAGGACGATGTGTTGATCGCCGTTCGCCGGATTGTCCGCGCGGTCGACCTGCATTCCAAAAAGTTGATGAAAGCGAGCGGCTTAACGTCGTCGCAGCGGGTTGTTCTGCAAACGCTCACCCAGAAGGGGCCTGTGATTCCTAGCGCGATCGCGCGCGATGTATCGCTCAGCCAAGCCACAGTGACGGTTATCCTCGACCGACTGGAACAGCGCGGCCTGATCTCGCGGCAACGTAGCCAGACGGATCGGCGCAATGTCGTCGTCGAGATTAGCGATGCAGGCCGGCAATGCCTGGCCGATGCCCCGCCAGCGCTACAATCGGGTTTTTTGAAGTCGTTTGGTGAGCTCGCCGACTGGGAGCAGCAGATGCTGATCGCCTCGCTGCAGCGGCTGGCGGAATTGATGAGCGCGGAAGATGTCGACGCGGCGCCGATTCTCGATGTCGGCGATGTTCGCCGCACCGGGGAAGGCGAAATTGGCGCCGATCAACCGGTCTGACCTGAGCGTCCCAAGGTGCTTCCGGGGCGTCGTTCCCACCTGCTCCCGTGACAATGCGTCTCATCGGCAATCTCGGGACTTCAGGTAGATTTGAGAAATATCAAGTCACCATAGTTCAGAGGCAAAAATGGACAAATCCGTTGATCGGGGGGCCCAGCGGCGTGCCGCCCCGCCTTTCCTGCAAAATGCCTTTCGCCCCTTTTTCCTCGGCGGGGCGTTTTGGGCCGCCGCTCTGGTGCCACTCTGGGTGTGGGAATATGCTGGTGGCGGTTTTGGTCCGCAGGCATCCTTGGGCATGGTGGGACACGCGCATGAGATGCTCTACGGCTATCTGGCAGCGATTATCTGCGGGTTTTCACTGACAGCGATCCCGAACTGGACCGGCCGCGCGCCCGTCGCCGGCAATGGGCTGGCCGCGCTGTTTGCGCTCTGGGCCGCGGGCCGGGTTGCGGCGTTGACGTTTGACGGCGTGATCGCGACGACCATCGATATTGCCTTCCTGTTCGTCCTCGCTGCGGTGGCATTTCGCGAAGTCATGGCCGGGAAAAACTGGCGCAATCTGCCCGTCGTCGGATTGCTGACGCTGTTCGCCCTGTCCCACCTTCTGTTTCATTTTCCGGCCTATTACGCCGCCGCGATCCGCGGCACTTTTGCCGTTGCCGCTCTGCTGATCGCGGTGATCGGTGGCCGCATCGTTCCCAGCTTCACCCGAAACTGGCTGGCCTCGATCAACAGCCCGCACACTGCAAGCATGCCCGGGCCGATGAAGGTCTATGACAAGGGCGTGATCGCGGTGTTGGCGGTCGCGCTGGTGAGCTGGATCGCCGCTCCCGACGCAATGATCACGGGCGACCTGCTGCTTCTGGCTGGCCTGTCGCAGATCGTCCGGCTGGCACGGTGGAAAGGCTTTGCCACCTTGGCTGAGCCGCTCGTCTGGTCGCTGCATGCCGGTTATGCTTGGTTGGGCATAGCCGCAGGTCTAATCGGAGCGGGTATTCTCTGGCCGGGCAATATCCCAGCCTCCGCAGGGGTGCACGCCATGGCGGCGGGGCTGATCGGTACCATGACGCTAGCGGTGATGACGCGAGCGAGCCTTGGTCATAGCGGCCGCCCCCGCAGCGCCAACCGGGTCACCACCCTGATCTATGTGCTGGCCCATCTGGGGGCGATTCTGCGCGTTTGCGCGGCGCTGAGGGGCAATGATCTCACCCTGCTTGTGGCCGGTGCGAGCCTGTGGAGCGGGGCGTTTCTGCTCTTCTTCATTGGCTATGCACCGATGCTGTTCGGCTCAAAGCCGCCGGCGGTGAGCCGCTAGGTCCAGCCGTCGTAGCGCGATGTTTTCAATGGTAGAATTTCTACCGCCCCTCCCGCCAGTGCCGCCGGCGCATCGGCGGCGCGGCGGATCAGGCAATCGGCCTGGGAAAGGGCTGAAAGGGCTGAGGAATCCTGATTGCCGAGCGGTGCAACGGTGCCGTTGGATGGATCGCGAATGGCGCGAACGAAATTCTCGCGGGAGCCGTTTTCTTCCAGGTCGGCACCCAGTCTTGCTTGGCCGAAATCGAGCTCGGGGGGTTGACCCGTCAGCCGTTGCAGCACAGGCAAAAGACACAGCCGCGCCATCACGAGGGAGGACACCGGATTGCCCGGCAGGCCCAGTATTGGCAAGCGTCCCAGAGCGCCAAACCAGGTCGGTTTGCCGGGTTTTACGGCAATCTTTTCAAACGTTAGCTGGCCGCCGGCATCGTTGAAGACCTGACGCAAATGATCATGGTCACCGACCGAGGCACCGCCGATGGTGACGAGGAGGTCGAGGCCTGCGGCGGCATCCAGCTTGGCCCGGACGGCCGCTGGACTGTCCCGGGCGATACCCAGATAGACCGGCTCTCCGCCCCATTGGCGCACTAGCCCGTCCAGTGCCTTGGAGATCGAGTTGATGATCTGATCGGGGCCAGTGGCCTCGCCGGGTTCAACCAGCTCGTCGCCGGTCGACAATATCCCCACACGCGGCCGGACATGGACGGTCAGTTCGGTCAGGCCAGCACCGACGGCCAGGCCTATGGCGTCAGGGGTCAGGCGGGTTCCGGCCGGCAGGAGGAGCTTGCCCGCCTCGAAATCTATCCCCGCTTTGCGGACATTCGAATTTGGGCGACAGGTGTCGTCGAGATGGACCTGGCCGGCATCCAGCTTGGCGCGTTCCTGCATCACGACCTGGTCTGCACCGTTTGGCATCGGTGCGCCGGTTGAGATCCGGATCGCTTGGCCGGGACGTAAATCGCCGTAATGCCTTGCGCCTGCTGCGGATTCTCCGGTGAGTTCAAAGCTGGCCGGACCTTGGGCGAGATCGGCTGAGCGGATGGCGTAGCCGTCCATCGCGGAGGCGTCGAAGGGGGGCTGGGTGCGCTTCGCCAGCAGTGGTTCGGCGAGTACGCGGCCGCAAGCCTTGGAATAGTCTACGGTTTCTGCCGAACCGGCGGTGAGGGCGGCGATCAGAATGGCGCGGGCTTCGTCGAGGGAAATCATCGTTCTGTCAGCCTTGAGATGAGATGGCGGGGGCCTGCCCGTCGCGTTGCCGAAGGTTAGCCCGGTGGCGCATTTCGCGCCATCTGCCGACTGATCCCGGCTCACGCGTTAGCCTGCCGCCCGTTATCCGTTGAGTATCCGTTAGACCATCGTTGAGTGCTTGCCAGCATCGCGCACGGTGACCTTTCGTCGCGGCGGTGTCGGATTTCGCCTTTCGACTACTACTACAACATCTACAGGGTCAGCTTTGACGCTTTAGAGCGGCGAGGGCGTCGGGGGTGTTTATGTTGATGAACGGATCGCGCGGCCCGGTCGGCGGCAGGGCCAGGGCCTTGGCATTGAGAGTGGCGAGCAGGCGTTTGATCGAGTGGATATCCTCATCGTGCAGACGATCGCAGGCCTCGATCGGGATCAGGGCCGGAAGCGGTTGGTCCTGCCAATGGCAGGCCTGTCCAGGGGCGGCGGCGAGCAGGGGGGTCAGCTGAGCGGGACCGAGCAGGGGCATGTCGACGGGAATGATCAGCAGGCGTTGAAATTGCCCGCGCAGCAGACGGGTGGCGTCGAGGATGGCGCGGGCCGGGCCGGCATGGGGCTCACTGTCGGGCAGGCCGTCGATCTCGTCCGGACGGCCGCCGACATGGATGGCGTCCACCCCGGTGGCGCGCAGCAGGGCGCGGGCGCGGTCGAGCAGGGTCTCGCCCTGCCATTCGAGACTGGCCTTGTCCTGGCCCATCCGCGCCGAGCGGCCGCCGGCGAGGATCAGGCCGGCGAGCCGTCCGGGGTCAGCCTCTTGGGTCATCGATCAGCGGGGTCGGCTTGGCGTAGCGGGCGAGCCGTTCCGCATCCTCGATCGTGATTTGGCGGCCATCGACCGAGACGCCATGCGCCTGCAGGGCCCCGAAAGCCCGCGACAGGTTTTCCGGTGTCATACCGAGCATCGAGGCCAGATTGCGCTTGCCGACCTGTAATTCAACCGTATCGCTGCCGCCGGCGCGCGCGTGCATGCGCAGGATATAATTGGCCACGCGTTCGATCGACGTCCGCAGTTTGAGGTTTTTCATCGACTTGATGACAGCGCGGTAGCAGCTGGCCAGCTCCACGACGATGGCGCGGGCAAACTTGTCGTCGGTCGCAAAAGCGCGGCGGATATCATCTGATGGGATCAACAGGAGTTTGCTGGCTTCCAGGGTGCGCGCCGACATCAGATAGGGCGCGTCTTTGATACTGGCAGCGAGGATGAAAGTTGAGACCGGGCGCACCATCGCCATCGTCGATTCCCGGCCATTGGAGGAGCCGTACAGCTCAACGCTGCCTTCGACGACAATGTAGAGGAAATCGGCGGGGTCGCCTTCCTTGATCAAATCGATCTGCGCCGGGAAACGCTGCAAATAGGCGGCGGAGACCAGCTCGCCAAACACCGCGGCATCCATGTCCTTGAACAAGGACAATGCACGGACCGAATCACAATCCTCTGGCCTCATCTTCGACTCCGGTTCACCCAAGCGGCGAAGCTATAAAGCAAATTTGATAATCATCAACTGGAGACCCGTGAAATCGCAAGTAGGTATTCCACAAAAGTTTAAATGGTATCGCATTTTTGATATTTCTAATCAAAGACTTGCGGCGATCTGACGCGCGACGCGCTGTCCGGTTGAAGCCGTACTGTCTTCTCCGTATCGCTAGTCCCACAGTGCAACCGCCCGCTAGGGGACGGCAGGGGATTCGGAATGAATACGCTCGAAAACGTCACGCGAGGGCAGCAAAACCAGGCATTGGGAATGAGTACGCTCGCCTTCACCGCCTGCTTTGCGGTCTGGACCATATTCTCGATCATCGGCGTGCGGATCAAACAGGAGCTGGGTCTGTCCGAGACCGAGTTTGGCCTGTTGGTCGCGACACCGGTTTTGACCGGATCAATCAGCCGCATCTTCCTGGGCATCCTCGCCGAACAATATGGCGGCCGGTTGATGTTTCCGATCCAGATGTTGACGACCGCGTTCGCAACCCTGCTGCTCTCGCAAGCCAACACCTATCCGCTCTTCCTGCTTGCCGCGCTCGGTGTCGGCTTGGCCGGCGGCTCCTTCATTATTGGCGTCGCCTACGTGTCGCGCTGGTATGAGGCAAAGAACCAGGGCACGGCGCTGGGGATTTTCGGCGCCGGCAATGTCGGGGCGGCCGTGACGAATTTCGGCGCCCCCTTCCTGGTGGTCGCCTTCGGCTGGCAGCAGACGGCGATGATCTATGCCGCTGCGCTGACCGTGATCGCAATCCTGTTTTGGGTTTTCACCAAGGACGATCCGGCCCTCGTCGCCCGCCGCAAGAGCGGTGAAAAGCCGGCCTCGGCCATGATGCAGCTCGAACCCCTGCGAGACCCGAGAGTTTGGCGCTTCGCCACCTATTATTTCTTCGTCTTCGGCGCCTTCGTGGCGATGGCCTCGTGGCTGCCACGTTATTATGTCGGTGCCTATGGGCTTGACCTGCAGACCGCCGGCATGCTGGCCGCCGCCTACTCCCTGCCGGGTTCTGTGTTTCGAGCCCTCGGTGGCTGGATGTCGGACAAGTTTGGTGCCCGCGCGGTGATGTATCTCACCTTCATCGTCTCGCTGATCTGTCTCTTCATTCTGAGCTATCCACCGACTCACTACGTGGTCGATGGGATCCAGGGCCCTATCGAATTCAGCCTCGTAACCAGCGTGCCGGTCTTCGCGATCCTGACGATCGCGCTCGGCTTCGTAATGTCGCTCGGCAAAGCCGCCGTCTACAAACACATCCCCGTCTACTACCCGCACCATGTTGGCGGTGTCGGCGGGCTGGTGGGCATGATCGGCGGGTTGGGCGGCTTCGTGCTGCCGATCTCCTTCGGCATCGTCAACGACCTGACCGGGATCTGGACCAGCTGTTTCATGCTGATGTTCCTGCTCGTCGCGGTGTCGCTGATCTGGATGCACGTCGCGATCCGCCGCCAAGAGCATCGCAAATTCCCAATCTTGGCCGGGGAAAGATCACTCTCCGACCTGCCTGAAACCCCAATTCCCGCCTCAGCCGCGCGCTGAGACGGGGCCGGACTTCGTCGCGTCCATTTCTCTCCCCGGGAAACAGGCGGCGAAGTCCGGTACCAACCACAGAACAGATTAAGGAGCCCCTCGATGGGCAAGGACCTGAAGAATTGGAACCCGGAAGACCCCGTACAATGGGAAGCGACCGGCAAGGCCATCGCGACCCGTAATCTGTGGATCTCGATCCCGGCCCTGTTATGCGGCTTCGCCGTCTGGCTCTACTGGGGCATCATCACCGTCCAGATGATCAATCTGAACTATGGCTTCAGCCAGGCCGAGCTGTTCACCCTGACGGCGATCGCCGGTCTGTCCGGTGCGACCTTGAGAATACCATCGACCTTCTTCATTCGCCTTGCAGGAGGGCGCAACACGATCTTCCTGACGACGGCGCTCCTGCTGATCCCCTCGGCCGGTACCGCGATCATTCTGCAAAACCCCGAAGCGCCCCTGTGGCAGTTCCAGCTGATGGCACTACTGTCCGGTTTCGGCGGCGGCAATTTCGCCAGCTCGATGTCGAATATCAGCTTCTTCTTCCCCAAAAAGGTCCAGGGCTATTCGCTGGGCATGAATGCCGGGCTCGGCAATTTCGGCGTCACCACGATGCAGATCCTGATCCCGCTCGTGATGACGGTCGGCATCTTCGGTGGCACCTCGATGGTTCTGCAAAATACCTCAGGAACCCTGATTGGCCGTATTCCCGCCGGAACGGCGACCTTCCTGCACAATGCCGGCTTCATCTGGGTCGCCATCCTGATTCCGGTCGTGATCGCGACCTGGGTCGGCATGAATAATATCCGCGATGAATATGTCTCGCCCAATATCGGTTCACCCATCGCGGCCTTCGGAAAAATCCTTGGCATGCTGGCCATCGGCTTGGTCATGGCGGCGGGAGGGCTGTGGCTCATGCTGCCAGAGACGGCCGGCGGTTCCGGCTGGAATGTGTCGAAATGGCTGGTCCTGCCGCTGGTGATCGCCGCAACGGTGTTCGCGCTGAAACTGATCCCGGGGCCGATCCACAAGAGCCTTGAGCGCCAGTACAAGATCTTCAACAACAAACACACTTGGGCGATGACGGTCATCTACACGATGACTTTTGGCTCCTTCATCGGCTTCAGCGCCGCCTTTGGTCTGGCGATCAAGGTCATTTTCGGCTTCCAGCACCTGATGGTCGACGGCGTGATGACCCACACCACGATCAATGTCGATGGACCAAGCGCCCTGATGTTTGCCTGGACCGGGCCTTTTATCGGCGCCTTGATCCGGCCGATTGGCGGCAAGATCGCCGACAAATTCGGCGGCGCGCTGGTGACGCAAATCGTCTCTGTGGTGATGGTGTTCGCCGCGGTTGGCGTCGCCTGGTTCATGAAACAGGCCTATGGCTCCGCGACACCACAAGAATTCTTTGTGCCCTTCCTGGTTCTGTTTCTGATCCTGTTTGCCGCCACCGGCATCGGCAATGGCTCGACCTTCCGCACCATTGCTGTCGTGTTCGACCGCGAGCAAACCGGCCCTGTGCTGGGCTGGGCCTCTGCCGTCGCCGCCTACGGCGCTTTCATTATCCCGCAAGTGTTTGGCGAGCAGATCCGCGCCACCACGCCGGAGATCGCGCTCTACGGCTTCGCCGTCTTCTACACCGTCTGTATTGCCCTGAACTGGTGGTTCTACCTGCGCCCCGGCGCCTACGTGAAAAACCCATAGGAGGCCCTGATGAGCCATTTTCTAGATCGTCTCACCTTTTTCACCCGGCCTTCCGAGAGCTTTTCCGACGGGCACGGCATCACCACGACCGAGGGCCGCGGCTGGGAGGAGGCCTACCGAAAACGCTGGCAGCACGACAAGATTGTCCGCTCCACCCATGGTGTGAATTGCACCGGCTCGTGCAGCTGGAAAATCTACGTCAAGGGCGGTCTGGTGACCTGGGAAACCCAGCAGACGGATTACCCGCGCACCCGCGCTGATCTGCCCAATCACGAACCACGCGGCTGCGCGCGCGGCGCCAGCTATTCCTGGTACATGTATTCGGCCAACCGGGTGAAATACCCGCTGATCCGCTCGCGCCTGCTCAAAGCCTGGCGTGCGGCCCGCAAAACCCTGTCGCCCATCGCGGCTTGGCGCTCGATCCAGCAGGACGAGGCGGTGCGCAAATCCTATGTCTCCAAGCGCGGCGCTGGCGGTCTGGTGCGTGGCGACTGGGACGAAGTCAGCGAAATTATCGCCGCTGCCAATGCCTATACCGCCAAGACCTATGGGCCCGACCGGGTGTTCGGCTTCTCGCCAATCCCGGCGATGTCGATGGTCTCCTATGCGGCGGGCTCACGCTACCTCTCCTTGCTCGGCGGCGTCTGCATGTCGTTCTATGACTGGTATTGCGATCTGCCGCCGGCCAGTCCGATGACTTGGGGCGAGCAGACCGATGTTCCCGAATCTGCCGACTGGTTCAATGCCGGCTATTTGCTGATCTGGGGCTCGAATGTGCCGCAGACCCGCACGCCCGACGCCCACTTCTACACCGAGGCCCGCTATCGCGGCGCCAAGAGCGCGGTGATCTGCCCGGACTATTCGGAAGCCGCCAAATTCGGCGATGTCTGGCTCAACCCCAAACAGGGCACCGATGCGGCTCTGGCGATGGCCTTCGGCCATGTCGTGTTGCGCGAATTCCATCTCGACCGGCAGGCCGAGTATTTTGACACCTATGTCCGTGAGAATTCCGACTTCCCCAATCTGGTTCGCCTCGAAAAACAGGGTGACCGCTATGTCGCCGGCCGGCTGCTGCGCGCCTCTGACTTCAGCGATGATCTCGGCGAGGACAATAATCCCGACTGGAAGACCGTCGCTTGGGACCGCAAGAGCGGCAAGATCGTCACCCCGCTCGGGTCAATCGGCTTTCGCTGGGGTCAGTCGGGCAAGTGGAATATCGAGCAGAAGGACAGCCAGGGCGAAGAGATCGATCTGGAAACAACCTTCATCCTCGACGAGAACCAGGACGATGTCGTCGATGTCGGCTTCCCGTATTTCGCCAATAAGGGCCATGACGCCTTCACCGGTACCGATCACCCCGATGTGCTGGTCCACAAAATCCCGGTCAAAAAGCTGAAACTCAAGGATGGCGAGACCCTGGTCGCCACCGTGTTCGACCTGTTCTGTGCCAACTACGGGCTTGATCGCGGCTTGGGCGGCGATTTCGTCGCGACCTCCTATGACGACATGATGCCCTACACGCCCGCTTGGGCGGAGGCCATTACCGGCGTACCACGCGAGCGGATCGTCGCGGTCGCACGCGAGTTCGCCAACAACGCCGAACAGACCAAGGGCAAATCCATGGTCATCCTCGGCGCGGGTCTGAACCACTGGTATAATATGGATATGAACTACCGGGGGATCATCAATCTCCTGGTGATGTGCGGCTGTATCGGCAAGTCCGGTGGCGGCTGGGCCCACTATGTCGGTCAGGAAAAACTGCGGCCGCAAACCGGCTGGCAACCACTTGCCTTCGGCCTCGACTGGAACCGTCCGCCGCGGCACCAAAACTCGACCTCCTGCTGGTATGCCCACACTGACCAGTGGCGCTATGAGACGATGAATGTCGATCAAATCCTCGCACCGACCGCGCCGGAAGGCTCGTGGGACGGGACGATGATCGATTATAATGTTCGGGCCGAACGGATGGGCTGGTTGCCCTCCGCGCCGCAACTCCAGACCAATCCGCTGACCATTGCCGCCAGCGCCAAGGCGCAGGGGCTTGAGCCGGCCGATTATGTCGTCAAATCGCTCAAATCCGGCGAGCTGGAAATGGCCTGCCACGATCCGGATAATCCGGCGAACTGGCCGCGCAATCTGTTTGTCTGGCGCTCCAACCTGCTGGGCTCATCCGGCAAGGGGCATGAGTATTTCATCAAACACCTGGTTGGCGGCAGTCACGGCGTCATGGGTGAGGAAACGCCTGAGGCGTTGCGTCCGAGCGAAGTCAAATGGGTCGCCGAAGCACCGCAGGGCAAGCTCGATCTGTTGGTGACGATCGATTTCCGGATGTCGACCACATGCGTCTATTCCGACATCGTCCTGCCGACCGCGACCTGGTATGAGAAGGACGATCTCAACACCTCTGACATGCACCCCTTCATTCACCCGCTGACGGCGGCCGTAGATCCGGCCTGGGAAGCGCGCAGTGACTGGGAAATCTTCAAGGGGCTGGCGAAGAAATTCTCCGAGATTGCGCCGGAAGAACTCGGCGTCGAAACCGATGTCGTGTTGACGCCGATCCTGCACGACACCCCGGGTGAAATGGCCCAGGGCCTCGACGTCAAGGATTGGAGCAAGGGCGAGATCGAGGCGATCCCCGGCAAGACGATGCCGAACATCTCTGTGGTGACCCGCGATTACGCCAATCTCTACAAGCAATACACCTCGCTGGGGCCCCTGCTGAGCAAGCTGGGCAATGGCGGCAAGGGCATTGGCTGGAATACCGAGCACGAGGTGCATCTGCTGGGCGAGCTCAATGGTGTCGTCCTCGAAGAGGGTATCAGCAAGGGCCAGCCCAAGATCGTCACCGCCATCGATGCCTGCGAAACCCTGTTGATGCTGGCTCCGGAGACCAATGGTCAAGTGGCCGTCAAGGCTTGGAACGCCTTGTCAGTGGCGACCGGCCGCGAGCATGCGCATCTGGCTTTGCCGAAGGAAGACGAGAAGATCCGCTTCCGCGATGTCGTCGCCCAGCCGCGCAAGATCATTTCCTCGCCGACCTGGTCGGGCATTGAGAGCGAGGAAGTCTGTTACAATGCAGGCTGGACCAATATCAATGAGCGCATTCCCTGGCGTACGCTGAGTGGCCGCCAACAGCTCTACCAGGACCATAAATGGATGCTCGCCTTCGGCGAGGGCCTGTGCGTCTACCGGCCTCCAATCGACACCAAGACGGTGGCGCCGGTGATCGATTCCAAGTCGAATGGTGAGCCGCAAATCGTGCTCAACTTCATCACGCCGCACCAGAAATGGGGCATTCACTCGACCTATACCGACAATCTGCTGATGCTGACCCTGTCACGCGGCGGCCCGATCGTGTGGATGTCCGAGACCGATGCCGCCAAGGTGGGGCTCGTCGATAATGACTGGGTGGAAGCCTATAACGCCAATGGTGCGCTGGTCGCCCGTGTCGTGGTTTCGCAGCGGATCAAGGAGGGCACGCTCTTCATGTATCACGCTCAGGAAAAGACGGTGAACGTGCCCGGTTCGCAAACCACCGGCCGGCGCGGCGGTATCCATAACTCCGTCACGCGGACCATGCTCAAACCGACGCATATGATCGGCGGCTATGCCCAGCAATCCTATGGATTCAACTATTACGGCACCGTCGGCTCCAATCGCGACGAGTTCGTGATTATTCGCAAAATGACCAAGATCGACTGGCTCGAAGGTCCGGCCGCAGACGCCATGGAGGCAGCGGAATGAAGATTCGTGCGCAAATCGGCAAAGTCCTCAATCTGGACAAATGCATTGGCTGCCATACCTGCTCGGTGACCTGCAAGAATGTGTGGACCAATCGCGAGGGCGTTGAATACGCCTGGTTCAACAATGTCGAGACCAAGCCCGGCATTGGCTACCCCAAGGACTGGGAGAACCAGAAGCGCTGGAATGGCGGCTGGACCCGCGCCAGCAATGGCTCGCTACGGCCAAAAATGGGCTCGAAATGGCGGATCCTGGCGAAGATTTTCGCCAATCCGGACCTGCCGGAAATCGACGACTATTACGAGCCCTTCACCTTCGATTACACCCATCTCCAGCGCGCCGGCGAGAGCGAGGCTTTCCCGACGGCACGGCCACGCTCGCTGATTTCCGGTGAGCGCATGGAGAAGATCGAATGGGGTCCCAACTGGGAGGAAATCCTCGGCGGGGAATTTGCCAAACGCTCCAAGGACGCCAATTTCGAAGGCATTCAGAAAGCCATGTATGGCGAGTTCGAAAACACTTTCATGATGTATCTGCCGCGGCTGTGTGAGCACTGTCTCAACCCGGCCTGTGCGGCGGCCTGCCCATCGGGTGCGATCTACAAGCGCGAGGAAGACGGCATTGTCCTGATCGACCAGGAGAAATGCCGCGGCTGGCGCATGTGTGTCTCCGGCTGCCCCTACAAGAAGATCTATTTCAACTGGTCGAGCGGCAAGTCGGAGAAATGTACCTTCTGCTATCCGCGCATCGAGGCCGGTCAGCCGACCGTGTGTTCGGAAACCTGCGTTGGACGGATCCGTTATCTCGGCGTTGTCCTCTATGACGCCGACCAGATCGAGGCGGCTGCCTCTGTGCCGGACGAGAAGGATCTCTATCCGGCGCAGCTCAACATGTTCCTCGACCCGCATGATCCGGAAGTGCAGGCCCAGGCGCTGCGTGATGGCGTGCCGCAAGCCTGGCTGGAAGCGGCCAAGCGTTCGCCGGTCTACAAGATGGCGATTGACTGGAAGATCGCTTTCCCGCTTCACCCCGAATACCGCACCCTGCCGATGGTCTGGTATGTGCCGCCACTCTCGCCGATCAATGCGGCGGCCGAGGCCGGTTCGATCAATGTCCAGAACGGCATGCCGGACGTGCGCTCCCTGCGCATTCCGCTGCGCTATCTCGCCAATCTGCTCACCGCTGGTGACGAGGCACCGATTGCCGCCGGTCTGGAACGCATGCTCGCCATGCGCGCCTATATGCGGGCCAAGACGGTCGATGGCGTGATCAATGAGAGCATTCCCCAAAGCGTTGGCCTGACCAAGGATCTGATCGAAGACATGTATCAGATCATGGCCATCGCCAATTACGAGGATCGCTTTGTCATCCCGACCACCCACCGGGAATGGGCTGAAGATGCCTATGACCTGCGCGGCGAATGCGGCTTCAGCTTCGGCAATGGCTGTTCTGACGGCTCCACCGTCGGCTCGCTGTTCGGCAAGGGCAAAGCCAATAAACCGATGACACCGATGGAGAAGGCATGATGGCCAAAACTTTCAAAGTGATGGCTGCCTTGCTGAGCTATCCGACCGCCGACATCCAGGCCGCCGGTCCGGAACTCAAGGCGGTGATGGCCGAAGAGGGCTTGTTGACCGTCGGCCAGCAGACCCGGCTCGCCCGTTTGATCGATCAGCTGGAAAGCCGGGATCTGTATGATCTGCAGGAACGCTATGTCAGCCTGTTCGATCGCTCGCGGACCCTGTCGCTGCACCTGTTCGAGCATGTCCATGGTGAGAGCCGGGCGCGCGGCCAGGCGATGGTTGATCTGCAGAATGTCTATGGCGAGAGCGGGCTGGAGATCAGCGCGAAGGAGCTGCCGGATTTCCTGCCACTCTTCCTGGAATTCCTCTCCACCCAGGACCTGGCGCAAGCGCAGGCCCTGCTCGGCGAGACCTCGCATGTGCTCGAAGCGCTGCGCGACCGGCTGCGCAAACGCAAAAGCATCTATGCCGCCGTCTTCCGCTCGCTGCTGACCCTGGCAACGATGGATGCTGACACCACCCAGGGCGAGATCCAGACCGATGATGAGGAGCCCGACGATCTGGAAGCTCTCGACGCGGCCTGGGCCGAGGAGCCGGTGACCTTCGGGCCCGGTGAGGCCGGCTGCAATGTCGCCGAGAAAATGCTCGAGAAAATGAAATTGCCGACCGCGCCGGCAGTATCGGCGCGTAGCCAGGGAGAGCAAAGATGAGTGAATACCTCAACACCGCCCTGTTCGGTATCTATCCCTATATCGCGCTGTCCGTGCTCGCGATCGGCTCGATCATCCGTTACGACCGCGAACCCTATTCCTGGAAAGCCGGCTCAAGCCAGCTCTTGCGCCGGCGTCAGCTGGTGCTCGGGTCGGTCCTGTTTCACGTTGGTGTGCTGATCGTTTTCTTTGGTCATCTCGTCGGGCTGTTGACGCCCATCGCGGTGTTTGACGCGCTCGGAATCCCGCACGGTGCCAAACAGGTGCTGGCGGTGGTCGCCGGCGGTGTCGCGGGGACATTGGCGCTGATCGGTGCGACCCTGTTGATGCACCGGCGTTTCGCCGATGCCCGGATCCGCAAGCATTCCAGCTTTGCCGATAATTCGATCCTGATCCTGCTCTATGCCCAGCTCCTGCTCGGTCTCGGCACGATCTTCATTTCGGTCCAGCATCTCGACGGCCATGAGATGGTGACCTTCATGAATTGGGCCCAGGGCATCTTCACCTTCGACTTCCGGGCCGCCAATTACATCCTCGGCGCCCATTGGATCTTCAAGGCCCACATCATGCTCGGCTTGACGATCTTCCTCGTCTTCCCCTTCACCCGGCTGGTGCACATGTTCAGCGCACCGCTGCGTTACATCTTCCGCCAGGGCTATCAGGTCGTGCGCCGCAAGCCCGTTCCCGGAGCAAAAGAATGACCGGACATTCCATCATCACACCCAAGCCACCGACGGCGGAAGTCTCGGTCAATGGGGTCGTCATTCCGGCGAAGGCGATCGCCGCCGAGACCCAGCACCACCCGGCACGCCGGCCGGAAGCGGCCTGGCAGGCTGCAGCTGAGGCGCTGGCGATCCGCGAAGCTCTGCTGCAGGCCGCCCGGGCGCGGGGCATCACAGCCCCGGCCGCCAGCGATGCCGATGCGGTGAAAGAAGTCGAGGAAGACGCGCTGATCCAGGCTTTCGTTGACCGCGAAGTAACAACGCCAGACCCGGATGAAGAGTCCTGCCGCCGCTATTTCTCCAATAATGCCGACAAGCTGCGCGCGCCCGATCTGTACGAGCCGGTCCACATCCTGCTGCAGGCGAGCAAGGAGGATCCCGACACTTATGAACGGGCCCGCCAGGAAGCGCAGACGCTGGTTGAGCATCTGCAAAACCGGCCGGATGACTTCGAGCGCGTCGCCCGCGACCGCTCCGATTGTTCCTCATCCTCCGAGGGCGGCCGGCTTGGGCAGGTCAGCCGGGGCGAGACGACGCCGGCCTTCGAGACGGCGATGATGAAGCTGCGGCCCGGCGAGATGACGCGCGAAGCGGTCGAAACACCCTATGGCTTTCACATCATCCGGCTCGATCAACTGGTTCGCGGCAAGGTGCCGGAATTCGATCTCGCCCGCCCTCTGGTCGAGGAATTCCTGCGCGATGCCAGCTGGCGGCGGGCGGTGGCCCAATTTGTGTCGCTGGTCGTCGGTGAGGCGAAGATTGCCGGCATCGAATTGCACGGCGCGACCTCGCCTCTGGTGCAGTAATTTTTGAAATCATCCGGTGCCAGAGCTGCCCCGGTGAAGAAGGGAAATGTCATGAGCGGGAGTAAATTGGGGCGTGCCAGCCTGTTGGCGTCGGCGGGCCTGATGGTGGTGCTGGGCACAGCTCAGCCGGCCAATGCCGAGGGCCAGTTTCTGGTCAATGCGCGGTTGCGCACCGAGCTGGTTGATCAGGATGGCTTGGCCAATGACGCCACCGCGATCACCCTGCGGACGCGTCTGGGTTACCAGACCGGGGACATGTCCGGCTTCACCTTTTTGGTCGAGGGCGAAAACGTCCTCCACCTGGTTGATGATTTCAACGACACCATCAATGGCCTGCCCGGTTATCCGGTGGTCGCCGATCCGGAAACCACCGAGCTCAATCGCTTGCAGCTGGCCTATACCGGCTTCGAAAAAACCAGCCTGACACTGGGGCGCCAGCGCATTATTCTCGGCGATGCCCGCTATGTGGGCAATGTTGGCTTCCGTCAGAATGAACAAACTTTCGATGCCTTTCTCGCCTCCACCACGGCGGTCGAGCATCTGACCCTGACCTATGCCTATCTTGACCGGGTTCATCGCGTGTTTGGCGACGATCATCCTGCAGGTGAGTTCAATCTCGACACGCACGTGTTGACCGCGGCCTTCGCTGCTCCGGTTGGTGTCGTCACGGCTATGGCCATTCTCAATGACGTGACGGACGCGGCGTTGCTCTCAAGCGCTACCTATGTCGTCAAGTGGAGCGGGTCCGTCACCGGCGAGGGGCGGCCCACATTCGGCTACCGGCTCGAATACGCGGTCCAGAGTGATTACGGTAACTCGCCGACCGCTTTTGATTTGGCCATGTTCCGGGCCGAGGCCAGTTTGAGCCAGAACGGGTTGAGCGGCGCGCTCGGGATTGAATCGCTCGAAGGCAATGGTGCGCGCGGTTTCAGCACGCCATTGGCAACGCTGCATGGTTATCAGGGCTGGGCCGATGTCTTTCTGACAACGCCCGCCGACGGCATTCGCGACGTCTATGGCCGCGCTGGCTATGCCTTTCCCAATCCACCGTTCGGATCCGCGATGGGCGCGACGGTCGTATTCCATAATTTCGAGGCGGAAAATGGTGGCGCGGATTTGGGGTCAGAATTTGACGCCGTGCTGAGCTCGCAGCTGACCGAGCATGTCGGGCTCGAATTCAAGGCCGCCCTCTATGACGGTGGTGACAGCGCTTTGGCTGATCGGACCAAGTTGTGGTTTGCGATCACCTATAGCCGGTAGTCTGCATGTGCCCGGTTTGAGCGGTTTGTTCCGGTTACAGCGCCGGATCGCGGCTGATGGTGCGAAAGCCGATATGTGAGGCGGAGAAGTCCCGTTCCTGGGCCTGCCGTGCGGCGGGTCGGAAACGGGCGCAGTAATTGGGGGCGCACAGATAGGAGCCGCCACGGATTGTGCCGGTTTCCGGATCGGCGCTGAACGGGCTTGAGGTCCATTCCCAGACATTGCCGGTCATGTCGACCAGGCCGAGATCATTCGGTTCGAAACAACCGATTGGCGCGAGACCAACAAAGCCGTCATCGCCGGTATCGATCACTGGGAAGGGGCCCTGCCAGCTATTGGCGCGCCATTGGCCATCGGGGCGGAACTCATCGCCCCATTCAAACTCGGTCCCGACATGCCCGGCGCGGGCGGCAATTTCCCACTCGGTCTCGTTGGGCAATTCACCACCAGCCCAGGCGGCATAGGCCTGCGCATCAGCATAGGCGATGTGGACGACCGGATAGTCATCGCGCCCCGCAATCGAGCTGCCCGGACCTTGCGGCGCGCGCCAGGAGGCGCCGGGCACGAAGCGCCACCAATAACCCTCGCCGGCACTGACACCGAACACGGCCGAGCCGGCAACCAGCGCCGCCGGGTCGATCTCGGGATAATCAGCCGGGTCGGGCGTTTGTTCAGCCACGGTGACATAGCCGGTTGCGGCCACGAAGCGTGCGAATTGGGCATTGGTGACCTCGTGCCGGTCGATCCAGAAACCGGCGGTTTCAACCTCTTGCGGCCCCGCCTCTTCGCGATAGCGCGGTGTCGCGCCGATCTGATAGCGCCCCGCAGGCACCCAGATACGATCATTGGCGGGCGCCGCGCTGCAATGCTGGATCGCGGCGACAGCTTCTGGCGACGCATCGCGGCCCAGCAGCCAATAGCCCACAGTCAAGCCCGTCAGGACGACCAGTCCCGCCGCAGCGCCGAAGGCCCATTTCTGCATCATCGGGCCCTTTCTCCTCAGCGCCAGGACTGGAAGCTGACCGTATCATCGCCCGCCGGCAGGCTGACAACCAGCCCGTCCTCGGCGATCCGGATCGGTCCGGAGAAAGCGCCAGCAGCATCACCCAGGAAAGCGGCATTGAGGCTGCGGCTCGGCACGGCGGGCACGATGTGGTTGAGCACCAGGGCTTGCGCCTGGGCGGTGCTGGCGGCGACAGCGGCCTGTTCCGGCGTCGTGTGATAGTCGCGGATATCGGTCATGATCGTGTCGAGCCGGTCATTGCCGCGCGCACGGGCGCCGTCATTGATGAAGTCGAGCAGGCGTGGTTGCAGTGCTTCAACGACCAGCAGGTCTGCACCGGCGGCGAGGGCTTGGAATCCGGGCGAGGCCTCGGCGACGAGATCGCCGCTCATCACCAGCGAACGGCCCTGATAATCGAAGCGATACGCGACGGACGGGCTGACGGGTGCATGGTCAACCGCGACGGCCCAGATCGTCAGCCCGCCATTTTCGAGCAATTTGGTCGGCGCCGTCTGGTCATATCCGGCGATGTTGAAGGGCTCAGCCACCATGCCGAAACCCGATGGCGGTGCGATCACCTCGCCATGATGGCCGGTGCGATAGGTCGCATCGAGGCTATAGGCCTGATTGAAGCCGGCGACGACGGTCTCAACGCCGGGCGGTCCCATCACGGGGAGCGGTTCGGTGTGTCCGGTGCCGATCCAGCGCTGCAAAGCCAGATCGCCAAGGCCGCCGATATGGTCGGAGTGGAAATGCGTCAGCAGCACCGCTTCGATCTCACCGGCCGGTATGCCCATCAGCAAAAGATTGCTCACCGATCCGGCTCCGGAATCGACGACGAAGAGCCGGTCTCCGGCGATCACGACGGCGCAGCTCGGCGCGCGTGACGGGTCGGGCAGGGGCGATCCTGTGCCGCAAAAGGCGATATGGAGTCCATCCGGTAAATCGCCGATCCGGTCGAGGGACATCTGGCGCTCCACGCGGCGCTCATACATTGCCGTCGCCAATTGCGACTGGAACACAAAGCCCAGCCCGGCACCGAGCAAAGCCAGGGCGAGGGCCCCGAACAGGATACGTCTGGGCAGGCTCATTGTGTCGGTCCCGTCATGATGGCGTGGCGCCAGCTTGGGCTGAAAGCGCCTGTTCGACGCGCCAGAGCCGGTCCTGGCCCCAGACGGACAGATTGCCGGTATGGAAGGAGGGCACGCCCCAAAGGCCCAGATCGAGCAGGCGCTGGCGATTGGTCTCCGCGACGTCGCGCCAGCTCTCATCACTCAGGGCCGCCTTGGCCGCGTCCCAGTCGAGCCCGGCGCGTTCGACCAGTTGGCGCAGGCCGCGATCAGAGCCGGCATCAATGCCCTCAGCCCAGACCCCGCGCAGGAAACTGGTCAGAAAGGCGCGGCCCTTGTCTTGTGCCATCGCGTAATGCAGCACCGCGAGACCGCGTTCGGTCGGCCGGCCCAGCGGGTCGCAGATATTGCCGAAGGGCAGGCCGAGCCGTTCCGCTTCGCGCTTGGCGTCGAGCAGGAAGTATTCGCCCTTGCGACGCGGCACTGGCAGCGCCCGCATCACCATCGGCAGCACGAAGCGGATCTCGACCCGCGCCTGCCAGCGGTCCGCCAGCGCAAACGCCCGCTCCATCGCCAGATAGGTGTAGGGGCTGCGCAAGGAGGGGTAGATCTCCAGCACCGCGCTGTCGCTCTCGCCGCCCTGATCACTCTCAAGCAAGGGTGGTGTGAGGGCGGGAGGTGTTGCCGGTTCGCGTCCGGCACCAAGCCCGGCCAGGCGGGCTTCCAGATAGTGCAGCCGGTCGGCGCTCCAATACCATTCGCCGCCATAATACAGCGTCGCGCTCTGGAAATGTCCGAGCTCATCGCGCAGGGCCGAGCCAGTCTGTGCTGCTTGGACGGCCGCGACCGGGCTGGCTTCGCCATAGCGTTCAGCGGCGGCGGTCATCGCTGCTTGATCGCCGCGCCACAGGGCATCGCTGGTCTCGACCGCCGCTTGCAGGGCATCGCTGCCGCCCAGGGCCGAGGCCATGATTGCGGTCGCCTGGTTTTCCAGCGCGGCTTCGGGCAGGGCGCCGGGATCGGTGAAGGCAAGGCCGAAATGTGTCGCCAAAGCTTGCGTATCGCGGCGCGCATAGGCGGGCAGGCGTTCGGGATCGGGATTGACATCACCGGCGGGAAGTCCGGTGAGATGAACGCTCATTTCGATTCCGAAACGATCACACAGCGCCGCCGCCAGCGGTGCCATCAAAGCACAGGCCGGATCGCCCGGGCGGTGAAAATAGATCACCCGGTGCGGCTCGCCGCGCCGCTTGCGCTGCGCCTCGGCGCGCTTGCGCCGGGCTTCACGCCGGCCGGGGCTGGTGAGCGCGCGATAGATTTGCCGTCGCAGCCAGACACGCATCCTCAACCCTCAATTCGCCCAGTTGATATAGTCATCATCCGCCGAGCGCGGCTCGATAATGCTCCGGTCGATATAGACCGGCGGTGCCACCAGGCTGGGCCAGATCGGATCGGCTTGGACGGCATCGATGGCATTGAGCGCCTCGGTCATGACCGCCAGGCGATCCGGTTCTGTCTCCGCCAAATTGATCTGTTCGGTTGGGTCCTCATTGAGGTTGAACAGCCAGGTTCGCGGCGGCAATTCGGAGATTTGCAGCTTCCAGCCATCACGCATCAGGACGCGGTAGCGATCCGAACGCCAGAACAGATCGCGCTCGGGTGCGGCGGCGTCTGGCGTCTCGGTCAGCGGCATCAGATCGACGCTGTCCATCGTCCGGTCCTGCGGAACCGGGGCCCCTGCGGCGTGAGCGGCGGTAGCGAAGATGTCGACATGGGCGGCCGGGGCGTCGATCACGGTGCCGGCTGGAATACGGGCCGGCCATTGCAGGAACATCGGTACGCGAATGCCGCCTTCGAAGAAGGTGGCCTTCCAGCCGCGATAGGGCGCATTGATCTCCGGGAAGCCGACATAGCTGGCGCCGCCATTATCGCTGGAGAAGACGATCAGCGTATTGTCGGCAATGCCCTGTTCTTCAAGCGAAGCGACAATCTCGCCGACAGCGCGGTCGGCGGCACGGATCATGGCGGCATAGACGCGCAGGCGTTCGTCCTCGATCTGCGGCAGCGCGTCATAATCCGAGCGCAGCGCCTGCAGCGGCGTGTGCGGCGCATTGAGTGCGAAATACATGAAGAAGGGCCGGTTGGCATTGGCTTCAATCGCCGCGACTGCGTTGTCGGCCAGATAATCGGTCATATAACGGTCGGGGTGGAAGCGCTGGCTGCCATTATGGCGCACCGCAAAACTCAGATTGGGCCAAAGGAAACGGTCGACCGGATCGAACTCGGCGACTGCGTTGACGACGTCCGGGTCATTGACGTCCATGAAGAGCGCGGCACCGGGCATGAAGCCGAGCCATTCGTCAAAGCCCTGGTTTTGCGGCTGGAATTGCTCGGCGCCGCCCAGATGCCATTTGCCGAAGAAGAGGGTGTGATAGCCTTGGTCGCGCAGTAGCTCGGCCATGGTGATTTCGCTGGTCGGCAGGCCCTGTTCGTCCAGAGGGATGGCGTCGGCCTCGCGTTCGGCATGATAGATCGCCGGATGTGGGCCGTAATCGAATGAACCGAGCAGGCGATGGAACTGGACCGGCGCCGGAGTGAATTCAAAGCCGAAACGGGTCGCAAAACGGCCGGTCATGATCGCAGCGCGCGACGGCGCGCACGTGGCATTGCCGGCATAGCCATTGGTGAAAATTGCACCGCGGGCTGCCAGCGCATCAATATTGGGCGTCTGCAACAACCCACCGGCGACGCCGCCGCCAAAGGTGGAAATGTCATTGATGCCCAGATCATCAACCAGGATGACGATGATATTGGGTTGGCGATCCGCCGCTGCCGTCTCGGCGGTGGCGGGCCCCTGTTCCCAGGTCACCGGCTGGGTCGCCAGAATCGGGTCGCGCAGGCGGTTCATCAGGCCGGGCAGACCGATCCGGTAGTGCATGAAGGCGCCATAGCCGATCGCAAGCGCAGCAGCGCCGGCGGCGAGATACATCCAGGGTTTCATGGTCATCCTCAGCTCCGGTCTTCGCCGGTATTGACGATGCTGCGGGCGCCCTTGGCGAAGCGGTCAGCCGCGCTGTCGGTGTCGCTGCCCTTTGTCTTCGCCAGCATTTCAGCGAGATCATAAGGCACTTTAATCCCCGCTTGGGCAGCGGGACGCTCGGCGATCTGATCGATCCAGCGCCGCAAATGCACGAAGGGTTCAAGCTCGACACCCGACCAGGATGCGGTGCGGGCCCAGCACCAGTTTGCGATATCGGCGATGGAAAATTCACCGGCCAGGTATTCATGCCCGGCCAAGCGTCCATCGAGCACAGAGAGCAGGCGCGCGGACTCGCCCTGATAGCGTTTGATGGCGATGTCGATCTTTTCGGGCATGTAGCGATAGAAAACATTCGCCTGTCCCATCATCGGCCCGAGACCGCCCATCTGGAACATCAGCCATTGGATCACGCGCGACCGGCCCTTGGCGTCGGACGGCAGCAGGCATCCGGTCTTCTCGGCGAGGTAGATCATGATCGCGCCGCTCTCGAATACGGTGAAGTCATCGGCCTCGCGGTCGCGGATGACAGGAATGCGTCCATTCGGATTCATTGACAGAAATCCCGGCGTTTTCTGGCCGCCCTGCATCAGATCGATGGCGTGGACCTCGTAGGGCAGGCCCAGCTCCTCAAGGGTAACCGAGGCCTTCCAGCCATTGGGCGTCGCGGAGGTATAGAGTTCGATCATGCCAGGCTCCCCAATCCGGCATTTGACAAAGCCGGTGATTTGGAGTGACGGTAGGATATGTCACACGGTGCGTCAATTGTTCGACGATAGACGCATTCAAGATTTGGGGAAACGCCATGCAAATTATTCTGCGAGCCGCTACTGCGCTGTCCGCACTCATACTTCTCGCGCTTGGCGCATCCTTCCTGATTATGCCTGAGCTGGTGATGGCTCCCTTGGGTCTGCACGCTGATGGCGCGATCGGGATGAATTTCATGCGCGGCGACGCCGGCGCTTCGCTTTTTCTCATCGGCGCGCTCATCGGGCGGGCGGCGCTGGCCGGCGATGGTGCCAAGCTGGACATTCCGGTCGCCTGGGCCGCGCTGCTTGTAGTGGCCCGCATTGTCGGGATGGCTGTTGATCCGGATGGGGTCGCCGCCTTGCCACTCTTCGCCGTCGATTTCGGGCTTCTCGTGGTCCTGTTGCTGGGGCGCTGGAAAATGAAGGGGGCGGTGTGATCACCCCGGAGGATGCCCAGACGGTGTCATTGGGCGATGGGCGCACGCGCCGGCGCACGGACAATCGCGCCCGGATCGTAGCGTCCTTTCTCGACCTGATCCGGGCGGGTAATGTTTCGCCGAGCGCCCAGGCGGTGGCTGAACGGGCTCAGGTGAGTTCGCGCACGGTGTTTCGTTGCTTTCAGGATATGGAATCGCTCAATCGTGAAATCGTCATCGCCCTGCGCGACGAATTCCTGCCGCGCGCGGTCCTCGATCTGTCGACGACAGATCGCCGTGAAAGGCTGGCTCGTCTGGTGCAAAACCGCGCTTCGATGTTCGAGGACATGACGCCGTTCCGGCTTGCCGCCGAGGCCCACCGTCACCAATCGGAGGTTCTGGCGGGCGATCATGCCTTCTTGGTGGCGAAGGAGCGCGAAAGGCTGGAGACGGCGGTCAATCCCGACCGGGCGCTCGACAGTCTCACCGCCGAGGGCCTGTCGGCCGTGACCTGCTTCGACTTCTGGCGCCGATTGCGGTCCGATCAGGATTTATCGCCGGCCCAGGCGGCGAGTGTGATGCTGGCGTCAGCGTTTGCGATATTCGATGCCGGGCCGGATGCCGGTCCGGTTAGCGGCGACGCGAAAACCTGACCAGCCGGTAGAGGCCGAAGCCTGCGAGGCCGAGGATCAAAAGCACGACCAGCGCCAGCTGCCAGCCATAAAATTCAAGCTGCCGCATCGTGGCATTGATCGAGATTTGGTCGTGCACATCATACCCTTCGGGCAGGTCAAGCACACCATTGGCCGCGGCATAGGCGGCGTAATCGTCCAGCATCGCAGCCGTCAGGTCGGGTTCTTGCGCGGCAAGGTCGAAGGTTTCGCCGGGGTCAATCGCCAGGTCGAATAATTGCCAACTGCCATCACCCCAGGGCGGCATATTGCGCACCAGTTTGAAGTCGCCGCGGAACAGGGCTGAATTGCCGGATACTTCGAACCCGACCGCGTCGCCGGGCGCATAGGCGGCGTCGGCTCGGCCGGTTACGACGCTGCGCAGGCTGCGGCCTGTGACATCGCTGGTCACCGATGACAGACCAGCGAGGTCGAGGATTGTCGGCGTCACATCCGTGACATAGCCGGCCGCTTGGCTGTGTTGTCCGCTGACGATTCCCGGCCCGGCGATCAGGAAGGGAACCCGCAGTCCGCCTTCCGAGGCGTAGAATTTGAACAGGTTGAACGGGGCTGCGGCCGCCATCGCCCATTCCGGACCGATGAAGGCGTAACTGCCTCGTTCGCCAAGGTTCTCGAGCTGGCGAGTATAGCCGTGCAAATTCATCCAGGTGCCGAAACCGGGTTCGCCCACCGGGTGGCTCGGTTCGGGGCCGTTATCGGAGGTGACAATGAAGATGGTGTTGTCGAACTGTCCCGTCGACTCAAGGTGTTCGACAAGTCGACCAAGATGGTGATCCATCGCCTCGAGCATGCCGGCATTGACCGCCATTGAGCGGGCATAGAGGGCGCGATCATCCTCGGACAGATCGGTCCAGGCGCGCATGCGGTCGGGAAGTGGCAGGGCCGAGGTCGTCGCGGGTACCAGCCCGAGATCAACCGCCCGCGAGGCGCGTGCCTGCCGCAGGGCTTCCCAGCCGTCGCGATAGGTTTCGGCATAATTCTCGGTGAATTCGCGTGGCGCCTGGACCGGGATATGGATCGCCTGGAAAGCGAGATATGCGAAGAAGGGATCCGCGCTGCCGGCGTCGGCATCGATATAATCGATCATCCGGTCGACGAGAAATTCGGACGAATAGAACTCGTCCGGCAAATGCGCCCGTGCGCCATCCTCGAACCAGTCGGCGGTCCGGTAATAGGGCATGTAGGGTTTTTCGTCCCAATTGTCGGCGCCGGAGGCGTCGAGCACGAAGGAATGGTCGAAACCGTGGGCATTGGGCAGATCGCCTTCGCCATGACCGAGATGCCATTTGCCCGTCATATAGGTGCGATAGCCGGCCGCTTGTAGCCGGTCAGCGACCGTGACAACACCGGGTTCCAGGCTCATGCCATAGCCGGGCTGGCCGCGATGCTCCGGCGGCAGGACTTCGGGAATGGTCGCCAGTCCGGTGCGGTGATTGTCGAGCCCGGTCAGAAGCATCGCCCTAGATGGCGCGCACAGCGGCGAGGAATGATAGTTCGAGAAAATCATGCCGCGCCGTGCCAGCCGGTCGATCACTGGTGTGCGGGCTTCGCCGCCATAAATCCCGAAATCCATGAAGGCGGCGTCATCAACCAGAACCAGCACGAAATTCGGCCGCACCGCTGGCTGGGCGGGCTCGGCTGCGTCCTGCGCCAGCAGCGGCGATGTCGCCAGCGCCGAGACGATCAGGCCCAACCCGGCCAGGATTCCGTGTGCACTTGTCCGCATGACTGGTTCGCCCCGTAACCCGGTCGTCAAATTATTGTGGCAGACACTATGACATAATATTGCGCAATTCAATCCGTGATGGCCGGGGTCGGCACGTCAGGCCGGATCGACCGTCAGCGTGGTTCGTTTTTGCGCTTGGTCGACATCGCGATAGGTGAGGGTGAAATTGACGGCGATCGACAGGCGCGGATCGGGCTGAAAATGCGGCACGACTTCGTGCCAGACAAAGGCCGGGAACATGATCATCAGGCCCGGGCGCGGATGAACATGGGCGTGAAATTGCCAGCCGCCCATCAGCGAGGCGTTGAAGCGCGGATCGTGCAGGATCAGCGCACCCTCGGCGGGCTGCCAGTAATTCTTCATCGCCGACTGGGCTTCCAGCACCGGCTTTTCGGTCGGGGTGGTTGCGACATAATAGACCGAGGCGATATGGGCGACATGATTGTGCGAGGGCACGTAATGGCGTGCAGCCGAGACATTGGCGAACATCTGCATCTCGACATCAAACTCGCCAATCCAGCCGATCTGGCGGCAATATTCGGTGAGATCAGCCAACGCCAGCATCTCCAATTGCTTGAAGGCCGGGACTTTGTCGGCGAGGTCGCAGAGGTTGATCGAGTCGGATTTTTGCGCCTGTTCCGGGCTGCGATAGAAGGGGTCATCGACCAGCGCCTGTTTGAGCGCCGCGTTGAGATCGGGCTGCTCATGCTCCCAGGTCACCACCGGGGTCGCAAAGAGGTCGTAGCGCTGTGAAACTTCTCGCTTGCTTTGTGTCATGCGATTTGAGACTCCAGAGACGGGCGGGTGAAATTCACCTTGCCCAACAGGCCGATCAGGATGTTTCCGCGTGCGGGACGCCATTGAGTATCGGGCTGGCGCTTTTGTGACACGGATCACGTCAAATGCTGAAATTCGTGCGGGTGATAGCGGGCATTGATCCGGACTATCAGCGCCACCTGGAAGGGATACAGGACGTCTTCCTGAAGGCCTTCCCGTTCAATTCGAGTTACATCGACAAAATCGCCCGCTATTCCGCCGGAGACTACCCGCCGGACTGTGAGGTCATTCTGCTGTGTGCCACGCGCGCCGGCAAGGTGCTCGGCTTCTCCGTCACATTCTTTTTTGCCGACATCAAAGCATCCTACCTCGACTATATCGCCAGCGATCCGGCGCGCGCTTCTCGCGGGATTGGCGGCGCACTGTATGAGATGACACGCGAGGATCAGCGCAAGCGCGGGTCCCGGCGCCTCTTTCTCGATTCGCTGCCCGACGAGGCCGGTCTGCTCAATGAGCATGAGCTCCTCGCCGATGGCCGCCGCCGCATGGCCTTTTATGAACGCCTTGGCGCCCGGCCGGTGCAAGGTACAGGGTATGAGCGCCTCGTTACGGCCTCCAATCTCGGCGATGCCAACATGCTGTTGTACGACGGCATGGGCGATGAGAAACCGCTCCACCGACGCACGCTGAAAGCCGCCATTTCGCGCATCATGCAGGCCAAGAATGGCATGGCGCCCGATGATCCGGCGCTGGTTGATCTTCTCGCTTCGATCCAGGCCGAGCCGGTGGCGATCCGGCCGCCGCAATACACCCCGGTTCGCACGAAAGCATTGCCGGTGTTGGCGCGGCCGATCGATGTCGTGATCACCGCTGATGAAGCCCCTTCGATCGAGCACTCACCCTTCAAGGGCTATTACGAACGCCCGGCCCGCGTCGCTGCCGTGCGCCGGGCACTCGAGGGCTTGCCGGTTAATGAGCACGAGGCTGGCCGCTGGGGGCTGGAGCATATCCTCGAAGTACATGACCACCGCATGGTGAAATTCCTGGAGGAGACCGCGACCCGTATTCCCGAAAAGCGCATCGTCTATCCCGAGATCTTCCCGATCCGACACGCCGACCGTTTGCCGCGCAATTTCGAGATGCGGGCGGGGTATTTCTGCATTGATACCTCAACGCCGCTGACGCGAGCCGTTTATCCAGCCGCCCGCCGCGCCGTTGATGCGGCCCTGAGCGGTGCCAAGCTGATCAAGGATGGCAGGACCGGTTGGGCCTATGTCGTGGTGCGCCCGCCGGGCCATCATGCCGAGCGGCGCGCCTTCGGCGGATTTTGCTATTTCAACAACGCCTCGATTGCCGCGCATCACCTTTCGGGCCAGGGCAAGGCTGCCGGCAAGAGCGCCAAGCCGGCCCGCGTCGCCGTGCTTGATATCGACCATCATCACGGCAATGGCACCCAGGACATCTTCTACGAACGCGGCGATGTGCTCACGGTCTCGATTCACGGCCATCCGGAGGATTGCTACCCCTTCTTCGCCGGTTTCGAGGATGAGCGTGGCCGCGACGCGGGCTTGGGTTTCAACCGCAATTACCCGATCCGGCCCGGCGTCGATGATGCCGGCTATCTGACCGTGCTGGGACGGGCGCTGCGGCGGATCAAGGCGTTTGCACCGGACTATCTGGTCGTCAGCCTCGGTGTCGACATCATGAAGGGCGATCCGACGGGGAATTTCTTCATCACGCCGGACGGCATGCACCGCATCGCCGAGGCGATCGGCCAGGAAAAATACAAAACCCTGATCGTGCAGGAAGGCGGCTACAGTCTCGCCAATATCCGCCGCGGCGTGCAGCAATTCCTGCTCGGCTTCGCCGCCGGACAGGAGGCAGCGCCGAGACGGTCCAAGTCCTGATCGGCAGGCCGAACCGCCGAATTTGGAGATATCAATGGTGTCTGGCTCCGCTGTTTTGCGCCCGCCTTGCTGTTCCGTAATGTGACGTTATTATATAGCGGTGCCATCATAGGCGCAGAGGGGTTTCGCTTGCGCATGAGTTTGTTCCGTCATCATCGCCGCATGGCAGCCGCGCCCGATTGGCGTCGGCTGGCCCTGAGTCTGATCGTGGCGGTGCTGATGAGTGCCCAGGGCGCTGCGGCGCTGGCGCACACGCACAGCCACAATGCGGATTACCGCCTCGCCCAAGCCGACATCAACGCCCCGGCAATGCCCGTTGCGCCGCTGCCCGGAAAGACTGCGCCGGCGGCTCAATGCCAGCTGTGTCATGCGCCTTTCGGCGCGGCCTCGATTCTGCCCGCCTCGGCGGCCGGACCGGCGGCATCGCTGACTGTTACGGGCGCGGCCCACGCCATCGAACATCCGGCTCACCCTCGCACGGCGCCAAGTGGCGTCTGGCGCGTGCGCGGGCCCCCGATCTCACTCCACGCCTGACTGCCGATCCGCCGCATCGCCCGTTCCGGGCGCTGACGGCTTGTCCCAGCTTTTGATGGAGTGCGTCCATGAGACGATTATTGAACGCGGCCGCTATTGTCGGCCTGACTACTGTTTGCAGCCCCGCCTTCGCCGATGACGACCTTTCGGCCATCCGCGCCGAGATCGACGCGATGCGGGTTGAGTATCAATCCCGGATCAATGATCTGGAGACCCGCCTCGCCGAGGCAGAAGCGCGCACGGCGAGGGCAGAAACTTCGGCTCAATCCGCCCAGCGGGCCGTGGAAGCCATGCCGGCGGCTGTGAGGGTTCCACCACCAGCGGCCCCCGTTGCACGCCCCGCACAGACCGGCGCCAATGCCTTCAATCCCGCCATTTCCGGTGTCTTGAATGGCCAGTTCGCGGCGAGCTCTGCGGACCCGGACCTGGCGGCTCTGCCCGGTTTCGATCTCGACGCCGAGGCGGGCCGGCCCGCACGCGGCTTCAACCTCGGTGAGTCCGAGATCGTGATCGCGGCCAATATCGATCCGACGCTGTACGGAAACCTCACCTTCTCGTTGGGTCAGGACGGTTCAGTCGGGGTCGAGGAAGCCTATATCCAGACAACCAGTCTGGGCGGTGGCCTGACCCTGCGGGGCGGGCGGATGTTTTCCGGCATTGGTTATCTCAATGAGGTCCATGCGCATGCCTGGGCGTTCTCGGATCAGGCCCTGCCCTATCGCGCCTTTCTGGGCGGGCAATATGGTGATGACGGGGTTCAGCTCCGCTGGATCGCCCCGGTTGACCAGTATCTTGAATTCGGTGCCGAGATATATCGCGGCGACGCGTTTCCCGCTGGCGGGGGCGCGAATGGTGGCACGGGCACTTCCGCGGTGTGGGCCCGGACCGGCGGCGATATTGGTTCGGGGTCAAGCTGGCTGGCTTCGGCCTCCCTGCTTGATGCCAACGCCCAATCCCGCGACGTCAACGGCTCTGAGTTCACTGGCGATGAGACCCTTGGCATCCTCTCACTGGTCTATAAATGGGCTCCGGGCGGCAATCGCCGGGACCGTAATCTGACCCTTTCGGGTGAGTATTTTGTCGACACGATGCGCGGCAATTTTGACGCCGTGCCGGTTAATCTCGATCGGTCGGGTTGGTATGTGCAGGGAATTTATCAATTCCGGCGGCGCTGGGGTGCAGGTCTGCGTTATGCGGCGCTGACCCCTGACAATGTTCCGTTCGGACTGGCGGGTTCGGCGCTTGATGCGGCTGGCTTGAACCCATGGACGGCCACGGCCTTGCTGGAGTTTGATACCAGCGAATTTGGCCGCCTGCGCGCGCAATATACCCGCGACGAATCGGATCGCGTCGCCAACGACGAATTCCTCTTGCAATACACCGTTACCTACGGCCCTCACGCCGCTCACCGGTTTTGATCGAAGGACATCATGTCATGCGTAAATTTATCCTTGGGGCCGCATTTGCTGCCTGCCTTACGTCTCCGGTGTTCGCAGATCTGCGTGTCTTCGCGTGCGAGCCGGAATGGGGTGCCCTGTCGCAAGAAATCGGCGGCGAACATGTCGACATCTACACCGCCACCACAGGCGGGCAGGATCCACATGGAATCCAGGCCAGACCGTCCCTGATCGCCCATGCCCGGCGCGCCGATATTGCAGTGTGTACCGGTGCTGCGCTGGAAGTGGGTTGGATGCCGATGGTCAGGCGGCAAGCCTCCAATCGCGCCATCGCTGAAGGGGCTCCGGGCGATTTCGCCGCGACCAGCTTTGTCGCATTGAAAGAAATTCCAACCATCCTTGACCGGTCCCAGGGCGATCTTCACGCGCCGGGAAACCCTCATATCCAGACCGACCCCAATAATATCCGGCTGGTCGCGCAGGCGCTCGCGCAGCGGTTTTCCGAACTCGATCCGGCCAATGCCGTTGCATATCAGGCGGGGCTGACCGATTTCCTCGCACGCTGGGATGTGGCGCTCGAGCGTTGGACGTTGGAGGGCGCACCTCTCAGAGGGGTCGCAATCGTCGCCCAGCATCAAAGCTGGATTTATCTGGAAGACTGGCTCGGCCTGGAACGCGTGGCTCTGCTGGAGTCACAACCCGGCATTCCGCCCTCGAGCGGGCATCTGGCCGAAGTGGTCCAGACGCTTCAAGCGCATCCGGCGCGGATGGTGATCCGGGCGGCTTATGAGGATGACCGGCCGGCGAATTTCATCGCCGAACGTTCCGGCATTCCGGCGGTCGAATTGCCCTTCACGGTCGGCGGCACGGACGGTGCCGATGACCTGTTCAGTCTCTATGACGAAACCCTGCGCCGGTTACTGGCCGCCGCAGCACAGGAGTAGACGGCATGGGTGCGCTGGAAATGAGTCTGCTGTTTCCGGCCCTAGTCGCCGGACTATTGGTGATCAGCACGCATGTGCCGATGGGCCGGCAGGTCTTGTCGCGTGGGATTGTCTTTATCGATCTGGCGATTGCCCAGGTCGCCGGTCTTGGCGTCACGGCTGCGGCTGCCTTCGGCTTTGATGCATCCGGCTGGAAGGTGCAGGTCGCGGCTGTTGCGGCGGCCCTGCTCGGGGCTTTGCTGCTGCGTTGGACCGAAAAGCGTTGGCCCTCGGTTCAGGAGGCTCTGATTGGGGTTCTGTTCGTGTTCGCGGCCAGTGTTGAACTGTTGCTGTTGGCGAATAATCCACATGGCGGCGAACACCTCAAGGATTTGCTGGTCGGGCAAATTCTCTGGGTCTCGCTTGAGAGCCTGTGGCCGATCGCGGTGATGTATGCCGTGGTTCTGGTGATCTGGTTTACGGCCCGCGACCGGATCGGGCGGATCGGGTTTTATGCCCTGTTCGCGCTGGTCGTGACCCAGTCGGTGCAATTGGTCGGGATCTATCTCGTCTTCGCAACGCTGATCGCCCCGGCGCTCGCGGCCCGCTTCTGGCCGGAGCGCTTCGGCCTCGCCATCGCCTATGGTGTCGCCCTGGCGGGCTATGTCATCGGCCTGCTGGCTTCTGCGGCCTTTGACCTGCCGACGGGGGCCGTCATCGTGGTTGCGATTGTCGGACTGATGGCGGTGTCCATTCTGATACGCGGCCGGGAAACCCCCGCCGCCGTGTCAGCGCCGGATTGAAGCCAAATTCGTGTCCGGTGGCTTGGCCAGGCGCTGGCTTGACTTGCCGCCGGACGCGAAATCGGCTCGACTGGCCCGGTGATCCAGCCGGGGGGTGAAAATGGAACAGGCAGAGAAGACCCGCATCGTGATCGTCGGGGGCGGTTCGGCGGGCTGGATGGCGGCGGCGGCCCTCATCAACATGTCCAAGGCTGGATGTGAAATCGAATTGGTCGAATCCGAGGAGATTGGGATCGTCGGCGTCGGCGAAGCGACGATCCCGCCGATCGCGGCCTTCAACAGGCAATTGGGGATCGACGAAGCCGAGTTTCTGAAATTCACGCAAGGCACGTTCAAGCTCGGCATTCAGTTTGTCGACTGGGCCAAGCTCGGACACCGCTATTTCCACCCATTCGGGACCTATGGCGCCAATTTCGACTTTATCACCTTCCACCATTATTGGCTGCAGGCCCGCGCGCGTGGTGAGGCGAGCACGCTCGACGATTATGCGATGTCCTGGGTTATGGCCCGCGACGGCAAATTTGCCCGCCCCGATACCAACCCCCGCCGTATCACCTCGACCGCTGGCTTCGCCTATCATTTCGATGCGGGCCTGTATGGCCAGTTTCTCCGGGCCTATTCCGAAGCCCGTGGTGTCACCCGCACCGAGGGGAGGGTTGTGGACGTCACGCGCGACGGTGAAACCGGGGATATCCAGTCGATCTCCTTGGCCAGTGGCCAGGTCGTGGAAGGCGATTTCTTCATCGACTGCTCGGGTTTTCGTGGCCTGCTGATCGAGGGAAGTCTGGGTACAGGCTATCAGGACTGGACCCATTGGTTGCCCTGTGACCGGGCGGTCGCAGTCGGCAGTGCCGGCACAGGCGAATTGGCGCCCTACACGATGTCGACGGCGCGCGAACATGGCTGGCAGTGGCGCATTCCGCTGCAACACCGCACCGGCAATGGCTATGTCTATTCAAGCCGATATCTGCAGGACGACCAGGTCGCGACCGATACTTTGATGGCCAATTTGACCGGCGCGCCGTTATCGGAGCCGCGGCTCTTGCGGTTCACAACCGGGCGCCGTGAGAAGTTCTGGAATCACAATTGTCTCGCGCTCGGGCTGGCCAGTGGTTTCATGGAGCCGCTGGAATCGACCAGCCTGCATCTCGTTCAGGCCGGGATCATGGCCTTCATGCCGTTTTTCCCACAGGGCAAGCACCCCGACCCGCTGGGGCGCGCAGAGTATAACCGCAGAGTGGCTCGAGATTACGAGTCGATCCGCGACTTCATTATCCTGCACTATCATGGCACGACCCGTGATGATTCAGCCCTGTGGCGGGACTGCGCCGCGATGTCGATCCCCGATACATTGCAAAACCGGATCGATCATTTTCGCGAAGCCGGCCGCCTCCTGTTCGAGGATTATGAGCTGTTTCAGGCCCCCAATTGGCTTGCCGTGCTCGTCGGACAAGGGATCTTGCCGCGACGCTATCATCCGCTCGCTGATGCGCGCGGGGTCGATGGAGGCCATTACCTCCGCGACCAGCGCGCGGCCATGGAACAGGCGGTGCTGCAGATGCAAACGCATGAGCGCTATGTCGAGCGCTATTGTCCAGCGCCAGCACCGGCCTGAGCAGACTGGGATTTCGGCTGGCGGTTCCGGCCATTTCCATCCGAGCGGGCGCGGGTCAGATGATTTCATCCTCATCGAAAATCGGGTCGGCGTCGAGCTCGAGCGCCATATTGTCCAGCGTCGATTCTGCATCGGCAGCGGTGCTGAGCTTGGCGATATGGAACAGGCCGTCGCCCTCATTGACGACGGGCAGATTGGTCCGGCCGACGATCAGGCCGGGCTGTTCGACGATCAGTTCGATTTCAACTTCCCCAAACGGGTCGGAGATGACGGCGAGTACGTCATTGGCGGCCACTTGGTCGCCGATGGTCTTATAGCTCCGCATCAGTCCGCCCGCAGGCGCGCGGAACCAATAACTTGAGCGCGATTTCATCGGCAGGGTCGGGACGCGTTTCGTCTCCTTGGCCGGGATCATTTCGAGATGGCGCATGACCCGCAAAATGCCGGAGACCCCGGCACGGATCGCGAATTCGTCAAACCGCAGCCCTTCGCCGGCCTCGTAAAGCAGCACATCCACGCCGGCCTCTTGGGCGGTGTAACGCAGCGAGCCCTCGCGCGTCTTCGACGTCAGGATCAGTGGCGCGCCGAAGGCCTCGGCCAGCTCCATGGTCTGCGGCATGGCGGGGGATATGCGGATTTGTGGCAGATTGGTGCGGTTGATGGCGGCGGAATGGAGGTCGATGCCGACATCGGAGCGCTTGACGATTTCCGTCATGAAGATGTGCGCCAGCCGCGCGGCCAGTGATCCCTGGGTGCTGCCCGGGAAACAGCGATTGAGATCGCGCCGGTCGGGCAGATAGCGCGAATTTGACATGAAGCCATAGGAGTTGACGATTGGAACCGCCAGCAGCGTGCCGCGCAGCCGGTTCAGGGCCGGATTGCGCAGCAGGCGGCGGACGATCTCGACACCTATAATCTCGTCGCCATGGACCGCCGCGCTGACGAACAGGGTTTTGCCGCTGCGCTTGCCGTGAACCACGTGCGCCGACATCGTGACCGGCGTGTGGTCGGACAGCACGCTGACCGGCAGATCCACGGTCGCCCGGCTGCCGGCCGCAATCTCATGTCGCCCG
Organism: uncultured Maricaulis sp.; assembly: GCF_963975345.1. Classification (NCBI taxonomy): domain Bacteria; kingdom Pseudomonadati; phylum Pseudomonadota; class Alphaproteobacteria; order Maricaulales; family Maricaulaceae; genus Maricaulis; species uncultured Maricaulis sp. The sequence goes on along the minus strand of NZ_CAXBGE010000002.1, from coordinate 232,498 downwards.
ATCTGGAAAGCGGAACGGGTTGGCATTAACCGGCACCCTTGGTTTTTGTCTTGCCGGGCACGCTGGTCTTTTCGAGCGTTTCGATAATTTTGCCGGCGACATCAATGCCGGTGGCCTTTTCGACACCTTCAAGCCCTGGCGAGGAGTTGACCTCCATCACCACCGGACCGTGATTGGAACGCAGCATGTCGACGCCGCAGACATTGAGCCCCATGCTCTTGGCCGCGCGGACGGCGGTCGAGCGCTCTTCCGGAGAGATTTTCACAGCGGCAGCGGTGCCGCCCTGGTGGAGGTTGGAACGGAACTCGCCCTTGGCGCCGGTCCGTTGCATCGCGGCGACAACCTTGCCGCCGACCACAAGCGCGCGGATATCGCTGCCGCCGGCCTCCTTGATGAATTCCTGGACCAGAATGTTCACGCCGGCGCCACGAAAAGCCTCGATTACAGACTTGGCCGAGCGGTCGGAATCGACCAGAACGACGCCGATGCCTTGCGTGCCCTCGAGCAGTTTGATCACCAGCGGCGATCCACCAGTCACGGCCAGGACTTCGGTGGTCTGTTTTGGATCATGCGCGAACGTGGTGACCGGCAGGCCAATTCCGTCGCGCGCCAGCAGCTGCAATGAACGCAGCTTGTCGCGCGAGCGGCCGATGGCGACGGATTCATTGAGCGGGTAGACGCCCATCATCTCGAACTGGCGCAGGACCGCCAGACCGTAAAACGTCACCGAAGCGCCGATCCGCGGGATGACGGCATCGTATTTCGGCAGCTTCTCACCATTGTAGTAAATCGCCGGATTGCGCGAAGCGATATTCATATAGCAACGCAGCGTATCGATGATGTCGAGCTCGTGACCGCGCTCTTCTGCGGCTTCTTTCAAGCGCTTGTGCGAGTAGAGATTGGCGTTGCGGGCCAGCATGGCGATTTTCATGGTGATCGTCCTTTCAGAGGTGGTCGGACTGCAGGCCGGATGGCTCGCAATCGGTATGCTTCAGGCGGAATGGGCCTTGGCCGACAAGGGGTAGGCAGGCGGTCCGCTGAGAAATGAGCGGCCCGGATTGATGCAGATATGTCGGTTCCGCAGCGCTGTCCGGCCCAGTATCAGATCAAATTTCATCGGCTCGCGGTCAGCGAGGGACAATTCGATCTGCCAATGCCGCGAACCGAGTGTCAGCTGCGTTTCGATGACATAGCGAAGTTCGGGAACGCCACTGGTATTCTTGATATCACGCCGGTCGGCAATCGGTGCGAGGCAGCGTTGTATATGACGGTCTTCCGTGAAGGTCACGTCGAACGCCACCCATTTTGCGCCGTCCTGGTCCAGCTCTCGGATAATGACGGCATTGAGCGCTGAGGTGCGGGCCCCGGTATCGATCTTTGCGTGCAAGGCCGGGATGTCGAGTGTCGGCAGGCCGACGATTTCCCGCCAGCCGATCTCGGTTCTGGTTCTGATTGGCCGCGCCGGCGTCATTTCAGGCTCTCTTCGTTGGCGCGCCTGTAGTTGACGAAGGAGTTCGCACTCAGGATGACGAAAAAGCTGTCCATATCCACGAGGACATAGCCGCGCTCCAGCAGGGCCCGGCTGAGCTGACGAATATCATCATCATACAGACGGCGGCGCTCGAGTATTTGCCGCAAGAGCTTGTTGGAAATCCGGAACCGCCCCTTCGGCTTGCCGCCGAAAGATGTGTCGAACAGCGCTGCGAGCTTTTGCGCAGCCGCATCGAGAGGGGACGTGGTCAAATTCATGTCTCACCATAGAAAGACAAAAAATAGTTGTCCAGAGAAAGTTTTTTATGCCAAATTCGTACTTATCGCATTCTTCCTACCCGCTGAACCGGAGGGCGTCCGTTGTCGCAGACCAACCCACAGCCTGAATTCGACGATGTCGCCGATATTCACGACCGGATACGCGATGCGATCGAAACCGCCGATGTCGATGGGCTGGAAGCACTACTCGCTGACCTGACGCTCAGCGATGCGTTGCGGGAAATCCTGCAATTCACCCCGAAGGAGCGGGACCGCATTTTCGGCATGCTGCATGCCGACACCGCTGCTGAACTGATCAATGAAGCGCCGAACGAAATTGCGGTGGAATTGGTCGAGCGGCTCGAGCTGGCGACCGCCGTCGATATCATCGACGAGCTGGATTCCGACGTTCAGGCCGATGTGATCGGCGAGTTGAGCGACGAGAATGCCGAGGCCATCCTGGCTGAGATGGACGAGCAGGACGCCGCCGATGTCCGGCGCCTGGTGTCGTATGATGACGGCACCGCCGGCGGGCTGATGATCGCCGAGGCGTTTACTTTCCACGAGGGCGATACGGTCGGTCAGATCCTGCGTCGGCTGGCCTCGGACGAGGAAGATTTCGAACCCTATCGCGGTCAGCACCCCTATATTCTCGACGCCGAGGAGCGGCCGGTGGGTGTTGTGTCATTGCGGGCATTGCTGACGTCAAAGCGAAGTGCCCAGCTCTCCGCGATCATGAGCACGCCGGTCACGATCAACGCGAATGCCCCGCTCGACGATCTGCGGGATATGTTCGATAAATATAGCTATCTCGGCATCCCAGTCGTTGAGGCCGACGGGCGCCTGGTGGGTGTCGTCTCGCGTTCGGCGATGGACGAAGCGGTGCTGGAGCGCTCCGAATCGGACGGGCTGAAGCGGCAGGGTCTGGTCGGTGATGAATTGCGGTCGCAGCCAACCTTCCTGCGGGCGCGTCGGCGGCTGGCGTGGTTGTCGACCAATATCGTTCTGAACATCATCGCGGCTTGCGTGATCTCGGCCTATGAGGAAACGCTGACGGCAATCATCGCCATCGCGATTTTCCTGCCGATGGTGTCGGACATGAGCGGGTGTTCGGGCAATCAGGCCGTGGCGGTCACGATGCGGGAATTGTCGCTCGGCCTGGTCAAGCCGATCGATGCCTTTCGGGTCTGGGCGAAGGAAGCCTCGGTCGGCGTGCTCAATGGCATCGTGCTCGGCATTCTGATCGGACTGGTGGCCTGGGTCTGGAAGGGCAATGTGGTGCTCGGCGCCGTGATTGGCTTTGCGCTGGCGCTCAATACCGTGCTGGCTGTATCGATTGGCGGCGTCGTTCCGCTGCTGCTCAAACGCTTCGGTCAGGATCCGGCGGCAGCGAGTGGGCCATTGCTCACGACTATCACCGACATGGCCGGCTTCTTCCTGGTGCTCAGCCTCGCCTCGGCTTTCATGCCCTGGATTGTCTAACCGAGCTGCAACGCCGCCCTAAAGCTCCTGGATGCTGAGCCGAACGAGATCCTCGATCCGTTGCTGGAACGCGGCCTGTTCCGGCTCATCGACATCCCATGGCCCTCTGATGATCTTGCTGACGATCAGGCCGATAATCACACTGCCCATCATTCGCGCCCGCAAATGCGGCTTGGCACCCTCAAGCAATTGCGCGACGGGCTCGTCGAAGCGTTTGATCATGGCTTCGCGCACCAGATTGGCCGCCGTCTTCGAGGAGGCCGAGCGCAGCATGATGAGGAGGTCGTCGACCGCTTCCTGGTCGCCGGCCTTGTTGACGACCATTTCCGCAACCCGCGTGCTGAGACCGTCGCGCCCGGCCTCGATCATTTCGAGCGGCTTGTCCGGGCGTAGCAGAAGCTGGGCGAACAAATCCTCCTTGGAGCCGAAATAGCGGCACACCAGTGCTGCATCGACTCCAGCCTCAACCGCGATGTCACGAATGCCGACCTGGTCATAACTTTCCCGCGTAAAACAATGCCGCGCCGCGGCAAGGATGGCGGTGCGTGTGGCCTCGGCATTGCGGCGGCGGGCGGGTTTGGTCATCTTTTCGGCCCTCTCAGGCGTTGTTAGTCATCGACGGTTGACATACTGTAGCCAAATGGATCATGAGTGTCACCGGTTGATGACTTATGGTCGACCTCGCTCCGCCTACCCGACTTTCCAAGGACCCGATATGGCTCGCCTCACCCCCCCACTGACGATTTTTTTCCTGTCCATCGTACTGGCCAGCTGTGGCGGCGATGGCGCTGCGCGGCAGCCTCAGGGCGCCCCTGCCGTCGATATTGCCTTGCCCTTGGTCGAGCAGGTCGCCGACTGGGACGACTTCACCGGTCGCTTCGACTCGCCGGAACATGTCGATGTGCGCAGCCGGGTCAGCGGCTATCTCGACACCGTCAATTTCGAGGACGGCGCCATCGTCGAGGCGGGCGATTTGTTGTTCACGATTGATCCGCGTCCGTTTGAGGCGGTTCTCGCGGCGGCGAACGGCCAATTGGCTCAGGCCCGGGCCCAATTGGTGCAGGCCCGTGCCGATCTTGATCGTGCCGAACGTCTGCTCTCCTCGCGGGCGATCTCCGAAGAAGCGATCGAGCAGCGCCGTACCGCCGTCCGCACGGCCGAAGCCGGTGTGGCGTCGGCAAATGCCAATTCCGATGCCGCAGCGCTCAATCTCGAATTTACCCAAGTGAAGGCCCCGACGGCCGGACGGACATCATCGCGCCTGGTCGATCCGGGCAATCTGGTGTCCGGCGGCAATTCCTCCGGCGATATCCTCACCACCATTGTCGGCTCCGACCCGCTCTATTTCGAGTTTGATGCCTCCGAGGCGGTTTATCTGCGTTATCAGCGCCGTGTGCGCACCGACCAGGTGTCGCGGGTGGAAATCCGACTACAGGACGAGCCGGATTATCGACACACCGGTGAAATTGTGTTCGCGGACAATCGTATCAACCCGGCCTCGGGTACGATCCGGGTGCGCGCGCGCGTCGCCAATCCCGACGGTCTGATCCGGCCCGGCATGCTGGGTTCGGCCCGCGTCGGCGGCAGCGCTTTCTATGAGGCGGTTTTGGTACCGCAAACCGCCATCCTATCAGACGGACCGCGGCGCATTGTCTATGTCGTCAACGACACCGACACCGTCGAAACGCGCCTCGTGAGCGTTGGTCCACCCAGTGGCAATTTGCAGGTGATTTCTTCGGGGCTGGAAGCCACGGACCGGGTGATCATCAGCGGACTCATGCGCGCACGCCCCGGCGCTCCGGTCACACCGCAACTGGTCGAGATTGTCCGGCAGGGCCGTGATGCGCCGGCCGCCCTGACCCAGGCCCAGCCCGCTTCCGCAGCCTATCCCGCCGACCAGTAATTTTCGCTCCCGCCCGTTTGCATCCGTTCAGGACCTCGCCCCATGCGCCTGTCACATTTCTTCATCGACCGCCCGATATTTGCGATGGTTCTCGCGGTGTTCATCACCTTGATGGGGGTGTTCGCCTATCCGCAATTGCCCTTGGCGCAATACCCTGAGATCGCGCCGCCGACCATTTCGGTCAGCGCCGCTTATCCCGGCGCGACGGCCGAGGATGTCGCCGCCCAGGTGGCCGCACCGCTTGAGCAGGAGATCAATGGCGTCGAGGGCATGTTGTACATGGCCTCCCAATCGACGGCAGACGGGCGCGCGGCAGTCACGGTCACATTTGAGCCCGGTACCGATATCGATACGGCCCAGGTGCTGGTTCAGAATCGCGTCAACCGCGCCCTGACACGATTGCCCGAGACGGTTCGCCAGACCGGTGTGACGGTGCAGGCGCAGGCGACCGGCTTTTTGATGTTGTTTGCCTTGCGCTCGCAAGACGGCTCGCTCGATGCCGACTATCTCGGCAATTATGCCAGTTCGGAGCTGCGCGACCGCATGCTGCGTCTCGACGGCGTAGGCGACGTGCGTATCTTCGGCGCCGGCAGCTATTCCATGCGTGTCTGGATCGATCCGGACCGAGCCGGCGCGCGCGGGTTGACCGCCATCGATGTCGTTAATGCCCTGCGGGCCCAGAACATCCAGGCTGCGGGCGGCATTCTCGGCCAACCACCCTTCACCGACGGTCAGCCGGCGGCCTTTCAGCTGCCGGTCCAGGTGCGCGGCCGTTTGATCGAGCCTGCGGAATTTTCCGATGTCGTGGTGCATCGCGACCCCGACGGCGCCGTAACCCGATTAAGCGATATCGCCCGGGTCGAGCTTGGCTCGGAATCCTATCTCGTGCGTGGCTATTTTGGCGGCATTTCAGGCGTCGGCATGGCCATTATCCAGCAGCCTGGCGCCAACGCGCTTGCGACCGCTGATCGTGTCCTCGCAGCGATCGAGGATGCCGCGACCAGCTTCCCTGAGGGAATGGACTATATCATTCCCTACAATCCGACCGAGTTCGTCGAGGCGTCGGTGAGTGCGGTGCAGACCACCTTGCTTGAAGCTGTGTTCCTCGTCGTCCTGGTCGTCATCATCTTCCTGCAAAGCTGGCGCGCGGCGTTGATTCCCATCGCGGCGATTCCGATCTCAATCGTCGGGATCTTCGCGATCCAGCTGGCCTTGGGCTATTCCATCAATTCACTCTCCCTGTTCGCGATGGTCCTCGCGGTCGGGATCGTGGTCGATGACGCGATCGTGGTGGTTGAAAATGTCGAACGCCTGATGCGAAGCGGCATGTCGGCGCGCGTGGCGGCACGAAAATCGATGGATGAGGTCAGCGCCGCGCTGATCGCGATGACGCTGGTGCTGGTCTCGGTCTTTGTGCCGACCGCATTCCTCAGCGGCATTCCGGGCATATTCTACCGGCAATTCGCCGTTGCCATCGCATCGGCTGCGGTGATTTCGCTATTTGTTTCCCTGACCCTGACGCCAGCCATGTGCGCGCTCCTGCTCAAGCCGCACAGCGATGAGGGTGTACCCGGACGGGTGGCCTTTATGGCGCCGCTTCGCTTTGCCGGACGCAAATTCAATGAAGGCTTTGATCGGCTCGCCGCCTTCTACGGTCGCTCTGTGGCGCGCCTCGTTCGGACAGTGGCGCTCGTTCTCATCGTCTATGCCGGCTTGCTGGGTCTAACGGCATGGCGACTCGCCGAGACACCGACGGGCTTCATCCCCGAACAGGATCAGGGATCACTGATCGGCGTCATCCAGCTGCCACCCGGCGCTTCGCTGGCGCGTACCGATGAGGTCGTGCGGCGGGCCCAGGATGTGCTGCTCGCCACCGACGGCGTCGACACGCTTGCGGCCCTGGTGGGTCTGGACGGGTCGAGTTTCTCGATGGCCTCGAACGCGGCGACGATGTTTATCAAGCTGGCGCCCTATGAAGAGCGTGCGGGTCAGCCCGGCATGACTGCGGTCGAGCTGTCACAGCGTCTCACCGGTATTCTGGGGCAAGCGATTCCGGAAGGGTTTGCCTTCATCATCGCGCCGCCAGCCGTGCGCGGCATGGGCAATGGTGGTGGCTTCAAGCTGATGGTCCAGGACCGCTCCGGTCAGGGGATGGAAGCGCTGCAAGGTGCCGCCAATGCGGTCATTGCGGCGGCCAACCAAGATCCGCGGGTGTCGCGCGTCTATACGAGCTTCAATACCGGCTCACCGCGCATTCGTGTTGATGTCGATCGCGACCGGGCCCAGCGTATCGGGGTCGACCCGGCCGCCGTCTACCAGACGCTGGGAATCTATCTTGGCGGCAGTTATGTGAATGATTTCAACTTCCTTGGCCGCACCTTCCGGGTCATGGCCCAGGCCGATGCGCCCTTCCGCAATGATGTTGCCGATATCGGTCGTCTGCAGGTGCGCTCATCGAGCGGCGAGATGGTGCCGATCTCGGCGGTAGCGACCGTGAGCCCGGATTCCGGTCCGGTTCGGGTTGTCCGGCATAATATCTTCCCGTCCGTCGAGGTTCAGGGCAGCACCCCGCCGGGCATGTCGACCAGCCAGTCGCTGGCGGCGATGGAAGAAATCGCCGACGCCGTTCTGCCAGCCGGCTTCGGTTATGAATGGACCGAACTGGCCTATCAGGAGAAGGCTGCCGGCAATTCCGGTCTGATGGTGTTCTCGCTCGCTGTGGTGTTCGTTTTCCTTGTCCTGGCAGCCCAGTACGAGGCCTTCACCTTGCCTTGGGCGGTGATCTTCATCGTGCCGATGTGTATTCTCGCGGCGATGATCGGAATCAATCTGGCCGGGATGGACAATAACATCCTGACCCAGGTCGGCTTGATCGTCCTGATCGCTCTGGCGGCGAAGAACGCGATCCTGTTGGTGGAATTCGCCAAGCAGGCCGAAGAGGGTGAGCACGTCTCCCCCGGTGAGGCCGCCGAGATGTCGGCACGGCTTCGGCTGCGTCCGATCCTGATGACGGCCTTGGCTTTCATCCTTGGCGTTACGCCCCTGGCCTTCGCCCACGGGGCCGGCGCCGAGATGCGCCAAGCGCTCGGCGTTGCGGTGTTCTCGGGCATGATTGGCGTGACGATTTTCGGGCTGATCTTCACCCCGGTATTCTACGTCATCGGGCGTTGGGTCTCAGCGCGGCTGCCCAAGCCGGACATCGGGAAGGGGCAAGAAGGCGACGCCACATCCTGAACTGCTCACCATACCGAACATCGGAAATATGTGATTTAGCGCTTTTGTAGCTTGGCGTTGACGCATACTTGCGCAAGTATTCGCACCATCTATCCGGTTCGAGAACGGCCAGAGTTCAGGAGTGCCCATGCCCGCCCAGTTCGATTTCGTTGACCGCACGGCGGTTGTCACTGGTGCGGCGAGCGGCATCGGTGCCGCTCTCGCCCACGGCCTGGCCGCGCGTGGCTGCCGCCTGGCGCTGGCGGATATCGACCGGGACGGTTTGGACCGGGTCGCGGCATCAATCGGCATCGCGGCGGATCGGGTCAGCCTGCATCAGCTTGATGTTTCTGACCGGCAAGCCATTGAGGTCTTTCCCGAAGCTGTCCGGCTTGCGCATGGCGGGGCGGGCCTGTTGTTCAACAATGCCGGCGTTGCGCTTGGCGGTAAGTTTGAAGATGTGTCTGAGGCCGATTTCGACTGGCTGATGTCGATCAATTTCTGGGGCGTCGTTCGTATGACCCGGGCTTTCATGCCGATGTTGCATGAAGCGAGTCAGGCCCATATCACCAATATTTCCAGCCTGTTCGGTCTGGTCGCACCGGCGGGCCAGACGGCGTATAGCGCCAGCAAATTTGCCGTGCGGGGCTTCTCTGACGCCTTGCGTCACGAACTGGCCGGCAGTTCGATCGGTGTCACGACGGTTCATCCCGGCGGCATCAAGACGGCGATCGCCAGAAATGCCCGTCATGCCGCCGGCGCGGACCCGGAAGAGCTCGCCAAGGGGCTGGAGGCGTTTGAAAAACTTCTGGTAATGCCACCGGAGTGCGCGGCTGAAATTATTCTCCGCGCTGTCGCCCGACGCCGTCCGCGGGTACTGGTTGGGCGTGATGCGCATCTTATGGCCTGGGTGGAGCGCCTGTTTCCGGCGCATTATTGGAGCCTGATCGGTCGTAAAACGAGCCCGGAACCACAAGGGAAACCGTCATGATTTCAACAGTTTTGACGATAGTCGGCCTGCTGGTCCTGGTCGCGCTTGCGCTCATGATCGGGCTGCAAATCTGGTCACACATGGTGGCGCGCAAGGCCGAGATTGCCATCCCCCAGATTGGTGACATTGCGACGGTGAAGGGTGGGAAAATCCATTTCCTTGACCAGGGGCAGGGTCAACCAATTGTTATGATTCATGGGCTTGGTGGGCATTTGCAGAACTTCACCTATGCGACAACGGATGCCTTGAAAGGCGATTTCCGGGTGATAGCCCTGGACCGGCCTGGCAGCGGGTATTCGCAGCGCGATAGCGATGAACAGGCCCGCATTCCGGAGCAGGCGCGGATGATCGCGGAAATGCTGGAAGCCCGGGGAATCGAGAAACCCCTCATCGTCGGCCATTCACTTGGCGGTGCTGTGGCGCTTGCACTCGCATTAGCCTATCCCAATGCTATCAGTGGTCTGGCGTTAATTGCTCCTCTCGCTGTTCTTCCGGAGGAGGGCGCCAAGGCTTTCGATCCGCTGAAGATTGCCAACCCGGTCGTGCGGCGGCTGATCGGCGAAACGCTCGCGGTTCCGATGTCGATCCGCAAGGGCGACGCAACACTTCGCTTCATTTTCGGGCCCAACAAGCCGCCCGCCGATTTCCGGCTTCGTGGTGGCGGCCTGCTCGGTTTGCGGCCGCGCGCCTTTGTGGCGGCTTCGACGGATTATGTGGCGGTCGGCACCGATATGGCCAATGTGACGGCTCGTTTTTCAGAGCTGAAAATGCCGGTCGGTGTGTTGTATGGCGATGCCGACCGGATCCTCGACGCGAGCGCCAATCTCGACGCCCTGCGCGCGGCAATCCCGCAACTCGACGAGGAGGTCCTGCCGGGCATTGGCCACATGGTCCAGATTTCTATGCCGGACGAAACCGAAGCCTTCATCCGGCGGATGGCAGCGAAAAGTTTCGGCTGATCCCTGACGTCATCTTCGCTCGGCGCCGCGACGTCAGATCCATTTCAGGTATTTGAAGGTCGCGATCTGGATGCCGCAAACGCCGAACAGAAGCGCGACGAAGAACCAGAAGGCGCTTACGTTGTCGGAGCCGGGAATGCCGCCGACATTAATCCCAAGCAGGCCCGTCAGGAAGCCGAGCGGCAGGAAGATCGCGGCGATCACCGACAGAACGTAGAGATTTTTGTTCATGCGGTCAGCCAGGGCGTTGGCCAGCTCTTCCTTGACGATCTGGGCCCGCTCGCGAATCGTGTCGAGATCTTCGATATAGCGGATCACCATATCGAGATTTTCCTGCAGGCGCCGTTTGTTCATGGCGTCGAGCCAGGGCAGTTCCGACGCGCGCAAATGCGCGATCACATCGCGCTGGGGAGCGATATAGCGGCGAAACATGATCGCCTGTTTGCGCAGGGCGTTGATCGCCTGCCGGGAGGCGGGGGTTGGTGATTCCATCACCTCTTCCTCGGCATCGTCGAGATTTTCGTCGAGCTCAGTCAGCACGGGTTCCATGCGCTCGAACAGGCGCGCGGTCAGCATGGCGATGAAGTCCGCAGAATTCTTCGGACCGGTGCCTTCAGCGAGGCGTTCACGCAAATCGGTGACCGCCTTGAGCCGGCGGCGACGCAGGCTGATGATACGCGAACCATCGATCCAGAGCCGGATCGAGACCATGTCTTCCGGCTGGGCGTCCTCATTGAGATTGACACCGCGCAGGATCATCAGCGCGCCCTGCTCGAACATCACCATGCGCGGCCGGGTTTCGTCGGCCAACAAGGCGTTGATGATGATCGGGTCGAGATAGGAAATCTCGCGTTCCAGCCAGTCGCGCGCGCCGGGATGGGTTGCGTCGAGATGGACCCAGGCCAGCGCCTCGTCCTTGATCAGGCGGGATACGTCGTCGCCAGTCAGGACATCGCCATGGCCGTCGCCCTTGATCGAGCAGGCATGAAGAATGCCAAATTCATTGGGCATTGATCGCCTCCTTCAGAGCGGCGGCATTCTTGATATGGAGATCGCGCTGCGGGAAGGGGATCTCGATGCCGTTATCGCGGAATTTGTGCCAGATCGCGAACATCACATCGCTCTTCGGCTTCCAGCGGCCAACCATGACATCCTCGATCCAGAACAACAGGGTGAAGTCGATCGAGCTGTCGCCGAAGTTTCGCAGAAAGCATTGTGGTGCGGGGGTTTCGAGGCACATCGCGTGTTCGGTTGCCGCTTGCATGATCAGGCTGTGAGCCAGCTCCAGGTCACTGCCATAGGCGATGCCGACATTGATTTCGACGCGGCCCTTGCTGGTTGAAAGCGTCCAGTTGGTCACCCGGCTGGTGATGAAATCCTCGTTCGGAACCAACACTTCCTTGCCGTCGAAGGTTTCCAGCAAAGTGTAGCGCGCGCTCGATTTGCGCACGAAACCGGTCACCCCGTCGGGCAATTCGATCAGATCGTCGATATCAACCGAGCGTTCCAGAAGCAGGATCAGGCCGGAAATGAAGTTCGAGGCGATGTTTTGCAGGCCCAAGCCAATGCCGATGCCGACGGCGCCGCTGAAAACAGTCAGGGTCGTCAGGCTGAGACCAAGCAGGTCCATCGAGATCAGGACGGCGACCACATAGATTGCGATCTGGAGGATTTTCGAAACCAGGGTTCGGGTGGTGGGGTGCAACCTTTCGAGCCGGCGCACGCGGTATTGCACGGCGCTGGCGACCGCCGCCGTGATCCAGAAGACCAGAACCAACAATACGAGCGCACGCAGGACGTCATAGGCGCTGACCCGGAAGCTGCCGGCGGTGAAGGTCAGCGCCTCGGTATTGAGATATGTGCGTACAGCGTCGAGATTGCCGGTCACGCCGGCGGTGGTGATCGCGAGCAGGGTGATGAAAATCAGCCAGCGGGCCCAGGGCCCGTTGGGTTTGATGATATGTTTCAAGAAATCGCCCATGCCTGCTCAACCGTCCTACTGCCCGTTCCGGGACCGGCGAAGCTGCCGGATCGAATTCTCGCTGCCTACTCTGCCATGACTGGTGGTGCAAGGCGACTGTCGGACCGGGACGGCCTGTGGCTCAATAATCCCGGCGCCAACGGATCGATACCGAGGCTGTGGTGTCGCCGCTGAGGCGCGAGAGAATGCTGAGCTGGGGCGTCAACGTCCATTCGACCCGCGCCGTGCTGAGCGCTGCGGCACCGGCGCTTTCAACCTCGACATAGAAATCATTGCCGAAGCGCCGTCCGCTGGTGACGGTCAGGCTGCCATCGGCATTGGCCCCGATATCGAGCCGGTCGACACCGACCAGGCCGCGAAAGCGATCGATGAAGCCGAACATGTCCTGGCCGGAGAGTTGCGCCGCCAGTTGGGCCGCCTCGAAGGGCCCAAGTTCGCTGGCCGAGCGGTCGAACAGCAGGCGGGCAATGATCTCGTCGTCCGGCAGGGTCGGGACGCTGGTCAGGGTCACGCTCGGCGACATTAGTGGGCCGGCGATCGTGACATCGGCCTGGAAACCCTCGCGCTCATAATGGGCCAGCAAGGACAGGCGAGCGGCCGTTGGCGGACCGTTGAACAGGACCCCGCCCTGCTGCAGGGTGAAGCGTCGACCGAAGACTGTGGCTGAACCGCGCACCAGGTCGGCGGTGCCGGTCAGGGTCGGCTTTTTCGCTTGGCCGGTAATGCGGATATCGGCACGCCATTCGGTGTTGAAGTTGGACGAGTTGAAATAAATCTGGTCGGTGGCATAGACCCGGTAGTCCAGCCGGATCGGCAATCGAGGGCGCGAGGCGCGGATCTGGTTTTTCGGCAGATTGAGCTCGATCACCTCGATCTCCGGGATTGCAGCGGTACCATTGGCTGGTGGCAGGGCATAAACGCGGTCGAGCCGGGTTTCTCCAGCCACGAGCAGGCCGTTCTCATCCATCGTCAAGCGGGTTTGGCCCGTCACGCGCGCCGTCAGATCGGGTCGCCGGGCGGCGGTGAAATTCTCGAAATTGAACTCGGCTTGGCCGCGTGGACCCTGGGCCGTGATGACGCCAGCGGCGGTGGCGTGCATCTCGCCTGTCGAGCCGTCACCGGCGGTGAAGCTCTCCAACTCAACCTGGCTATTGTGCAAATGCGCCAGCATCTGAATGTCGACAATATCCGTGCCGGTGTCGGCAGCGCTGAAGCGGCCATCATGCAAGGCCACCGGACCGTCGATTTCAGGCGCGCCGCGGGTTCCCGAAATCGCCAGGTCAATATCGGCACCGCCCGCCAGCGATGTCCCGATCGGCAAAAGCAGGGAGGTCAGCGACTGGATTTCACCACTGGCCTCGATGCCGCCCGCGATGACGGCCTCGGGTCCATTTAGAACCGCAAGTAGATCGGACGTAACCCCCGACCGTGTCAGGAAGGCGCGGGCGCTCAATCCGCCACCGGTGGCGAGGGTTTCAATCTGCGCATCATCGCCCAAGGTGAGGCGGTTTTCGATCTGCAAATCCGGAGCGTCCGACAGCGAAGCGGCGGTCAGGCCGCTGGCGACAAGCTCGGCGCTACCGCGCCAGATGCCGCCGGTCTGTTGCAACGCGGCATTGCCGTTGATCATGCCGTCCACTTCGGGCAGTCCGGCCAGATCGACCAGCAGGTCGACAGGCAGGCGCTCGATTTGAACGTCGAGTTGAGCCTGATCCAGGCTCTCCTGCCAGTGCGCGCCGAGCTCCCCGCCGCCGAAGGTAATCCGTCCGCCCAGCGCGCGGTTTGCACCCTCAATCACGGCCAGGATCGGCTCGACCGTCTGCCAGGCATTGGCGCCGAGATGTCCCGCCGGGCTCAATTCGGCGCGCAGGCCTGTTTCGGTCCAGCCGATTGTCCCGGTGGCATTGAGATCGAACGGCACGCCGGCGAGGCCAGAAAGTTCAGCGTCCAGCGCTAGCCCAGACATCGGTCCGCTCAGGGAGACCTGCGCGTCGGACACAATGACCGAGCCGGAGACCACGTCTCTTGCTCCGAGCCGGGCATCGAATTCGCCGTCCAGCAGAGCATCGAGCGCAGCGTCATAGTCCAGCGTGAGCGACCAGCGCGCCTGGGTTCCCGCCAGCAGGCTGAAATGCAATCTGTCCTGCTCGATGCGGGCGTCCGCCTGGATCACCGAGGGTCCAAACTGGCTGTCGCGTACGGCGACAGTCCAGTTGGCGCCGTGTTGCTCGGCCGCGCCGGCCAGCACCAGTTCGCGCGTCTCATAACGGCCAGCCAGCGTCCAGTCGGCGGAAAGATTGCCGTCGTCATATTCGGCGTTCAGCGCCAGTCTGGGGACGTTGAAGCGGGTATCGCCGACCAGGATTGCCTCGGTAGCCGTCACGGTGTGAGCGGTGATCAGGCCATCGGTTGAAGTCAGTTCGAAACCGGTCGCCAAGCCGCCGGCAAAGCTCAGGGCGACGCCTTCGAGCGTTCCGGAGAATGCCAGGTCGCCGCTCGCTTGCCAGTCGCTACCGGAGCTGCCCTGGGCTTGTGCCTCCAGCGACAATTGTGTCGAGCGCACCGACAGCGCGGGGACGCGCCAGCCGCCGTCTTCCAGCCGCAGCGTTGCCGTGACGCGCAAGGCCTCGATCAGCGGCGCGAGGCGGGCATCGGTGTCAATGGCGCTGCCGTCAATCTCCAAGGCGATCTCGTTCGCGCCGGTCGTGGTGATGACGGCGGTGACCGGGCCGCTGGCGTGATCGGTCAGACGGGCAATATCATCCAGCGCGGCGCGGGCGTTGAGAGCAAGCTCGTCGCTGCCGGGCGCGAATATCCCGTCGGCATCGATGGAGACATGGGCACCAACCAGTTGCGAGCTGGTGAGCTGGTAGCGGTCCTGTTCAAGGTCGGCGGTCAGATCAAGCGTCAGGCTGGCCCGCTCGCCGAGCAATTCATTGAGGACGCTCTCGCCCAGTTCCGGATCCGACAGGGTGAGTTGCGCCGCGATGACCAGTTGTCCGGAATTATAATTCAGTTGCACCGGCCCGGCGACGGCGCCGATCCGGGTCTCGCCAGCGGCCAGTTGATCAATATCGAGTTGGCCGTCGAGGCCGTAGCCCTCACTCCCGTCGAGCCGGCCCTGGAAATTCAGTGCTCCGGCGCTGACCTCGCCGCCGGACAATTGCGCCAGCGCCTGCCCGCGCGTTTGCAGCGTCAGATTCCAGTTCTGTGCCGCATTGCGGCTGAGCTCAACATCGAGCGTGTCGGCGTGCAGCCGTGCGCTCTGGACGCTGAAGGCCCTGATCGCGCCGTTGGCGCTGACCTCGCCGTGCGACAGGATTGGCGCGACAGTTTCCGGCAGGCCGGTCCAATTGCCCGGCTCCACGGCGCTGTCGATCTGCCAGCGATTATCGGCCCAGCTGAGCTGGCCACTGGCCAGATCACGACCGGTCAGCTGGACACTGAAATGGCCCGTGCCTGACGCCGTGTTGCCGGAGATTTCGGCCGCGACCTCGATCTGCTCGTCGGGCATTTGCACCAGCGTTGCCAGCGTGCCGCCCGGCGCGCCCGACGCGGTGAAATGGCCGGTAATGCCACCATCGGCGAGAATATCGAACTGGCCGTCAATCGCATCGCCCGGCGCATCCAGACGGGTGATTGAAATCGCCGCCTGCCCCGGCGCACCGGTCTGCAGCCGCAAATTGCCGTGCGCTTGCAGGCTCGCGGCCGGACCGGCGATGCCCTCGGCAAGTTCGAGCCGGTCGATCCGCGCTTCGGTCAGGATAAGGTCGGGCAGGTTGCCGCCGCCTTGAGGCGTGTTGGCGTCATCGGGCAGATCAGGTGTTCGGGCGATGGTGACGCGCTCAACCGAAACCAGGCTGATCCTGATCGGGCCGTTCGCCAGTGAGCGTGGCCGCCAATTGACCGCGATCGACTCGGCTTCCAGCCAGACCCCGGAGGCATCGGACAGGGTGATGCGATCAATGCTGAAATCGGACAAGAGGTCACCGTGAACCCCTTCAACCCGGACGCGTCCGATATGATCAATGTCACGCCCATCGACGAAGGCGTTCACCAGCCACCGCCCCGGCCCGTTGCTGAGCGCGACGATGCCGCCGAACACGAGAATCAGGAACAGACCGGCGGTGATTGCCAGGGCTTGTAATATGCCGCGCCAGGGAAAGGGTTTCGCCATCGTCAAAACGCTTGGCCGATGCTGAAATAGACCTGTACGGCCGCTTCTCCCGGGCGACGATTGAGCGGGGTGGCGATATCAAAACGCAGCGGCGCGAAGTCGAAATAATAGCGCGCGCCGATTCCGACCGCGCTGCGAATTTCGGAGAAGCCGGGCGTCGATTGGCTCGAAGCTGCGCCGGAATCGACAAAGGCCACCGCGCCCCAACGACCTTGGGAGCGCCAGCGCAATTCCAGACTCGTTTCACTCACGGACAAGCCACCGAAGGGCGCGCCATCGCTGCCGAGCGGACTCACTGATTGGTAGTCGAAACCGCGCACCGAGCCGCCGCCACCGGCGTAAAAGCGCAGATCGGCCGGCAGGCCTGCGGCGTTGGTCCCGAGCGTCGTGCCAACGCGTATCCGCGCCGCCGCGACGAGTGCATCCGTCAGTCGATAATAGGTGCTGGCGCGGGCTTCGATGCGAACATATCGCGATTTTACATCGCCGAAGGTCGCAGCCGGGGACAGCTGTAGTCTGGCGCGCAGGCCCTGTGCCGGATCGAGCGGGTCATCGCGGCTGTCATAGGTCAGGTTGAGATCAAGGGCGGTGGTGATGGCGTCGCGTGGGCCGGTGATGTCGGTGACCCGCGATATGTCGAGCCGCGTGCCGGCGCCGTATTCAAGATGGTGACCGGCGCGGCGCGTGACACCGGCGTTCAACAATAGCCCGGTTTGATCGAAAGCATTGGTTTTCTGGGATTGAAGCCCGGCCCCGAAACTGAGCGTTTGTTGGTAGCGGCGCCAGTGCGGCAGGCTCAGTGTCGCACTGAGGCCCTGTTGAAGCGTGGCGACAAGGGCTTTGATCGCCAGAGTTTCGTCGCCGGCAAACAGATTGCGCCGCTTCCAGTCGAAATTGGCGCCGGGGCCTTCGCTGGTCGCATAGCTCAACGAGGCTTCGATCGTGTGGCGCGGTGCCGGTGTGAGGTCGACGCGGACGGGGCGTTCGCCCGTCGCCGTATCGACATCGCCCAGCATGACTTGTGAGGTGCGCACGCTCGACAGCGCATCCAGCCGGCGTTGATATTCCAGGATTTCGGCCCGACTGGCGATGGCCCCGGCCTGCAGCGGTGAGATCGCGGCGATATAGCCGGGTCGCCAGCCCTCGCTCTCCAGCTGGAAGGGTCCATAACGCGTGAACGGGCCGGTATCATAGACGAAGTGGACGACGGCCGTATCGGTCGCGTGATCGACTGTGACGCGGCGTTCGCCGCTTTCGGCGCTGGGCCAGCCGGCATTCTGCAGCGCCGAAAGTCCAAGCGCGTCGCTGGCAATGACATCGGCGGCGCGCAGGGGCGTGTCGGCCCGAAGGGTGATGGCGGCAAGCGCGGTTGGCGCCGCTGTCGCGTCGGGTGTTGTTGCCGCATCGACCGTCTCGATCCGCACCCGCGGTCCGAGCGTAATATAGATCGTCGCCCGCAAATCGGTACCGATGCGCGGATCGACCTGAGACCGGTAATAGCCTTCGGAACGCAGCAGTCTGCGGGCTCGATCAGCCGCTGTGCGCGCCTGCCGCAATGCCCCGTCGGCCGGATTATCCGTTTCAGGGCGTTCACCGATGGCCGCTTCCAGAGCGCGGGCGAGCGCCGGATCGCTGACGCCCTCGACGGTCGCGAGCGGGGCTGCGGCGGCGGATCCGCAGGCGGCCAGGGCGACGAGCGCGAAGACAAGCGATTTCAAGCGATGCCACCTTCCTCCGATGCCCAGGCTCGTATAGGCATTCGGGGGCGTTCTGTCACAGACTCTGTGCACGCACGCAACAAGGCGGGACACGCAAACCGGCCTTGGCCAAATTGCCACCGCAATTCTCCGGCAGGAGGGCGATTGTGAACCTGAAGGATGGCCGAGCATGGCGTTATTGTTTCAAGTCCTTCTGGCCGCCACAAGTCTGGCGTTGGCCAGCGCCGCCGCCGGTGATGTCGCGCCGGGCGTTAGCGATGTGGGGAGCGCCACATCGGCCGGGCGTACTATCACGGCGCGTTATTCAAGCTCGGTGCTGATTTTCAAGGTCGGTTCGATCTCGCTGACAGCCGAGATCGAACCCGATCACTATGCGGCCCACACGGTTGTCGAGGCTGCTGGTTTGGCGGCGCTGTTCACCGATTTTGATATCCGGGCCGAGGTCGAGGGCCAGCGTGTCGCCGATCTCATGGCGCCCGTGCGTTATAACCATGTTGAACGGACGGGTTCCAAGGTGCGGGCCGTCGATATCCGGTTCGAGGACCGGGTCGCCTCGTCGGTCGCGACGCCGCCCTTCGGATCGCTGGGCGTGCCGCCGGCGACGCGCGAGCAGCGCACCGACGTGATCGACCCGATTTCGGCCCTGTTTCTGCTTTCGCAATCGCGCCCGGGCGAAGCGGGTCGGGTCTGTTCGGGTCGCTTGGCCGTGTTCGATGGCAAGGCGCGCTATGATTTGCGGCTCGAAGCGGGTGGGCTTGAAACCGTTCGAACGCCCGCCTGGCGCGGCGAAGCCCTGCTCTGCCACGTCTGGTACGAACCAGTCGCCGGTTACGACCCCGAGGACTATCCAACGCCGTCGGAGCTGCGTTACCCGCTCGATATCTGGCTGGCCCCCTTTGCCGAGGATGGATTTTTCCTGCCGGTTCGGCTGTACACGCGGGCCGGTCTTGGCGGCGTGACGATCGAAGTCGCCGAGCTCGATATCCGGGCGTAGCCGGCGGCTCGGTGAACCGGGTCGACCGAGCGGGTGTGTGACGGTGATCACATCGAGGCTGAACATCGAGGTGTAGTGTGAAGATTAGCTACCTCGTGTAGCCCCTCCACCTCCTCCTCCGGGGGAAAGGCGGGGCGCGTGACCTTGCCCAAGCGAAGCCCCAACTTCGCCTCGCGCCCCGCCGAACTTTCCTTGCCCTTCTCGCACCTTCACTGCCACGCGATTTGCCCCAAGGTTGCGCCTTACGGCAACTGGCACGATCATGCTTTCGGCTTGGGACCGGGGGTGGCGTGATGAGCGGGCAGGCGAAGTATCGGGCGTTTATCAGCTATAACCATGATGACAGCCGCTGGGCGCAGCGAATTCACCGCGCCCTGGAAGCCTACCGGCTGCCGGGCAATCTTGTCGGGACGGCCACGGATTACGGGCCGGTGCCCAAGCGCCTGACGCCGATATTCCGTGATCGCGACGATCTGCCAGCGACCGGAGACCTGACGGCCTCTGTCCGGGCGGCGCTGGCCAATTCCGATGTCCTGATCGTGGTCTGTTCCCCTGCGGCGGCGGCGTCGCGCTGGGTCAATCAGGAAATTCGGGAATTCCGGGGCGCCCATCCGACCGGCGACATTCTGGCTGTCATTATTGCGGGCGATCCGGGCGCAGCGGCTGGCAATCAGCCCGGCAATCAATCCTGCTTTCCGCCAGCCCTGCTCGAAAGTGATGCCGAGCCGGTTGGGGCAGATTTTCGCCGGGGCGGCGACGGCTTCCGGATGGGTGTGCTCAAACTCGCTGCAGGCATGCTTGGCCTGCGCCTCGACCAGATCATTCAGCGCGACCTCCAGCGGCGCCAACGCCGCGTGACTGCCGTCACGATGGTCTCGCTTTTGCTCGCGCTAATCATGAGTGGTCTGACCTTGGTGGCTTTTTCGGCCCGCTCCGAGGCAGAGCGCCGCAAGGCCGATGCAGAGGATTTGATCGAATTCATGCTGAGCGATCTTCAAGACAAGCTGGAACCCGTCGGACGACTGGATGTCCTCGATGCCGTTGGCGAAAAAGTCGTTGCCTATTACGCCGCGCAGTCGAACCAACAATTGTCAGCCGACGCGCTGGGCCGCCGGTCCCGCGCGTTTCATTTGCTCGGTGAGATCGAATCCGCCGAGGGCGATCTCGACTCCGCCTACGAACATTTTCGCCGCGCCTACGATGCGACACATCAGCTGTTGCTGATTGAGGGCGATAATCCGGACCGAATTTTCGAACACTCCCAGAGCGCCTATTGGGTCGGCTACTACGCTTGGCGTCAGGGCCGCATGGATGATGCCGAACGGCATTTTCTCGAATATCGCAATCTGGCGCGACGTCTGACTGTTATCGATGATAACAATACAGATTGGTTGGCCGAGTTTGCGTATTCCAACACGAATTTGGGCGTGGTGTATCTGCAGTCCGGGCGATTGCCGGAGGCAAGGGAGGCCTTTTTGGCCGCCGCTGCGCTCGATACTGATCTGGCAGCGCGCCAGCCCGATTCGGTCCAAGCTCATATCGATTTAGCGACCGCAATGGCCTGGGTTGCGACAGTGTTTGAGATGACCGACGGCCGCGACGCGGCCATCGTCGCCCGGCGGCAGGAGATTGCCATTTACGAGGACCAGTTGTCGACCGAGGTCGATGATTGGACGGTCCGCCGCGATGCGATCAATGCCGAACGCGCACTGGCCCGGCTGTTGATTGCGCCAGGACCGGACACACCGGCGGACGATCTGCAGACGGCGCTCGCGATTCTGGAGGCGGCTTCGTTTGAGGCGGACGCTCTGTTGCAGCGCGATCCGGCCAACGGGAATTGGCGCTTAACGACCGTCCGGCAACGATTGTGGCTGGCCCAAGCCCGGCTACTCGCCCATGACTCCGCCGGAGCACGTGAGGCCTATCTTGATGCTTCGGCCTATATGGCACATCCCTCCTGGATGTCGGATCAGAGCGTTCGCGTCGCCGAGACACGTTTTTATGCCGGCCTGGTGGAGGCCCGAATTTTTATGGCCATGGGGCAGTATGATTCGGCGCACATGCGGCTGGACCATCTGATGACGTCGCTGGTGGCCGAAGCCAATTGGCAGACCGAATTCCAGTATGGTCCATTCCTCTATGCGGCCGCGTCCAATGACCTGGCCTGGCTGGAAGATCGCCGTGGGGAGCATGGAACAGCAATGACGCTGCGCCGTCATATGGTGGCAATTCTGGCACCGATTGCGGGCCAGTTGCGGCTCGATGCGGCGACCGAATACCGGCGGGCACAATCCATGCTCGCCTCTGCTCCGGTGGAGGCGAATTAGATCCTCACGGATCGCCAACGTGTCGGATGGACCCGGCGCAAACCTGAAAAATGGGGCAAGACATGACGATTTCAGATATGAGCGGACTGGACGGCACGAAAATCCAACCCGAGCTGCTCGGCAAGCCGACAGTCGTATATGAGTGCACCCAGATTAGCGTCAGCACGCTGCGCGACAGCAGTTTTGTTGTACTTTCGGGAACGGATACGGGGCGCAGCGCGTTTACGGACTCCGAAATTCTGACCATTCTCAACACATTCGGTGGGGTGGTCACGGGCAACCCCGCGGCAAGTGCTGCCCAATTGCGCACTTTGGCCTACGCGGCGCTCGCGCCGCTATGGACTGCGAACAACACGGTGACTCCAAGCCCGTATGATCTCTCCGTCAATTGTTCCAGCCGGCTGATCTTCGCGCTCAGCATGCCCGACTGGTCGTTCGAACCGGCCCGTATCAAGTTGAAAACCGCCTTCGATCAAGGCGAATTTGCGGGCCTGCAATGGTTGACGCTCAATGGCCAGAGCATGGAGCCCAACGCCTTCCAGCTGGTCGACAGCCACACCCAGACCGGTAAATCCTTTGAATTCGCGTTGTTCCTGGATGCGTCCCAGAGCGAGGGCGCTCAGCACACACGAGTGATTATCGATCCGGTCATCAAGAATGAAGATTGACCTGTTGGCGATCATCGGGCCCTTTTGAGCGGCGATGATCGCTGGAGAGCGGATGCGGCGGATAATCCTCGAACGGTTCAATCAGGGCGATTTGGCCCGCGCCTATGACCTTTGCCTTGCGGCCACGGCACAACAGCCCGACGATGGCTGGTTCAAGCATCGTGCGGTGTTGTGCCTGGTCCGGTCCGGGGCGCTTGAGCGGGCTGAACTTGATTACCGCCGCTTTCGGCTATCCGAAGCCAGCCATGATGAGGACAGCCTCGCGCTTGGTGCACGCTTGCGCAAAAGCATGGCGCTGGAAGCGTCGGGCGAGAATGTCCAACGGCTAGCCACCATCGCGGCGGAGCAATATGCCCGCATTTTTCTCCAGACCGGCGGACATTATCCCGGGATTAATGCCGCGACGATGTATCTGCTGGCCGGGGATCGACCACGCGCCGACGCGCTCGCGCGCAAAGTTCTGGGTTCGTGCCGTAAACTCAATCCCGATGGGGATGAGGAGGCGTATTACCGGCTGGCCTCGCAAGCCGAAGCGCATCTCTTGCTGGGCGATATGGGTGCGGCGCACATGGCGCTGAGATCGGCGATCGCCTGTGACCGGCAGAACTACATGGCGCACGCGACCACGATCCGCCAATTGCGAATGGTGGTCAGACTGCTGCAATTACAGGCGCCGTGGCTGGCGGATCTGGAACCGCCCCGCCCCTGCCATTTTGCAGGCCATCTGTTCCAGTCCGGCCCTGGAGCGGACGGGATCACACCGGCGCGGGAATCCGCGCTCGCCTTGGCCATCGCAGAGACTTTCGATCGCGAAAATATTGGCGCTGCCTATGGGGCCATCGCTGCCGGGGCCGACATCCTCGTCGCGGAAGCCGCCATCGCGCGCGGCAATGAACTGCATCTGGTTCTGCCGGTGCCGGTCAATGTCTTCATCGACGCCTCGGTCCGGCCACTGGGCGGCAAATGGGTCAAGCGTTGCGAGGCTTGCCTGTCCAACGCTGCACGGATCCATGAAGTTACCACTGATCGCAAACTCCTGTCCGGTCAGCATATACGTTTCGCCAGCGAGGTCGCGATGGGCCTGGCTCGAATGCGGGCGGGCGCGTTGGCGACATCGCCGGTCCAATTGCTGGTCGCCGACGACACGCAGCGACCAGACAGGTATGGCACCGCCCATGATCGCGATGTCTGGGGCGAGGCCGGGCTGCGTCAGCTCGTAGTGCCGGTCAGCGGCATGAAGCGCTATCGCGGCGCCGAACTGGCGACAAACGGGACCGATCCGGCCTTCAACCAGGTCTTGCGGGCGATGCTATTCGTCGACATTTGCGGGTCTTCAACGATTGCCGATGATCTTGTGCCGGTCTTTGTGAAATCGATCATGACCGTGCTGGCGCGGGAATGCGACCGCCTCGATCCGGCCCCGCTTTACGCCAATAGCTGGGGTGACGGACTGTTCCTGGCGTTTCAGCGCGTCGATGATGCAGCGCGTGCGGCTGATCGGCTCAGGTGTGCCTTCTCGGCGCTCGACCTTGGTGCGCTCGGCCTTCCCGACCATCTCGCGCTGCGTATCGGCGCCCATTACGGCCCGGTTCAGGAAGGCGACGACCCGTTGCGTCGGGTGCCGACCCTGTTCGGCGGCCAAGTGGCGATCGCCTCGCGGATTGAGCGGGCGACGGTGCCCGGTTCGATCTTCGTCAGCGCCCCCTTCGCGGCGGCACTCGCGATGGCGAGCGGCGGCGAGTTTCGTTGCGAATATGTAGGCGAAACCGAGATCGATGCCCTGATGCCGGCGATCGGTATGTATAGCCTGCGCGCCGTCGCGCCCGATTGCCCCGTTGCGCTTGACGACGCGTTCTCAGTTGGCCGTGCTTAGCCGCGCCAAATGGTCGGGATCGACCAATTCAAACGTATTATCCTGTCGCCGCAGCAGGCCACGCCGCTCCAGACCGCTGACCGTTCTGGACACGGTCTCCCGTGTCGTGTTGACGCGCAGGGCGATGGCCGTCAGCGAGGGGATCGGCCGGATGACGCGCGTCTGGCCAGCGGGCGCGCGCTCCGACATGCGCAGAATCTCGGCATAGATCCGGCCCGGTGCGGAGAGGGCGGAAAGCTCGAACATGCGTTGGGTGGTGTGATGGACGCGCCGGGCCAGAATGCGCGACAGGGCGAGGCCAAGCTCGCCATATTGTTGCATCAGCGCAAGGAAGGCTGGCGCGCTGTAACTCGCCAGTTCACACTCGGTTTCGGTGATGATCTCGGATGTCCGGCGTCGGTCGGTGAGGGCGGCAAGCTCGCCGATAATCGTGCCAGGATGCAGCGTGTCGAGCCAGATCTCCTGACCGCCTTCGGACAGGAGCACCACCCGGACCGAACCGTCCAGCAGCAGGAAGACCTGATCTTCCTCATCATCTTGGGCAATGACGCTGACACCGGGCGGGTAGCGACGCAGCTCGGCGCGCGAGATCAGCGCGGCTCGCGCATTCTCTTCCGTCAGAGCAAGAGAATCCAGGGCCAATGCCCAGGATTTGTCCGCCGCCATGGGTAGCCCCGTCCCGCAAACAGTTGCTTCAAAGAAACAATCGGTGATCATGCCGGAGAATGCCAGCACAAATGGCTGCCGACAGGTGGTTGAATGCCGTTCTGAGGCTGTGCTTCGCACCTGCGGTGCACAGGCTCTGCCGGAACGCGTTAGCGCTTGATATGTGGTCAAAGCACCAAGTGGGTGGGTTGCCAGCGATTATTGCGCGGTTCGAAATGAGTGTGCCGACAGCAACAAGCCTTTCCCGGCACGCGGGAAACCTGCTTTACTGGCACTCGGATTATGGGGAAATCGATCATGAAGCATTTGTTCAACGCCTTGCTCTTTCTGGTTCTGGCGTCGGCGCCGGCGCTGGCGCAGTCCTCGCCGCTGAACGCTCACTACGATCCCGATACCCCCACAGCACAAGCGGTCCTGGGCCATGGGTTTGGCGCTGAAATCACGCCGCCGGACCGGGCCATCGCCTATCTTAGAGCCCTGCAGGCCGCGCAGCCGGACCGGATCCAGGTCGTCGATTATGCGACCAGCTGGGAAGGCCGTCAGCTGGCCTATGCGATCATCGCCAAGCCGGAAACGATGGCACGCCTCGATGAGGTTCAGGCCGATTTGCAGCGTCTCGCCGACCCGCGCGGGCTGTCGGCTGAGGCGCGCGATCAACTGATCGCCTCGACGCCGGCCGTCGTTTGGCTGTCCTATGGCGTGCATGGCGACGAGATTTCCTCGACTGATGCCGGCCTGCGGACCGCCTATCATCTGCTCGCATCGCGCAATGATGCCAGTGTCGACCAGATCCTCGACCAGACCATCGTGATTATTGACCCGACCCAGAATCCCGACGGGCGCGCGCGTTTCATCAACAGCTTTACCGCTGCGCGCGGCCTGCAGCCGGATGAGAACCGCTTCACCGCCGAGCACGACCAGCCCTGGCCGGGCGGGCGCAGCAATCACTATCTGTTCGACATGAATCGTGACTGGTTTGCGATGACGCAGCCGGAGACCCGGGGCCGGGTGGCGGCGATGCTGGAATGGCGGCCGATGGTCGTGGTCGACGCGCATGAAATGAGCGGCGACAGCAGCTATTTCTTCGCGCCTTCGGCGGAACCCTTCAACCCGCACGTCGTGCAAAGCCAGCGCGATGCCCAGGATCTGATCGGACGCAATCACGCCCGCTGGTTTGACCAGTTTGGCTATGATTATTTCACCCGCGAGGTCTATGACGCCTTTTATCCGGGCTATGGCGATATGTGGCCGACCCTGCAGGGCGCGGTCGCGATGACCTATGAACAGGCCTCGGCCCGCGGTCTGGTCTGGCGCCGTCGTGACGGATCGCTGTTGACCTATGGCGAAGCCGTCGAGCACCATTTCGTCGCCAGCCTGTCGACCGCCGAAGTGGTGGCCGTCAACCGCGAGCGCTTCGTGCGCGATTACGTCAATTTCCGCGCCTCCGCCGCCAGTGATCAAAGTGGTCCGCAAGCCGTATTGCTCGATCCGGCCTCCAATCGCTGGGGCGCCGAGCGGCTGGCCCGTTCGCTCGTGGCCCAGGGCATCGAGGTGAGCCGCGTCGACGGCCCGGTCTCTGCCTGTGGCACACGCTTCGAGGACGGCGCCTTCGAGATCCGCTTCAACCAGCCGGCCGGCCGCCTTGCCCGCACCCTGCTGGAGGACACGACCGCCTTGCCGCGTGACTTCATGCAGGAGCAGGAAAATCGCCGCGCGCGCGGCCTTGGTGCCGAACTCTATGACGTCACCGCCTGGTCCTTGCCCTTGATGCACAATGTCGAGGCCGTCACTTGCGCCCGTGCACCTGCGCTGACGGGTCATGCCGTTGCCGCTGATGATCCGATTGGCTCGACCGGCTCCAATGCCGGTGCGGCCTGGGGCTATGCCATCGCTTGGGATGATGCCGGACAGGCCCGTCTGGTCGCCGCACTGGTGGCCGCGGGCGTGCCCGCTCGCTCGACCGATGTCGCTTTCAGGATTGGCGATACGACCTTTCCACGCGGCAGTGTCGTCGTGCCCCGCCATGGCGCACCGGCCAATCTGGACAGCCTGATTGCCCGTTTCAGCAACGAAATCGGTGCCCGCTTTATCGGCCTCGCCTCGAGCTGGGTCGATGAGGGACCCAATCCGGGCTCGGAGAATTTCATGCCGGTGCGGGCGCCGCGCATTGCGATGTTGTGGGATAGCGGCACGGATTCAAATTCGGCCGGGCCGACGCGCTATGTGCTCGAACAGCGTTACGGCATGCCGGTCAGCGTGATCCGGGCTGCCAATCTGGGCCGCGCCGACCTGTCGCTGTTCGATGTCATGATCCTGCCGGAACAGGGTAGTGGCGGTTATTCGACGGTTCTCGGTGAGAGCGGTTCGGCGCAATTGACCCGCTTTGTCCGCGCTGGTGGCGTGCTGATCGGTCTGGGTGATGCGACGCGTTGGTTGTCTGATCCGGATGTGGGTCTGGTGCCGGCCCGGCGTGAACGGGCGGTCGATACGGCACGTCCGGCGGCGCAGGACCAGGCGGTGGTCGATGCCGTCGTGCTCGCCTCGACCGATGAGCTCGATGCGGTGCAGGCCGAGCAGGGCGCGATGCCGGACTATTCGCCCGGCGCGCTGCTGCATGTCGAGGCCAATCCCGATGCCTGGATGTCGGCAGGCTATAGCCGCGGCGCTGCGGTGCTGGTGACGGGCTCAGACATCTATGCCCCGATCAGCCTCGACGCAGCGGATACCGCGATGCGTTTCGCGGGACCGGACACGCTGGTGGCGGGCGGCTATGTCTGGGCGGAATCTGCGACGCAGATCGCCTACAAGCCGTTCGTGATCTCCAATTCGATGGGTTCTGGCCAAGTGATCGCTTTCACTCAATCGCCAACCACACGCGCCTATCTGGAAGGGCTCGACCTCTTGCTGCTCAACGCCGTCCTGCTCGGGCCGGCGCATAGTCGCGGCATGCGCTAGAGGGGCCGAGCTGAATTTGACGGGAACGGGGCTTATTCGCCCTCGATCTCGACGCGTTCGGCTTCCAGTTCGAGCCAGCGATCTTCCTTGTCTGAACGCGAGGTCATCGCCGCCGCGAGTTCCTTGGTCGTCCTGGAGAAGCGGACCGTGTCCTTGAAGATGGCCGGGTCGGCGAGGTCGGCTTCGAGCTTGGCAATGGTCTTGCCGAGCAATTCGATCTCGCCGGGCAGAAGCTTCAGCGCGTAGCGGTCCTTATTGGCCATTTTGCGCTTTTCAACGCGCGGGGCGGCGGCGGCCTTGACCGCAGCCTTGCGGTTGGGCGCGACATCGCCGCCGAGCGGCACCAGGCCATAGCCGCGCTGGGAGACCATATCGGAATAACCGCCGGCATATTCGGTCCAATGGCCATCGCCTTCGGCGATCAGCACGCTGGTACAGACGCGGTCGAGAAAGTCCCGGTCGTGCGAGACGATGAAGACGGTGCCGGAATACTCGTCAATCAGGGCCTGCAACAGGTCGAGCGTTTCCAGATCGAGATCATTGGTCGGCTCGTCGAGCACCAGAAGATTGGACGGCAGAGCCAGGGCGCGGGCGAGCATGACGCGCGCCTTTTCGCCGCCGGACAAGACTTCGACCGGCGTGTTGATCTGCTCCGGCGGGAACAGGAAATCCTTCATATAGGCGATGACATGCTTGGACTGGCCATTGACCTCGACGGTATTGCCGCCGCCCTGGGTCAGAGCTTCCGACAGGGTCCATTCCGGGCGTAGCGCGACGCGCTTCTGGTCGAGGCTGGCCATTTCCAGCTTGGTGCCGAGACGAAGTTCGCCGCTATCGGCTTTCAGCTTGCCGGTCAACAGGTTGAGCAGGGTCGTTTTGCCGGCCCCGTTTGGCCCGATCAGACCAATGCGGGCACCGCGGGCGATCTTGATCGAGAAATCGGCAACGATGTCGCGGCCATCATAGGCCTTGTTGAGATCAATCGCCTCGGCGACCAGCTTGCCGGAATCCCTGGCCGCGGAGGATTGCAGATTGACCTGGCCCTCGGGGCCGCGATGGTCGGTGCGCTGCTGGCGCAGGCCCTGCAGATCGGATAGGCGCTTTACATTGCGCTTGCGCCGGGCGGTGACGCCATAGCGCAGCCAGTGTTCCTCGCGCACGATTTTGCGGTCGAGCTTGTGCATTTCCAGCTGCTCGGCTTCGAGCACTTCGTCGCGCCAGGCCTCGAAGGCCGAGAAGCTGCGCTCCATCAGACGGGTCTGGCCGCGATCCAGCCAAAGCGTTTTGCGCGAGAGATTGGACAGGAAGCGCCGGTCATGGCTGATCAGCACTAGGGCGGAACGGCTGGATTTCAGCTCGCCCTCAAGCCACTCGATTGCTGGCAAGTCGAGGTGATTGGTCGGCTCGTCAAGCAGGAGAATGTCCGGGCTTGGTGCCAATGCTTGGGCGAGGGCGGCGCGGCGCGCTTCGCCGCCGGAGAGGATTTTGGGATCCTCCAGCCCGGTCAGGCCAAGATGCTCCAGCAGATATTGCGCCCGATAGGGATCGTCACCTTCGGTCAGGCCTGACTGCACGTAGTCCATGACGGTCTTGAATGCAGTCAGATCGGGATCCTGCTCGAGATAGCGGATCGTCGAGCCGGGATGGACGAAACGCTCGCCCTCATCGCATTCCACCGTGCCGGCGGCGACTTTCATCATCGTCGACTTGCCCGAGCCATTGCGGCCGACCAGGCACAGGCGTTCGCCCTCGCCGACGCTGAGATCAGCGCCATCGAGCAGGGCGGTGACGCCGAAGGTGAGGTGGATATTCTGGAGAGTCAGAAGAGGTGGAGCCATGAGGCACCGCATACAGGGCGCGGCACCGAAGGTCACGGTCCGCGATCAGGTGCTGCGCGCCAGAAAGGGTGGTTTGGGGGAAAATATTTATGCGTACACTTGCGCAACTGATTGTATAATGCCAATCTGACGATCAAGATGATGAAGGACGGCGTCGGAAAGCATGAGCGAAATACCTTTTTTCGACGGCCGGGCAGCCTTTGCCCTCAGGGTTCGACAGGCTTCCGTGGATCTGTATGAGCAGATGGATGAGTGTCTGCAGGC
The DNA here is from genome assembly GCF_963975345.1 of uncultured Maricaulis sp. NCBI lineage: Bacteria > Pseudomonadati > Pseudomonadota > Alphaproteobacteria > Maricaulales > Maricaulaceae > Maricaulis > uncultured Maricaulis sp. The sequence continues at coordinate 202,740 of NZ_CAXBGE010000002.1, read as the reverse complement.
CCACGGTCTGCTTCTGCCGGCCTATGCGACCAGCTTGGTGCAAACGCTTTTCCATGTCGGATCGCAATCCGTCTCCGCGCTGGCCGAGGAGCTTGGCTTGTCGCATCAATTGGCGTCGCAGCGGTTGAAATGGCTGGAGAAAGAGGGGCTGGTTGAGATCGGTGACGATCCCGACGACCGCCGCCGACGCCAGGTCCGGTTGACGGAGTCCGGAACACAGGAAGCGCAAAAGCTTCAAACTTTCCTGCCGCTGCTGGAGCGCGCCTATTCGCATCTGTTCGATGAGATCGGCATGGACCTGCATCGGGGGTTGGTCGACGGGCGTAACGCATTGAGCACAAAATCATTACTGGCCCGGATGCAGGCCAGCTAACATGGGCATGCCGTTCCCACAGGGCACGGTGCAAAGATCGAGACGGGGATTTCGCGACGTGAAGTCCCTCTGCAGGTGGGGAACCACCTGCGATATGGTAATGTGAAAATCGCGACCGATGCCGGTTGCGACCGTTAATCAAGAGGGGCGGACCGCGAGCGCGACCGAAAATTCAATATGCTGGAAATCAAGGGACTGTCGAAAACCTACGGCAATAAAGTTCGGGCGCTGGACAATGTGGATCTGTCGATCCCCAAGGGGATGTTCGGCTTGTTGGGGCCCAATGGGGCCGGCAAATCGACCCTGATGCGGACGATTGCGACACTGCAGGCCCCCGATGCGGGCACGCTGACCTTCGGCGATATCGACATTCTCAAGGATCCGCAGGCCCTGCGCGCCACGCTCGGCTATCTGCCGCAGGATTTCGGTGTCTATCCGCGCATGTCGGCGCGGGCGATGCTCGACCATCTCGCCGTCCTCAAAGGCCTTTCCAACGGCAAGGAACGCAAGGCCGTCGTGACCAGCCTGCTGGAACAGACCAATCTGGCGCAGCACGCCAACAAGGCGGTTGCCAGCTTCTCCGGAGGCATGCGCCAGCGCTTCGGCATTGCCCAAGCCCTGCTCGGCGACCCGCAATTGATCATCGTCGATGAGCCCACCGCCGGTCTCGACCCGGAAGAGCGCAACCGCTTTCACAATCTGCTCTCGGAAATCGGTGAGAATGTCGCGGTGATCCTCTCCACTCACATCGTCGAGGACGTCTCTGATCTCTGCCCGAATATGGCGATCATGAATGGCGGCAAGATTGTCGCCAAGGGCTCGCCCGGCGACCTGATCGCGGCGCTCGACGGCAAGGTCTGGGCGCGCACCATCGCGAAGTCGGAACTGGCTGGTCTGCGCAGCAAATACAACATCATCTCCGAACGTCTGACGGTCGGTCAGGTGAAAATTCACGTGATCGCCGACACAAATCCTGGCGAGGGTTTCGAGCCGATCGCGGCCGATCTTGAAGACGTGTATTTCTCGACGATCCGCCAGGGCCAGACCGCCTCGGCGGCCGCCGCCTGATCCTCAAACCCTACTGAAAGGAGCACACCATGCTCTCGAAAATTGCCGGGTTTGAGGTTCGCTACCAGCTGTTCTCACCCACTTTCATCGCCGTCTTCGCCATTTTCTTCCTGCTGGCCTTTGGCGGTATCACCATTGACAATATCCAGATCGGCGGTGGCGGTGCGACCAATATCAACTCGCCCAACGCCCTGACGATCAACCTCCTGATATTCTCCATTTTCGGTGCCATTATTCCGACGGCACTGCTCTCCTCCGGCGTTCTGAGAGACCAGAGCTTCAAGACCGAGGAGATGTTCTACTCGCGGCCCATCCGCAAGCTGGACTTCGTTCTCGGGCGCTTTGTCGGCGGCTATATCGCGACGGCTCTGGCCTTCGCCAGCGTGCCGCTCGCCTTCCTGATCGGCTCGCAAATGCCCTGGCTCGACCAGGAATTGATCGGGCCGACCAATCTGGGCCACTTCCTCTATCTCTATGCGACGCTCGGGCTGGTGAATATGTGGGTCGTGGGGACCATCCTGTTCACGGTCGCCAATTTCACCCGCTCGACCATTATGACCTATGCCACTTTTGTCGGGCTGTTGGTGTTGTATTTCGTCGGCCTCGGCCTGGCGCAGAACGCACCAGACCTGCGCGAAACCATCGCCCTGATCGACCCGTTTGGCCTCAACACATTCAGTGAAGTCACCCGCTACTGGACCGTCTCGGAACAGAATAACCAGGTGATGGCGTTCGACGGGCTGTTCATGCAGAATCGTCTGTTGTGGATCGGCATTGGCCTCGCGCTGCTGGTGCTCAATATCGCGACCTTCCGCTTCCGGAAAGCCTCGACGGGCGGCGGTCGCTCAAAGCCTGCCACCGGTCCAGCAATGGCGGCACCAGCAGCGATTTCCGATATCACGCTGCCGCGCGCAACCACCTCGACCGGCACCGCCACACAGATCCAGCAATTCTTCGCCCGGCTCAATTTCGAGGTGAAGGGCGTGGTGCTCAATGTCGCCTTCTGGATTCTGCTCGTGCTCGGCCTTTTGAACACCGTTCCCGGCTTCTTCTTCGGTGGTGAGGTCTATGGCACGGCGAATTACCCGGTCACGCGCGTCTTCATCAATCTGATCAACGGCGCCTATTCGATCATCCCGATTGTGATCGTGATCTATTATGCCGCCGAGCTGATGTGGCGCGAGCGGCGGGTCGGATTCTCCGAGATCACCGAGGCCACACCAACACCGAGCTGGGTGTTCATTTCCACCAAATTCCTCGCCATGTGCGTGGTGATCATATCGCTCGTTGTCGTCGCAATCTTGGCCTCGATCGCCTCCCAGGCGATCAAGGGCTATTCGGTCTTCGAGCTCGACCAGTATTTCGTCCGCAGCGTGTTTGAACTGGTGATCCCGCCGGTTATGCTGGCGGCGCTGGCGATCTTCTTCCAGGTGCTGACCAATAATCGCTGGCTCGGCATGGCGGTCATGCTGGTCTTCTTCATCATCACCCTGGTGATGGCCCAGATCGGCTTCGATCATAATCTCTACCAGTACGGGTCAATCCCGGCGGCCCCCTGGTCAGACATGAACCGCTATGGTCATTTCTTTGGCATCAGCGTCTTGTTCTCGGTCTATTGGGGCTTTTGGGCGCTGCTTCTGCTGGTGCTGGCCTATCAATTGTGGAATCGCGGTGCGCCGCAGCCCATCCTGAAACGTCTGGCTGGTCTGTTCGGCGGCTTCAGCCCGGCCACTGCTTCGCTGGCTGCCGTCGCCATTATTGGTGCCGGCCTCACCGGCGGCTGGATTTTCTACAATACCAATGTGCTCAATGAATACATTTCGGGGCCCGACCACCGGACCCTTCGTGCGGATTATGAGCGGCAATATCTCTATCTCGACGATCTGCCGCAGCCGACGATCACCGATACCAGCTATGACGTTGATATCTATCCCGAGGACCGGCGCTACACGGCACGCGGCAGCTATGTGCTGGAGAATAAGACTGACGGGCCGATCGACACGTTGTGGATCTCCTACGGAGAGTACACGACCGTCGTCTCACAAAGTCTGGAAGGGGCAAGCCTGGCGACGTCGGATGAACCGTTCTACATCTACAGCTTCGCTCTGGATGCGCCGATGCAACCGGGTGAGACGCGGATCTTCGACTTCGCAATTGCCCACAATAATCCGGGCTTCCGCAATTCCGGCAATATCACGACGGTCAATTACAACGGCACATTCTTCAATAATGGCGAGTCGATGCCCAATATCGGCTTCAATCAGGGCTGGCGTCTGACCGACCGGCAGCAACGCCGGCGCGACGGGCTCGAGCCAATCCCGCGGGCCTTCCCGCTTGAGGATGAAACCCACTGGAATGAGAGCGCGTTCGGAAAGACGTCCGACTATGTCAGCTTCCGGACCATCGTCTCGACCAGTGTCGGACAGACCGCCATCGCGCCGGGCTATCTCGAGCGTGACTGGGTGGAGGGTGACCGTCACTATTTCGAATACATCATGGATCGCCCGATCCTGAACTTCTACTCGTGGCTCTCGGCGGATTATCAGCTGGCAGAGCGGACACGAAACGGGATCGATCTCCAGGTCTTCTATCACGAGCCGCATGCTTGGAATGTCGAGCGCATGCTGACGGCGTCCGAGGATGCCTTGGCGTATTTCTCGGAGCATTTCAGCCCCTATCAATACCGCCAGTTCCGCATTCTGGAATTCCCGGCCTATGCCAGCTTTGCCCAATCCTTCCCGAACACGATCCCGTTTTCGGAGGCCATTGGTTTCATTGCTGATCTGCGTGATCCTGACGATATCGACTATGTGTATTACGTCACGGCTCACGAGGCGGCGCACCAATGGTGGGCGCATCAGGTGATGTCAGCCAATGTCCAGGGCGGCACCATGTTGATCGAGACCTTCGCCCAATACTCGGCTCTGATGCTGATGCGTCAGGAGTATGGCGAGGACAATATGCGCCGCTTCCTCAAATACGAGCTCGACCGCTATCTCAGCGCCCGCGGTTCGGAAGCGATTGAGGAACAGCCGCTCTATCGCGTCGAGAACCAACAATACATCCATTACCGCAAGGGCGCGGTGATCATGTATGCGCTGCAGGACTATCTCGGCGAGGATGTCGTCAATCACGTCATGGCAAGACTGATCGAGGAGCGTGCCTATTCGAGCCGCCCCTATGCCACCACGCTCGATTTCCTGCGCATTCTGCGCGAAGAAGCCGGGCCGGAGCATGAGCAGATGATCCACGACTTCTTCGAACGGATCGTGCTGTTCGATCTCAAGGTCACCGATGCAACGGCGACCCAGCGCGAAGATGGCCGCTGGGATCTGGTGATGGACATCGAGGCGCATAAATTCGCAGCCGATGGCGAGGGCGTCGAGACCGAGGAAGATATCGACTACATGGTCGATATCGGTGTCTTCACCCGCGATCTCGATGGTGCGATCCAGGGCTCAGATCACGTGCTCTACATGGACAAGCATCGCATCAATGAGACCACGATGCGGATCGAACTGATCGTTGACCAAGAGCCGGTCTATGCCGGGATCGATCCCTACAACAAGCTGATCGACCGCAATTCGGATGATAATCTCAGCCGGGTGACGATCGAGTAGGGCCGGCGCGGGCCCCCACCCAATCCCGGACGGGAGGTGGGGGCCGCACGCGCACTGCGGATCATGCGTCAGGCGATGAGAAACGTGTTCGATTCCGGACCAGAATCGCGTGTCAGACTGCGCAGGAAGTTTGGAAAAATCTCCATCGCGTCCATCGCCGGCAGACTGCCTTTTTCGCGGCCGCTCCACCAGTATATCCAGAACGATGTGACGTGTGTCACCACGCCCAGATCGCTGCCGAGGTCCCGGAAATAGTGGGGCGCGTTGAGGAGAAAACGGCGAATGACGGTCGGGTCGCCGCCGTGACAGAACAGGCCGAATTCCCGGTCATATTCGTCGATTATCGAGCTGAGCGCTCTCCAACGATTGCGAACTTCGTTGATGATTGAACGGCGAATTTTGTTGATCTGCTCGGTCTCGGCGGGGGTCGCGCTTGATATGGTCAGAGCATTCATTTCCCTGAGAAAATCGCGCAATTCATATTTCGCGACATCGACGCTCCAGCGGTAATAGAGCGTGCCCTTCCAGCCGAAAATGCCTTGTGAAAACTCGTCATCGCTCAGGCCGAGCGTCGTACGCAGCTGGTGCATGCTGTCTGACGGATCGTCACACAAAAGTTGTTCGGCAAATTTGAGCGCTCGCCGGTCATCCCGCCTCAGCTCGCCCGCTCCGAAAGCCAGCCCGACAACGCCGGCGATTTGCTGCGCGACGTGGCGGCGCATCGCGACCTGATCCGCTTCGGTGATGCTGAAATAATGCCGTGCAACAGGGTGATGACACTCCGCGTAGCGGTCGGCGAGCAGGAAAGGGTCGAAAGATGGGAGGTCGGCAAGATCTTTCAGTCGCTCAAGGTCGGCATCGAAATGCTTGTTTTCCGACCCGGCGCCGAGAAATTTCCGCAACCGGCTGTCGAAGTCACGTTCCTCGACGATGAAAGTGTGGCCACCCATCGAGAGGTCGGCGGTATTCACCGGGATGATGACCTTGGTGACGACCGGGTCCTCGGTGGCCAAATAGGCCCGATCTTCGGCGCGGACTGTGTGTTTGATCAGGAAACTCGCATTGAGCCGCGGATTCCTGAAAAATGGATGGGAGATATGGTCGGGCTTGTCGTGGAAGCGTCGTCCGATGGACCACAGGTCGAGAATTCGCGGGGTCGCACCGCCCTGCACAATCCATTTTAAATGTGTACGATCCGCATTGTTCATCAACTAAACTTCCCTGATGGGAATGTGAAGGGTGCAGCAGAAGCATTAAGTTCATATTAATTTTTTTGTCCTAGTCGCCCACCGGCCCTGCGCTGGCTGACGCGCAGGCGGTCGCCGGGCCTGACCCGACCGGGGCAAATCCGGCGTCAATAGGTCGGGAGTGGAGATGGGCGACGCGGCGTGTTCTCGGTCTCGTCCGACAGTTGCGATTATGCAAAGCGCGGGGCCACGCGCCGGCGATGTTCGCGATCACGCTCAGCAAGCAGGAAGGGGGCGGAAATGCAGCTGGTGGCGCCTCCCTTGAGGATGTGGCGCAGGTCGGACCCGGCAATCGGCCTGACGCGGCTCACGTCCGCTTCTCCAGGTGCGGTCAGAGGCCTGCGTCACCGCTTCAAGCTCCGGTCGGTGTTGCCGGTTGTATTCGAGATGCAATTCAATCGAACGCCGCAATGCCCCGAGGTCAAAACCCATTCAGTTTTTGCGGGCCGGAGGCTTGAGCAGCGAGAAGAAAAAGCCGGCGCCTGCGCCGCCCAGCGCCAGGCTGAGCAGGCCCGTCAGGGTCCGGCTTGAGGCGACCGGCGTGATCAATGAATGCAGGACCTCGCCATAATAGGTCGTGATCGCCAGCATGATGCAGGCGACCGCCGCCCCACCTGCCAGGGTAAAACCGATCCGGCGCCAGGGTTTTCCAAGCAAGCGAGCGGTCCAGCCAGCGACCGGGAAGGCGATCGTAAAGCCGATCAGCACCAGGACGAACAGAGTCGGCCCGAAGCCCAGAAGATCGCGCTTGATGGCGTCGAGCCGCACGGCGGTGGAGAAGTCGGCCCCGACTGCAGACAGCGATTGCAGCACGACATGGGTGTTGGCGATGCTGACCAACACGGTTCCCAGCACGACGCTGAGCAGAAAAATGAAGGCGGTGCGTAAAATCGACATGCGCGGGGACCTTCGAGGGCTCTACAGACTGCGCGCCAGCCTATAGGCTGGCTGGCGGCACGACAATTGGCGGAGTTTGATGATGAGACACTGGGTTTTTGCGACGCTGGCAGCCTTCGCCATCAGCTCGGCCGGCTTTGCCGAGCCCAGGCAGGAAACGGTCGTCGAAGGGCTGGAATTTCCCTGGAGTCTCGCCTTCCTGCCGGATGGCCGCATGCTGGTGACCGAAAAGCCGGGCCGCTTGCGCGTGATTGATGCGGACGGTCTGGAGGCCGCGCCCGTCTCCGGCGTGCCGGAGGTGTTGTATTCCGGGCAGGGCGGTCTGCTCGACGTCGTCTTGCACCCGGATTTCGAAACCAATCATCTCGTCTATCTCACCTGGTCTGAAGGCACGCCGCGCGACAACACGCTCAAGCTTGGCCGTGGCCGGTTGGAGGGCATGGCGCTGGTCGACTTCGAGGAAATTTTCGCCGCGCAGCCCAACCGTCACACCGATGTGCATTATGGCGCCCGGCTGGCCTTCCTGCCCGACAACACGCTGCTGCTCAGTGTCGGCGAGGGCTTTGATTATCGCGAGGAGGCGCAGCAGCCGGCCTCGCATTTCGGCAGCTATGTCCACCTCAATGCCGATGGCACACCCATCACCAGCCCGTTCGCGGATGCTGCGCCGGGCGTCTACACCATCGGTCACCGCAATCCGCAGGGCATCGCGGTCGATCCGGTGAGCGGGATTGTCTATTCCAACGAGCATGGGCCACGCGGTGGCGACGAGATCAATATCCTGATCGAGGGCCGCAATTATGGCTGGCCGATTGCCACCCACGGCGTCGATTACACCGGTGCGCTGGTGAGCCCCTATACCAGCTATCCCGGCATGGAAGAGCCGCTGCTCTACTGGGTGCCGTCCATCGCGCCCTCAAGCATGGCGATCTATCACGGAACGATGTTTGCCGACTGGGATGGCGATCTGCTCGTCACAGCCCTGATCCATGGCGATGCCGGTGTCCCATCGGGACATTTGCGCCGGATCGATCTGGAAAACGGTGAAGTGGTGGGTCAGGAGATCCTGCTCGGCGATCTCCAAGCGCGGATGCGCAATGTCGCGGTCGCGCCCGACGGCAGCATCTATCTCCTCACCGACGAGCCCGAAGGGCGTTTGATCCGGTTGACGCGGGACTGATCACTCGGCCGTAGCAGTGCCGCTTTGATGGCCGGGCAGGCGGCTGTCGATATGGCGCCGGCGCCAATTGCCCAGACGCGAGGGCGCGGCGAGCAGGACCGGGGTCAGGATCAGGGTCAACAGGGTTGAGAAACCCAGCCCCCAGACCACGGCCGACGACAGCTGCACCCACCATTCGCTGGCGGGTCCGCCAATACCGATCACGCCACGGCTGAAATCGGCATTGATCTGCCAAGCCATCGGCAACAGGCCGAAAATCGTTGTGATCGTGGTCAGCATCACCGGGCGCAGGCGCTGGGCTGCGGTGCGGATAACAGCCTCATCGACCGCCATCCCAAGGCCGCGCAGGCGCTGATAGGTGTCGATCAGCACGATATTGTTGTTCACCACAATCCCCGCCAGCGTCACCACCCCCGTGCCCAGGAAGAGGATTGAGATATAGGGGAAGGTCAGCAGGACGCCGAGCAGGACGCCGACAACCGATAGCACGACCGCCAGCAGGGTCAGGACGACGTGCCAGAAATTATTGAACTGCCAGAGCAGGATCACCGCCATCATGAAGAGCGAGGCAATCATCGCGCCGACGAAGAAGGCACCGGCCTCGGCATTTTCCTGGTCGGCGCCGAGATATTCGACCGAAACGCTGCGCTCGATATTGCCGCTCTCAACCTGGGTGTCGATCCAGGCCCGCACTTCGGCGACGAGCAGATTGCCGGCATGGTTGTCGTCAGCATTGGCCCGGATCTGCAGCACGCGCTGGCCGTCGCGGCGGCGGATCGAATCGACCCTCGGTCGCGGCTCCAGCGTCACGAAATTCGACATCGGCACCGTGCCGTTGCGGGTATTGACCCGAAGATCGCCAAGCCGGGAAATGTCGCGATCCGCTTCGGGGAAACGCACCCGGATATCGACCTCTTCATCGGCATCATCGGGCCGGTAACGCCCGACCAATGAGCCGGTTGTGACCAGCTGCACCGCCGCGCCAACCTGGGTGACGTCGGCGCCAAAACGCGCCGCCTCGGCGCGGTCGACATCCAGCCGCCACTCGACCCCGGGCAAGGGCAGGCTGTCCTCGATATCGACCAGCCCGTCCACCGTATCGAAATAGGCCCGGATCAATCGTGCGGTGCGTTCCAGTGCGTCGGCATCATTGGAACGCAATTGGACCTGAACGTCCTTGCCGACCGGCGGACCCTTTTCGAACGGTCTGACTTCGATGATGACGCCGGGAATGCCGACCATGGCCTCGCGGATTTGCCGCTCGATCAAGCGGCCATTGGGGCGTTGCCCGAAGGGTTCGAATTCCACGAAAATGCGGGCGATGCTGTCGGCCGGGGCAGAGCCGGTGCCGTCGAAGGGATTATTGCCCGGCGGCTGACCGGCGACGGTGTAATAGCCCTTGATGCCTTCAATCCCGGCCAAGCGGCTCTCGGCTTCCAGCGCGATTTCGTATTGTTCGGCCGGTGAAAGATTGCCGCGTGCGCGGACGAAAACATAGAGCTGTTCCGGCTCGGCATCGAGGAAGAATTCGGTCCGTTTGGGCTGCAGGCCGAACAGGCCGGCCGAGCTGGCGGCGAAGCTTCCGACCACCAGAACGACGATCAGCACACCGCTCAGCGTCACTGTGATCGGTCGTTTGATGAGGCTCGAGACCAGCTTGGCATAACGACCGGTCAGACCCGGCAGATCGGTCGGATCGCTGTCTTCCTGGGCGTTGAGATGCGCGACGGCTGATTTGGGATCGACGACGCCGCCCTTGGCGCCCAGCACCGAGCCGAGCGTCGGCAGGAAGATCAGAGCCATCACCAGCGCCGAACTGAGGACGAAGATCAGAGTCAGCGGCAGATAGGCCATGTATTGGCCGGGAATCGAGTTCCAGAACAGGAAGGGGAGGAAGGCGGCCAATGTCGTCGCGGTCGAGGAGACAATTGGCCAGAACATGCGCTTGCCGGCATGGGTGTAGGCCATTTTTCGGGTCTCGCCCTCGGCGAGTTTGCGGTCGGCATATTCGACCACCACGATGGCCCCATCGACCAGCAATCCGACCGCCAGCACCATGGCGAACATCACCATGAAATTGATCGTCAGCCCGTAGAGGCCGAGCAGCAGGAATGCGAACAGGAAGCTCGACGGGATCGCCAGCCCGACGAGCAGCGCCGAGCGCAGACCAAGCGCGGCGACGACGATGATCAGGACCAGCACGATCGCCAACACGATGGAGCTGGTCAGGCTGTGCAGGCTGTCGCGCACATAGGTCGACTGGTCGAGGCTGAATTCGTAATGCACCGTCTGCGGCCATTGGCTCGCGACGTCTGCGGTCAGCGCCTGGACCGCAGCGCTGGTGTCCATGATGTTTTCGCCGCTACGCCTGACAACCTGCAGTGTGAAGGCGGGCTGGCCATTATAGCGCGCATAGCTGTCGGCATCCTTGAAGGTGCGGCGCACGGTGGCGACATCCTGCAGCGTCACAACGGCGTCATTCGAGCTGATCAGCGGCAGGTTAAGCGCATCGGCAGCGGTCTCGAACAGGCCGGGCACCTTGACCTGGAAACGCGCCGCTCCGCTATCGAGCGAACCGGCGGCGATCAGCCGGTTATTCGACTGCACCGCGTTGAATAATTGCGCATAGGTGACGCCGTGGGATTCCAGCAGCGCCGGATCGATCACGATTTCCAGCACTTCCTCGCGCAGACCTTGAACATCAACCTGCAGGATTTGCGGCAGCGCCTCGATCTCGTCCTGCAACTGGCGCGTCAGCTGGAACAGCGTGCGTTCTGGCGCGTCGCCATAGACCTGCACGGCGATGGTTGGCGCGAGGCCGGAATTGAATTCCTGCACGATGGGTTCGCGGGCATCTTCGGGAAATTGGCGCCGCGCCATATCGACAGCGTCGCGCACATCCTGCACAGATTGATCGGCATTGAAGGGAACTTGGAATTCGGCGACCAGCGTGCCGGCACCGAGCGCCGCAGTGCCGTGCAGTTCCACCAGCCCGTCAATCGCGCGCATCTCGGTTTCGACCGGCCGCACGATCAGGCGCTCCGCGTCCTCTGGCGAAATGCCGTCCAGCGGCACCACGACGACAACAAAGGGGAAGGGAATATCGGGGTCGGATTCGCGCGGCAGCGTCAGAAAGGCGATAAGGCCGGCCGCCAGCGCACAGACAAAGATCCCCAGAATCATCCGGGCGCGATCAATCGCAAAATCGACAATTCCGGTCACTCGGCTGCTCCGGCGCCCGCCAGCCTGACCTGGACCCCGTCCTCGACGAAGTCCTGTCCGACCGTGATCACCCGGGCCGGGTTCGGCAGGCCGGAAACCCAGACTTCCTCGCCGTCATCGTCCAGCAGCTCCACCGGCAGGAAGCGGACGATGTCGCCGGCTTCGACAATGCGCACGCCCAGTTCGCCATTGGCGTTCAGAGCCAGAACCGAAGTCGGGATACGATAGGCGGGCTCGGCGGCGAGCGGGATCGCAATCTCTGCGGTGACGCCGCTGCGCAGCTGGCCGTCCGGATTGGGAGCCGCCAACTCAAGACGGAAGGTGTGTGTTGCAGGATCGGCGCGGCGTTCGACGAAGCGTACCGTGCCCGCGACGGTCTCGCCGGTGATCAGACGGGCCGTACCTGGCATGCCCGCTGCCAGGCCGGCGACATCGCGCTCGGCAACTTCAGCTGTGATCAGGATCGGGTCCAGCTGCACGACAGTGCCGCAGGCCGCTCCCGGGGCGAGGTAGTCACCGATTTCTCCGGCGCGATTGTCGAAATAGCCGTCAAAGGGCGCGCGGATATTGGTATTGGAAACTTCCTGGCGCGCCGCTTCAAGCCGGGCCTGGGCCGCGTCGCGCAGGGCTTCGACGCCGGCGACGGCATTGGCGGAGCGGTGGCCGCGATTGAGCAGTTCCACGGCGGCATTATAGTCCAGTTCGCGTGTGCGGTATTCCGCCTCGGCTTGGGCGAGGGCGGCGCCGCGGGCATTGAGGTCGAGCCGGCACAGGACATCGCCTTCGCTGACAGTTGTGCCTTCGACGGCCGGTGCCGCGACGATGCGGCCACCGGTTTCGGAGCGGACGACGACTTCGCGGAAGGCCTCTGTGCGGCCGCGCAGGGCCAGCCGGGCCGGACGGTCTATTGCGTGGATGGTCTCGGTGACGACTTCAAACCTGACGGGCTCACTCGAATTTGCATTTGCGGCATGTTGCGGGCCGCCCTGCAGCAGCGTGCCGATTGTGAACAGGATGACGACGGCGACGAATATGGCCAGGGCGGTCAGTTGCGAACGGTTCAACGAAATCATTTGGGTGCCCTGCAATTGGATCGTGCATCATCGTGAATCAGCGAACAGCGTTTACTTTCACGACTGATACAGTGCGCACGCGCTCGGGGCGAGTGATTTCCGAGCGCGAAAGGCGGCAAATTACACCCACAGGCTTTAGACGTGCTGGCCCGCACACCAGCCCGACGACCAGGCCCATTGGAAATTATAGCCGCCCAGCCAGCCCGTGACATCGACGGCTTCGCCGATGAAATACAGGCCCGGCACGTCGCGCGCCTCCATCGTGCGGCTGTCGAGGCCGGCGGTATCGATGCCGCCCAGCGTCACTTCGGCCGTGCGATAGCCTTCCGAACCGGTTGGCTTGATGCGCCAGTCGCGCAGCCAGGCCTCAAGCGCTCTGAGCTTCTTGTCCGACTGGTCTGCGAGATTGCCGATCAGGCCGCAATCAGCGGCGAGCAATTGCGCCAGCCGCCTGGGCAGAAACACCGCCATCGCCGTGCCAATGGCCTGGCGGCCATTCTCGGCGCGTTGCGATTTGAGTTCGTCGAATATGCCGAAGCCGGGCTGGAAATTGATCGAAATCTCCTCGCCTTCGCGCCAGTAGGAGGAGATTTGCAGGATCGCCGGCCCGCTCAATCCGCGATGGGTGAAGAGCAGGGCTTCCTCGAAGCTGGTCTTGCCGGCGCTCACGATCGCTTCGACCGCAACGCCGGCAATCGGTTTGAAACGTTCGAGTATCTCCGGACCGAAGGTGAGCGGAACCAGGGCCGGCCGCGTCTCGGTGACTTCAAGGCCATAGGCGCGCGCGACATCATAGGCGAAACCGGTTGCGCCCATTTTCGGGATCGACTTGCCGCCCGTGGCGACCACTAGCGAGCGGCAGGCAAACACCGAGCCATCGCTGAGCTTGAGCACGAAACCCTCGCCCTTGCGCTCGTGAGAGGTCACCGAAACGCCCAGCCGCAGACCAACTCCGGCCTCGCGCATCTCGCCGCGCAGGGCGTCAATGATTTGCGTCGCCGGACCGTCGCAGAACAATTGGCCTAATGTCTTTTCATGCCAAGCGATCCGATGGCGGTCGACCCACGCGATGAAGTCACGCTGGCCATAGCGCTTGAGCGCCGATTTGGCGAAATGCGGGTTGGCCGAGATGAAGTTATTCGGGCCGCAATGCAGATTGGTGAAATTGCAGCGCCCGCCGCCGGAGATGCGGATCTTCTCGCCCGGCTTGTCGGCATGCTCAATGAGCACGGCCGTGCGGCCACGCTTGCCAGCCTCGACGGCGCACATCATGCCCGCCGCGCCCGCTCCGATAATGGCGACGTCATACTCAATCATTGCGGCTCATTTCTTCTGTGAGAAGGCGGAAGCGGGATCAGCCGGTTACCCGGTCGAGCCAGTCGGCGAAGGCCGCCATCTGCGCCTCACGCCCGATCTCATTGAGGGTCTCGTGCCGGAATCCCTTCAACAGGTGGAAATCGACATCGGTGAATCCGGCCTTCTTGAGACGTTTGTAGAGCGTGCGCATCGCCTTGCCCTGCAAAGTCGCCGGATCCTTTGACCCGCCGACAAGATGGAAGGGCAGGTCGCGTGGCACATTGGTAAAATTGGCCTTGTCCTCGGCAAAGGCGCTGCCCTCGAGGAAGTCGCGCCACAGCGAGACGCTGGCCGGCCAGCCGCACACCGGGTCATTGACGTATTTGTCGACCTCGGCGGTATCGCGCGACAGCCAGTCGGCATCGGTGCGGCGTTCGGGGAAAGTCTTGTTCCAGGACTTGAACGTCATCTTGTCGAGCGTCAGGCTCGGGGTAAATTCTCCGCCGACAGCGGCTTCAAACCACAGGATGAGCTTCATGAGACTGGCCAGTTCGCCCAGCGTCATATTGCCATTCCAGATCGCCGCTCCGGCCAGCTTTTCCGGCTGGCGCAGCGCCTGGTTGAAGGCGATCACGGCGCCCATGGAGTGACCGAACACGATCAGGGGCAGGCCGGGCCAGGTGGCGCGCAGCGAGTCTTCGACGGCGCTGACATCACCCATCACCTTGGTCCAGCCATCCGTGTCGGCATAGCGGCGCGCGGCGCCATCTTCCGCCGTCGTCGCGCCATGACCGCGATGGTCATGGGCGCCGACATGATAGCCGCGCGAGGCGAGATATTCCGCGAACGGCGCATAGCGGCCGGCATGTTCGGCCAGACCGTGATTGATGTGGACAATGCCGCGCGGTGTGCCCTTGGCTTCCGCGGTGTAGAGCGCCAGCCGCGCGCCGGTCGGGCTGGGCAGGGTTTGCAGGCTGTAATTGGACTTCGGCATGTCGGCTCCCCGGGTCTGGTGAATATGAACCTAGCGCGTTTTCTTATCCGGCGGCAGGGCTATAGTCACACCGAGGCAAGGCGGGGAAGTTCATGTTCAAGACGCGCAAGGCGCTGCTGGCGCTCGATCAGGGCACGACCAGTTCGCGCGCCATCGTATTTTCGCTCGACGGTTCGATCATCGCCGAGGCCCAGCGCGAATTCGAGCAGATCTACCCCAATCCCGGCTGGGTCGAACATGATCCGGAAGTGATCTGGGCAACGGTGCTGGCAACCGCCCGCGAAGCCTTGAAGAAAGCCGAGAAGAAAGGCTGGAGCGTCGAGGCAATCGGCCTGACCAATCAGCGCGAAACCACCCTGGTCTGGGACCGCGCCACCGGCCAGGCGATCCACAACGCCATCGTCTGGCAGGACCGCCGCACCGCCGATGTCTGCGCTGCCCTGCGCAAGGCCGGCCGCGCCGAGACGGTCGTTTCGCGCACCGGCCTGGTGCTCGACCCGTATTTCTCCGCCACCAAAATCGCCTGGATCCTCGACCATGTTGATGGCGCCCGCGCCCGTGCCGTCAAGGGTGAGCTCGCCTTCGGCACCGTCGATAGCTGGCTGATCTGGCGCCTGACCGGCGGTAAGGTCCACGCCACCGATGCCACCAATGCCAGCCGCACCTCGCTCTATAATATCGCCGAGGACCGCTGGGATGAGGACTTGCTCGACCTGTTCGATGTCCCCGCTGCGCTACTGCCGGAGGTGCGCGATTGCGCCGGTGATTTCGGCACCACGGTGCCGGAACTGCTCGGACGCTCGCTGCCGATCACCGGCGTCGCCGGCGACCAGCAGGCCGCCGCCATCGGCCAAGCCTGTTTCCGCCCTGGCGAGATGAAATCCACCTATGGCACCGGCGCCTTCCTGCTGCTCAATACCGGCCAGGAGATGGTCCGCTCGCGCACCCGCCTGTTGGCGACGATTGCCTATCGTATCGCTGGCGAAACGACCTATGCGCTGGAAGGCTCGGTCCTGTCCGCCGGCTCGACGGTCCAATGGCTGCGCGATGGTCTCGGCCTGCTGAGCCAGGCCTCCGAGATCAGCGGCTTGGCGGCGGGCGCCGATCCGGAAAGCGGCGTCTATCTGGTCCCCGCCTTCACCGGTCTGGGTGCGCCCTATTGGGATGCCGACGCACGCGGCGCCATCATCGGCCTGACAAGAGGCGCCGGCCGCGCTGAAATCGCCCAGGCCGCCATCGATTCCACCGCCCACCAGACCTGCGACCTTTTAGAAGCGATGGCTGGCGACGGCGTCACCACCAAAACCCTGCGCGTCGATGGCGGCATGGCCCGCAATGACACCATCCTCCAGCGCCTCGCCGAACTCACCGACATCGAAGTCGTCCGCCCGAAAAACACCGAAACCACCGCCTGGGGCGCGGCGTTTCTGGCTGGCCTGGGCGCGGGGCTCTTCCGCAAGCTCGAGGATGGGCGCGCTATCTGGAAGGCTGATCGCGAGTTCAAGCCGGGATGCGAGCCTGCGCACCGGGCGCGGATGCGGGCGGGGTGGAAGGATGCGGTGGGGCGGGTGAGGACGGGGTGAGGGCCTCTCGTTCAGCAAAACCACAACGCCATTTTTCCCCGGACCTGTTCCGGGGCCTGCGGAGGGGAGTCGAGAAAGCTCGCCCTGCTCCGGTAGGCCCCGGACTTCGCTACGCTCCTTCGGGGGAAGTGGTTTGTTGGTTTGGGGAAAAGCCCGTCCCTACCCCTCCCCCAGAATAATCCCAGCCGCCTCGACCAGATCGCCCGCCGTGAAATGCTCCGCCGGTGAGGCCAGCGGGTCATCCGTGATCAAAATCCCGCGCGCACCGACAGCATTCGCCAGGCCGGTATCGCTGGTTTTGTCGCCGATCACCCAGGCTTGATCCAGCGGCAGGCCGGTCGCGGCGGCCACCTCGAGCGCGAGGCCCGGCGCGGGCTTGCGGCAGTTGCAGGCGTCGTCGGGGGCGTGGGGGCAGAGGGCGACATGGGCGATCTCTATGCCGTGGGCGCCGAGCATGCTGACGAGATGGTCGTTGACGGTGTCGGCCTGTTCGCGGTCGAACATGCCGCGGCCGATGCCGGATTGATTGGTGACGATGGCGAGGACGGCGCCGCCATCGCGCAGCAGCGTTAGGCCTTCCAGGGCGCCGGGCAGGAATTCCAGACCGGCCGGGTCACCGAGATAGTGGCGGTCGATATTGATGGTGCCGTCGCGGTCCAGCAGGACGAGGAAGGGCTCACGCATTGCGGCCGGCGCGGTCGATTGCTGCGGTGGTGGAATGCCCGTCGAGCAGCGGCGCCAGCACGACACGGCCGCCGCGCCCGGTCACGACATCGCCGCCGACCACTTTGTCGACGCTGTAATCGGCGCCCTTGACCAGTACGTCGGGCCCGATGGCGGTGATCGCTTCCAGCGGCGTGTCCTCATCGAACACCACGACCAGATCAACATCGCGCAGGGCGGCCATGACGACGGCGCGGGCATGCTCATTCTGGACCGGGCGGTCGGGGCCTTTCAGGCGTTTGACCGAGGCGTCGGAATTGATCGCGACGATCAGCTTGTCGCCCTGGGCCTTTGCGAAGGCGAGCAGGCTGATATGGCCGGGATGGAGAAGATCAAAACAGCCATTGGTGAAGACGCAGCGCTGGCCGCTCGCCTGCCAGGTGTGGGTGGCTTTGGCGGCGCTCGTGAGATCGGCGATCTTGTTGGAGCCGGTGCCGCTGTCATGCAGGGTGCGGTGCAGTTCGGCGGCGCTGACGGTGGCGGTGCCGACCTTGCCGACGACAATCCCGGCGGCGCGATTGGCCAGCTCGGCGGCGGCCTCGATCGGGGCGTGACAGGCGAGCGCCAGGGCGAGCGCTGCGACGACGGTATCGCCAGCACCGGAGACGTCGAACACTTCGCGCGCTGCGGTCGGCATGTGGTGGATGGCGCCGTCAATGGATCGCACCGTCATGCCTTGTGGGCCGCGAGTAATGACGACGACGGGGCAATCGGTCTGATCCGCGATCAGTTCGGCGGCTTCGGCAGCACCGGCATCGCTGTGGCAATCGAGGCCGGTCGCCGCTTCGGCTTCCTTGGCATTGGGGGTGATGACGGTGGCACCGCGATAGCGGGCGAGATCACGCGATTTCGGGTCGATAATCACCGGCAGGCCGCGCGAGCGGGCCATCGCGGCGGCGCGGGCAATCGTCGAGCGCGACAGCACGCCCTTGCCATAGTCCGACAGGACCAGGGCGGCAGCGCCCTCCAGCTCGCGGTCGAGATGATCGAACAGGGCCTCGATGGTCGCCTCGGGCAGATCGACAATATCCTCCTCGTCGACGCGCAGCATCTGCTGGTTCTTGGCGACGAAGCGGTTTTTGACGGCGGTCCGGGCGGCATCGGTGCGGGTCAGGTGCGGGGTCAGGCCGGGTGTGTCGTCGGCGGCGGCGATCAGGGCGAAGCCGGCGCTGTCATGGCCGATGGCCCCGATCAGCGACGCCTTGCCGCCAAGGCTGGCGATATTGCGCGCGACATTGCCGGCGCCGCCAACCATTTCCTCGACCCGTTGGGCGAGAAAGACGGGGGCTGGCGCTTCCGGCGAGATGCGATTGCAATCGCCGAACGTATAGCGATCAAGCATGACATCGCCGAACACGACCAGCTTCACACCGGCAAAGGCATCAATCCATTCGCTCTGTCTCGACATCTTGACCTCGGGCCGGCTGGCGGATCGTCAAACCCGCTTTGAACATCAAGGTATAAGGCGAGGCGTGGCCAAGCGAAAGGCCCCGCTACGGGGCGAGCGCTGCGTCGAGATCGGCGATCAACTCACCGGGCGCTTCAAGGCCGATGGAGAGGCGGATCAGGCTGTCGGAAATGCCGGCGTCGCTGCGCGCCTGCGGTGTCATGGCCGCATGGGTCATCAGGGCCGGGATATTGACCAGGCTTTCCACCCCGCCGAGCGATTGGGCCAAGGTGAAGAGCGTGAGTCGCCGCACGACATCGCGCGCATCGGCGACAGTGTCGGCCAGCTGGATCGAGATCAATTGCCCGAACCCGTCCTGCTGCCGCTTGGCGAGTTCATGGCCGGGATGGCCGGGCAGGCCGGGAAAATCGATAACCGCGATGCGCGGGTCGGCGGCGAGCCGGGCGGCGATTTCGGCGGCGCTGTCGCACTGGGCCTTGGCTCGCAGCGCCAGGGTGCGCAGCCCGCGAAGGGCGAGATAGCTGTCGAAGGCGGCGGCGCCGACCCCGGCGCAATTGCTCCACCAGACCAGTTGCGCCAGCTTGCTGGCATCGGCGACGCAGACCACGCCGCCAACCATGTCGGAATGGCCATTGAGCAGCTTGGTCACCGATTGGACCGAATAATCCGCGCCATGATCGAGCGGACGCTGCAGCGCCGGCGAGAGCACGGTATTGTCGACCGCCAGTTCTGCTCCGGCCTGATGGGCGAGATCGGCCAAGGCGCGCAGATCGGATATTCGCAGACGCGGATTGGACGGGGTTTCCACCAGCACGAGTGAGGTTGGCTCGGTGAGCGCGGTAGCGACGGCATCGGTGTCGGTGGTGTCGATATAGACGGGCAGCAGCCGTCCGCCGCGGCCCCTCGCATCGAGCAGGCGGCGCGTGCCGCCATAGGCGTCGTGCGAGCAGATCACGCGGGCGCCGAACGGCAGATCGTGCAGCAGAAGATCAATCGCCGCCATGCCGGAACAGGTGACGACGGCGCCGGCGGCATGTTCAAGCTCGGCGATGGCGGTGGCCAGGGTCGAGCGGCCGGGGTGGCCGGTGCGGGCGTAGTCGAAGGCCGGCTGCACGGCGGGGTCCTCGCGCCTATGGGCGGTCGAGAGCGAGATCGGTGGGATGACCGCATTCCAGCTTTTGTCAGTATTGAGGCCGGCGCGGATGGCGGCAGTGCGGGGGTCACGGGCCATTTCAGCGGCCGATGAAATCGGAGAGGGCGGCCGAGATCGCGGCGTCTTCCTTCAGGAAGGCGTCATGGCCGTACAGCGAGTGGATCCGCTTCAGCGTCCCCATGCGTGTCGAGCGGGCCGCTTCGGTGATCTGTTCGGGCGGGACGAGCTGGTCTTCGATCACGGCGAGATAGGTGACGGGGCATTCGATCCGGGCGGGATCGATGCAATGCTCATCCATTGAGCGTGACAGAGCGAGGAAGCGCTGCGGCGTCACCCGGTCGGCAAATTCGCGGCCACGGGCCTCGAGATAGGCGACCACGCCTCCGGCATCGCGGCAATCGGGCTCAGGGTCGTAGAAGCGCGATTCCAGCTCGATCGGGGTGCGGTAGGTGGTCATCGCCAACCGCCGGGCGAGGTCGAGACCGGCGCGGCCATCGCCGTGTTGCAGCGAGAGCTCGACGGTGTCGCGCTGGATCGACCGCCAGGCCTTGGCCATCGCCGAGGCGCGGTGGGCGGCGCTGATCACCAACAGTTTTTCGATCCGCTCCGGCGCCAGCAGTGCCAGCGCCAGACCGATCATGCCGCCATAGGAGGCGCCGGCAATCGAGAAGCGCTTGACCCCCGCCGCGTCGGCCAGGGCGAGAACGGCGCGGGCTTGGTCGGTCGTGGTCGGGAAGGGTTTGATCTCGTCGGCGAGGAAATCGAAGGAGAGGATGCGCAAATGATCGGTGTCGAGCGCACAGCCAGGACCAGCCTGGGCTGACCACCAGCCGGCCTCACCGCGGCTGGCCGTCACTGCCTGGTCGGACGAGATGCCGCCAAGGACCAGACAGACCGGCGCATTGTCCGGTCCGGTGAGACGGCCGGTGATGCGCACAGGCACACCGTTGCCGAAATGGATCCGGGTCGAGATCTCGTGGACGAGCGTGTCTACTGGGCGTTCGAGAAGAGTTGGCATGCTGGATTCCGCTGGCGGAACAAAGCGGGCGCCGAATGGGGTCGAACGGGCGCGAGGATGATCCGGGGGGGAATCCCGACGCCCATTCGATCCGCTTTAGCCGCATTTATTCCGCGCCCGCAAGCTGAACATCAAATCGGCGCGACTTCACATATAAAGATATGTTTATGTCATGTCAATCGAGGTTGAAGCCCGGCACCTGCATCCAAATGCCGCTCTGCGCGCATCATGGACCCGGAGGGCTAGTTATGAGGATGCTGTCATGAACCAGGAACAGATTGCTGATCAGGGCATCCGGCCCGCCTTCTCGCAATTGCGAGCGGTCGCCCTGATCGAAATTCTACTGCCCGTCGCGGCCTTTTTTGCTGCGCGTTGGGGCGCGCAAGCGCTGGGCCTGCCGCTCGCGGGATCGATCGCTGTTGTCTGCGGCGTTCTGGCCGCCACGCTCATCTTGGCTGTCCGCCGGACGGGTTGGGGCCAAGCCGGGATGCGCTTGCCAACGGGCGTCTGGTCTTGGCTCAAGCTTGGCGGGCTGATTATTGCGACAATGGCGGCAATTGTCGGGACGGTCATGGTAGCCCTGCCCGCTGTGGCCCAGGGGCTGCGTGTGCCGGCGGCAGAGGGGGCGTTGGATCCATTTGCTTATCTTGAGAACAATCTGCCGCTGCTCATCGCATTCCTCGTATTCATCGCTTGGGGTGTTGCCGGCTTTGGTGAGGAGATGTTGTTTCGCGGCTTTTTGCTCGGGCGGTTTGAAACCCTGTTCGGCGGTACGCGTATCGCCCTTGTCCTGGCCGTTCTGGCGCAGGCGGCACTGTTTGGTTTGGGCCATGCCTCGCAGGGGCTTTACGGTATCGTGCAAACGGGCAGTATCGGCCTGATCATGGGTATCGCCTACCTCGCGGGCGGGCGCTGGCTATGGCCGGTCATCATTGCCCACGGGCTGGTCGATACGATTTCCCTGGTGCAGGAATACGGTTGAGGTCAGGTCGCGACGAAGGCTTTCTCGATCACGAAATCGGCCGGGGCCGCGTTTGAACCCTCAATGAAACCAGCGTCGAGGCAGATCTGTTTGACGTCTTTGAGCAGGCCTTCGGAGCCGCAGATCATCACCCGGTCAACGGCGGGATCGAGCGCTGGAACGCCGAGCGCGGCGGCCAGCTTGCCCGACAGCATCATGTCGGTGACGCGGCCTTTGACCGGACCGTCATCGCGGGTGACAGACGTGAAATGGACGAGCTTTTCGCGTGCCATTTCGCCGATCAGCTCGTCATCCTTGGTGGCTGCGACCAGCTCTTCGCCATAGCGCAGTTCATCCCTGTGACGGCAGGTATGGGTCAGGATGACCTCGTCGAACTTCTCATAGGTCTCCGGATCGCGGATCAGGCTGGCAAAGGGGGCGATGCCGGTGCCGGTCGAGATCATGTAGAGGCGTTTGCCCGGCTTGAGAGCGTCGAGCACCAGGGTGCCGGTCGGCTTGCGCCCGAGCAGGACTTCATCGCCAGGCTGGATGTGCTGCAGTCGGGATGTCAGCGGACCGTCGGCGACCTTGATCGAGTAGAAATCAAGCGCCTCGTCCCAGAAAGGGCTGGCGATGGAATAGGCGCGCAGCAGCGGTTTGCCGTCTTCCTTGGGTAGGCCGATCATGACGAATTCGCCGGTGCGGAAACGGAAGGCGGCCGGCCGCGTGATGCGGAAGGAGAAGAGATGGTCGGTAAAATGCTGCACCGACAACACCGTCTCGACCGTGAACGGGCCGGGCTTGGCGGAGATGGCATTCTTCGCCGGAACGGCTGTGGCGGGCACGGATACGGTCATCGTCATGGTCTTTGTCGCAACTTCAATTGGGGTGTGCCGGCGTCAGGCCGTAACAGGCGAGGCTTCGGTATCGGTCCAGGGCGGCACGGGCAAGCCCCGGCTGGCGAGGAATTCCGGATTAAACAGCTTGCCGGCATAACGCGCACCGACATCGCACAAGATGGTGACGATGGTTTTGCCCGGTCCAAGATCGCGCGCCAGACGCATCGCGCCGGCGATGTTAACGCCCGACGAGCCGCCGAGCGACAGACCTTCATGACGCACCAGATCATACAGCACCGGCAGCATTTCTGCGTCCTCGATGCGGTAGGCATGATCGACTTCCAAGCCTTCCAGATTGCCGGTGATGCGGTTGACGCCAATGCCCTCGGTGATCGATGAGCCTTCGCCGCGCAATACGCCTTCGGTGTAATAGGCATAGAGCGCCGCGCCGGCCGGGTCGGCGACACCGATCGCGATCTCCGGCTTGAAGCTGCGCAGGCTGGCAGCGATGCCAGCCAGAGTGCCACCGGTTCCGGCGGCGCAGATGAAGCCGTCAATGCGGCCACCGGTCTGCTGCCAGATCTCCGGCCCTGTCGATTTCTCGTGGGCGCGCCGATTGGCGGGATTGTCGAATTGATTGGCCCAGATCGCACCGGCGGGCAGGCTCTCATTGAGCTCATCCGCGAGGCGATGGGAATAATGCACGAAATGATTGGGGCTCGAGAATGGTGCCGCATCGACCTCGATCAGGCGCGCGCCGAAGGATCGGATCGCCTGCTTCTTCTCATCGCTCTGGGTGCGCGGCATCACGATGATCACCGGATAGCCGAGCGCCCCGCCGACCAGCGCCAGGCCGATCCCGGTATTGCCGGCCGTGCCCTCGACGATGGTGCCGCCGGGCTTGAGCGTGCCATTGGCTTCAGCTTCGCGCACGATATTGAGCGCGGCGCGGTCTTTCACGGAGCCGCCCGGATTGAGGAATTCGGCTTTGCCGAGAATCTCGCAACCTGTGGCGCGCGATGGGCCATCGAGCCGGATCAGCGGCGTCGAGCCGATCAGGTCAAGAATATGCGAATAGGCCACGAGCCCGTCCTTTCCGATCAAAGTTTTGCGGCATGCTAGCGCGCATGGATGCCACACTCAGTCTTGTTCTGGCCGGGCCAGCGACCGGCGCGCAAGCCGCCGCCGCCATAGGCCGGCGCCGTGCAGGTCCAGCAGCCAATCGAGCTATACCCCATATCGGCCAATGGGTGACGCGGCAAATCATGCGCCTGGAAATAAGCCTGGATCTGCTCTGCCGACCAGTTGGCCAGAGGATTGACCCGCAGGCCGTCAGCGACGCGCTCGACGACGGGCAGATCCGTCCGGGCGCCGCCGTGAAAGCGCTTGCGGCCGGTCACCAGGGCATCGAACTCGTCCAGCGCCCGCGAGAGCGGGCGGACTTTGCGCATGGCACAGCAGGCGTCGGCATCACGCTGCCATAGATAGCCATCGGCATCCTCGGTCTGGACTTCGCCGGTATCGGGTTTCAGCACCCGCACATCGGTCAGCTTGAGACGGTCCACCAGCGTGCGCAGATATTGTTCGGTCTGGGCGAAATGACGCCCGGTATCGAGAAACAGGACCGGCGTTGCCGGATTGATCCGCGAGGCGAGGTGCAGGCTGACGGCCGCCTCGGTCCCGAAGGAAGAGAGCAAGGCAATCCGGCCGCGCCATGTTGTCTCGAGCGCATCGTGCAGAATCTCGAGCGCGTCGCTATTGCGGTAGCGCGCGTTGAACTGCTCCAGCTCGTCGCTCGAGCTCTTGCGCAGCGCCGGTATCGTGGCGATGGCATCATGGGCCGGTTGATAGACGACCGAATAGCGCCGTTCCGCGTTTGCCCAGTCGGCGGCCAGATCGCTGCGGTCAGGGGTGATCGCGTCAAAGCCGACGCGTTTGAGAAACTGGGCCTGGTCCGGGATCAGGTCGCCGATGGCGCGCAGGCGGCCGCTATACCCAAGCCGGGTGCGCAATTGCGTCGCCAGCGAAAAGCCACGGCCATCCTTGAAACTGGCAAAGCGGATATCGACCTGCACCGCGCCGCGAATATCCTCAGCCGCCGTGCGCCAATCGGCACCGCCCGACAATTCAACGGTCTTACCGCCGCCCGAGGCCAGCTGGGCCAGGGCGCTTCGGTCGGTCTCGGTCGCGGGATTAGTGCGCAACATAGATGGCCTCCTTGAAGGCGTCGGCGCCGGTTCGGCGCAGGGTGTCGATGAAGGTTTCGTTGTCGCTGCGAAGTTCGAGATAGGTTTCCAGTATCCGGGCAATCGCCGCAGGCACATCATCGCCCGCAAGTCCCTTGCCGACGATGCTGCCGATTGCCGCATCCGTGCCGAAAGCACCGCCGAGCGTGATCTGGTAATATTCCTCGCCGCGCTTATCGAGGCCGAGCACGCCGATATTGGCGACATGGTGATGGCCGCAGGCATTGATGCAGCCATCGACCTTGATCGTGACCGCTCCGGCCGCCTCGCTCAGCCCGGTGGCTTCGAGCCGCTCGGTGATCGCTTGGGCAATCGGGATGGAACGGGCGGTGGCGAGGCTGCAATAATCCATGCCCGGGCAGGAGACGATATCGGTCGCCAGACCGGCATTCGGCGTCGCCAGACCCGACGCTTTCAACGCCAGCCAGACTGCGTGCAGACCTTCATTGCGGACGTGCGGCAGGACCAGATTCTGCTCCGGCGTGACGCGGATTTCGTCGAGCCCATAGCGGGTCGTCAGATCGGCAATCAGCTCGAGCTGGTCGGCACTGGCATCGCCGGGCGTGCCGCCGATCGGCTTCAGCGAAATCACGACGCTGGAGAGACCGGTCACTTTGTGGGCGCGGCGATTGCGTTTGAGCCAATGGCGAAAGCCCGGCTCGCCGGCCTCGGGCAGGGGCGCGGGATTGTCGATCACCGGCGTGGCGAAGAAGGCGCGAATGCGTGCGATTTCCGCTTCGGACAGCCGCAATTCGCTCTCGCGGATGGCTTCGAATTCTTCCTCGACCTCGGCGATGAAAGCCTCGGTGCCGAGCGCTTCAACCAGGATCTTGATGCGCGCCTTGTAAATATTATCGCGGCGGCCATGCTGGTTATAGACGCGCAAAACGGCGGTCAGATAGCTGAGCAGGTCGCGCGGCGCGAGGAAGTCGCGGGTAAGCACCGCCAGGCGCGGCGTGCGGCCCTGGCCGCCACCAACCCAGACTTCAAACCCGCTCTCGCCCGCCGCGTCGCGGACGATCTGCAGGCCGATATCATGCACCCGCAGACCGGCACGATCCTCGGCGGCGCCATTGACGGCGACCTTGAACTTGCGCGGCAGGAAGGTGAATTCCGGGTGCAGGCTCGACCATTGCCGGATGATCTCGGCCCAGGGACGGCCATCCTCAAGTTCGTCGGCGGCAGCACCGGAAAATGGGTCAGCCGTCGTATTGCGGATGCAATTGCCCGAAGTCTGGATCGCATGCATTTCGACATCGGCGAGTTGTTCCAGAATGGCCGGGACATCGGTCAGGGCCGGCCAGTTGAACTGGATATTCTGGCGTGTCGTGAAATGGCCATAGCCGCGATCATATTGGCGCGCGATCTGGCCAAGGGTGCGCACTTGCGCTCCGTTCAGCGTGCCATAGGGAATGGCGACGCGCAGCATATAGGCGTGGAGCTGGAGATAGACGCCATTCATCAAACGCAGTGGCTTGAACTCGTCCTCGCTCAAACGGCCATCGATCCGGCGCTCGATCTGGTCGCGAAACTCACCGATACGCTCGCGCACCAGCGTCGCGTCATAGTCATCATAGCGATACATCAGGCGGCCCGCCGCGTGTGCGCTGGGGCAGACGGGCGGGTCGTGCCCGATGTCGGCCCGTCAATCCGGATCCCTTCACGGCGCCACTTCTGGCCCGCCGGAGCGGTTTCACCCAGCTCGATCAGATAGGGACCGACGATGATGGAGGCGTCGCGCTCGGCAGCGGCCAGCGCGGTTTCCGCCTCGGTATCGCTGAGAGCGTGCGCGGCGTTATAATCGGTCGACCATTCAGCGTCAGCAGTGCGGTAAATCACGCGGCCGTCGGTGAGGCGATTGGCGGTGATGGCTTTCATGCGAATTGCTCCACGCGCTCAGGTAGACGGGCAGAAAAGGCTGCCGTTTCGCCGATAATGATGATGGTCGGGCCATTGATATTCTCACGCGCCACCAGCCCGGCCAGGTCGCCGAGCGTGCCGGTGAAGCGGCGCTCACCATCGCTCGATCCGTTCTCGATCAGGGCGACCGGCGTCTGCGCCGCGCGGCCATGCGCGATCATCTTGGTCTGGATCTGCGGTGCCGCGCCGACACCCATATAGAACACGGCGGTGGCGTTGGGCGCGGCAAGGGCGCGGTAATCGGCGTCCGGGCCGTCCTGTTTGACGACGCCCGAAGCAAAGGTGACCGATTGGGCATGGTCACGATGGGTCAGCGGGATGCCCGCCGAGGCGGCGCAGGCCATGGCGGCTGTGATGCCGGGTGTGACCTGGACGTCGATCCCGGCGGCACGCACGGCTTCAAGCTCTTCGCCGCCGCGTCCGAAAATGAACGGATCGCCGCCCTTGAGACGCACCACGCGCAGGCCCTTGGCGGCGTGCTCAATCAGAATGTCTTCGATCGATGGTTGCGGCACGGGGTGGTGCCCCTTGGTCTTGCCGACATCGATCCGGATCGCGTCACGGCGCGCCAGATCGAGCACGCCGGCGCTGACCAAGCGGTCATGCACAATCACATCGGCTTCGCGCAGCAGACGGGCGGCTCTCAGCGTCAACAGATCGGGATCGCCCGGCCCGGCGCCAACCAGATGGACGATGCCTGTCGCCGGTTCGGCAGAGGCATTGAGGGCGCGCAGCATTTCGCGGCGGGCACCGACCCTGTCGCCGGACAGTGCCAGATCGCGGGCCTTGCCGCGCAGGGCGCGCTCCCAGAACGCACGCCGATCATCGAAGCGCTTGATGACGGACTTCACCGTGCCGCGCAATTCCCGCGCGAGATCGGCCAGCACGCCGATGCGCGCGGGGATCAGGGTTTCGATGGCGGCGCGGATATCCACCGACAGAACCGGCGCTGCACCGCCGGACGCGATGGCGATCACGATACCGTCGCGATCAACAATTGCGGGGGTCTGGAAATCGGAGGCGGCAGGCGCATCGACGATATTGACCAACACGCCGAGCTCGCGGGCAGCCGCAGCCAGTTCGGTGATCGCATCGGGGGCGCCACCGGCGATGAAGAGCAATGTCGCGCCATGAAGATCCCGCCGGGTCGGCTCCCGGCGTATAACCTGCGCATATTGGGCAATATCAGCAGGTACAGATTCGGCCGCTTCGCCGGTGAACCACTTCAACCGGGCTGGGGAGGTGAGAAAGAGGCGTGCCTTGGCCTGCGCCATCGGGCCATGGCCCGTGACGATTACCGTTCGGCCGTCCAAGGGCATGGAGGCTGGGAAAACACGCATATTGCTCATCCGATCCTGCGCCTTCATGGCGCGACACCTGCAATATTTCTATTGGGTGGCCCGAATTCAAACGATGATTATTGCCATTTCTGATTAGAAAAACTAAACAGTGACCATGGCCCAGACCTCACGCCTTCCCCCGCTCAACGCCCTGCGCGCCTTCGAGGCCGCCGCCCGGCTTGAAAGCTTTGCCAAGGCGGCTGATGAACTGGCCGTCACGCCCGGTGCAATCAGTCAGCAAATCCGCCTGCTGGAGGAACATGTCGGTACGCCGCTTTTCACCCGTCAGGGCCGCGGCCTCGCCCTGACCGAGGCCGGCCGCGCTGCTGCCAATACGGCCAGCGATGCCTTCGACATGCTCGAACGCGCCGTGTCCTTGATGCGGCGCCCGGCGATGAAGCGCAGCCTGACCGTCTCGGTCTCGCCCTCCTTCGCCGGCAAATGGCTCGCCCCGCGTCTGCACCGTTTCCAGGAGGCCCATCCGGGCATCGAAGTCTGGATCTCCGCCGCCAGTGAGCGCGTCGACCTTGCCGCCGGTGCCGCCGATCTGGCGATCCGCTATGGCCCGGGTGGGGATATGACGTTGAATGAGGAGCGCTTGTTGACCGAGGAGGTTCTGCCCGTCTGCTCGCCCGACCTGCTCCATGACGGCAAACCGCTGGTGCGTCCGCGCGACCTGGCCGGCCACACGCTGCTGCACGACGCCTCACCGGAAAGCGATGTCGATGGCGCCGACTGGGCCTCCTGGCTCAAGGCTCGCCGCGTGCGCGGTGTCGATGTCTCGGGCGGCGTCCGCTTCAATCAGTCCGCCCTGGTGATCGACAGCGCGGTGGCCGGCCGCGGCGTCGCCCTCGCCAAGCGCACCCTAGTCCAGAATGATCTCGCTGCCGGACGCCTGGTGGCGCTCTTCTCCGACGGCGCCTCACCGGTGCGTTCGGCCTATCAGGTCGTGACAGCGAAGAACCGGCCACTCAGCGCTGACGCGCAAAGCTTCATCGCCTGGCTGAAGGCCGAGGCGCGGCATCATGAGCATTCTGTGGATGAGTTGTGAGGGGGAAGGGCGGCTTTTGTAATCTCCGTAAATCACAAAACACGCTTCCCCCGGCCTTGTGCCGGGGCCTGCTGGAGCTGGGTTGTGCTAGCGCCGCAACGAATGGCAGGCCCCGGAATTCGCTTCGCTCCTCCGGGGGAAAGTGGTGTCATGGGTCGGGGTAAATAGTCGTCTTCGGGGGAGGAGGCGTTAGTCCGCGCCATTGCCCCGGCAGCGATCCACAAAATAGCGAAACAGCGAGCGTGATGTGGGTTGGTGCAGCAGCATCTCGGGGTGGTATTGCACGCCCATGCGCAGGGCTGGTTCGTCGGCTTCGATGCCCTGGATGCCGTCGCTAGCGCGTTCGCGGGCGACGACGCTGAAGCCGGGGGCCGGATTGCGGACGGCTTGCAGGTGCAGGCTGTTGACGTCGAGCGTGGTCGCGCCGGTGGCGGCTTCAAGATGCGAGCCCCGTTCAATCCGGATCGGTTTGCGGAAAACAAGGTATTCTAGCGCGGTGGTGGGCCAGGCCGCAATGATGTCCGGGTCGAGCGTTTGATGCAGATCGCCGCCGGCATGCACGTTGAGCATTTGCAGGCCACGGCAAATGCCCAGAGCCGGCACGCGTGCGCTGTCGGCCCAGTCCATCCATGACCATTCCAGATCATCGCGTCGGTGATCGATTTGTGACTCGAACGCCTCGTCGCCGGCATAGCGGGCCGGATCAATATCGAGCCCGCCGCCAAACAACAGCCCGTCCGGCATGACGCCGTCGCGCTCGTCCGGAGTGCGCTTGAGCCGCGTTGTGCGACCGCCGGCCAGCCAGATCGCCAGCCGCAGCAGGAAGGCGACGCCGTGATCGCCCTGCGTGCCGGCGGTAAAGCCGATCAGGGGTTTGAACGGTGTGGCCTGCGCGCTCATTTTTTCACTTCGGCGGGCAGGCGGCCATGGCGCAAAAGGTGCGACAGGATGAAGAGCGAGCCCAGTGCTGCGCTGCCCGCTTCGTCGACGCCGATATCGGCCTTCGCGCCTTCGGCCCGTTTGCTGCGTTCAAGCGCGGCATTGATATCGTCGCGCAAGGTCTCGAAATCGGTCATGTCGCGCCACAGACCCGTAATCCGGTCACCCAGCGTGATGTCCGATTGCGCCAACTGGTTCCAGCTCTCCTCGATCTGACCGAGATATTCGGCTTCATCCAGACTGCTCCCAGTCAGGCCGGCCAGCCACAGGAAGGGCAGTTTGGAACGAAAGCCGATTTGTGGCTTGCCCGGCTCGGGCAGGGTATCGCCGAGTGCCTGCTTGGCGAGCAAGAGCGGATAGTCGACGCCGGAATGCACAGAATGGGTGATGCCAGCCCAGAGCCGCGCATTGATCTCGATCAGCATCGGCGTGTCGGCCTCATCGCCGCTCCAGCGGAAATCGGCCTGCAGCGTGCCGGTCCAGCCGGATGCCTCGACAATGCGTTGCATCGACGGCCTGAACGCGTCGGCGAGCACGGTCTCGCGCAGGGCGCCAGCACCGTTATGCGGCGGATATTGCTCCAGATTGAGATAGGCCGAGAGCGCGAAGACCGTTTTGCCATCGGCCATCGCCGTGACGCAATAATCCTTGCCCGGCACCAGTGCCTGCAGCAATTGCGTCCCGGAGCGTTTGGCCAGCTCGTGCTCGAGCTCGGCCGTCGTTTCGACCCGCAAGACACCGCGTCCGCCATTGCCTTCGGCCGGCTTGATGATCAATGGCGGTTTGTTCTTGAATGTCCCGGCTTTGCCCTTCAACGGCGTTTCCACCACATCGGTGGCGGGTGCCGGCACGCCCCATTCAGCGACGGAGCGGGCCAGCTTGTCCTTGGGATAGACCTGGTCCATCGCTGCGGCTGGCGAGGCGGCAATCGTGACGCCTTTCGGGAATTTGTCGCGGTTGCGCGCCAAGAGCGGCGCATCCTCGAACACCGGCATGATCAGCACCGGACCTTGATCGAGGAATTCCTCGCTCAGCGCCACCAGCGCCTCGACATAGTCCTGTGGGCGGCTGCCCGGATCGGGCAGGTGCCTGTGTTCGTCGCACAGTCTTGAAAAACCCAGCACGGTCCATTCGACGCTATCGACACCAATCAACTTGCCGGCGATCGGCCGCAGCGATTGACCGACGGTCAGCGCCATCAGGCTGCGGGCATAGGTGATAATGATGACCGGTTTCGGCATGCTCTACCTCTTGAGTGTCTGAACGACGCGGAAGACTGCCTTGGCTTCTTGGAAGCGGAATATACCGGCTCTCACACCATTTCGCCACGCGAGGGTTATGGGCTATCAGGCTGACGTGGCTATCTCGGGGCAGAGCTGCGCCTGAGTTTCTGTCAGCCCGGCCCAGGGGGGGTGCCGTCCCCCATCTCAGACCAGTGTTGCTTGATCCCGGTTCGCCTGCCAAGTCTCGATCTTGGCTTTCACCGCCTCGCTCGCCTGGTCTTCCTGTCCGGGAATGACGGCGCGATCACGGTTCATCATGGGTGAAAACGGCCAGACCACGATCAGGACCGCGCAAGCCAGGGCGCCCAGCAGAGCGAGGACCAGCAGGCCGATCATGATGACCCCGCCGGATTCAAATATCCCCATAATTACGCCAGCCGTTCCAAGGCTTGCGATAAGGCCGACGATAAAGGCCGCCAGGTCGATCCAGTGTTGCTTGCGCATGGCGGGGGAAAGCTTTTTGCAGGACGGGCAGGGCACGACATCGACGCCGTTTTCGACCTTCTTGCGGATCGCGGCGTCAAAATCGCCGCCGCCTTCGTGAACTTCCACTTCGTCGAAATAATAATAGCCGGTGGCACACGATGGGCAGGTGGTTTCCCGTCGGATGTCGGCTTTGAAGACTCGTCCCATCTCTCTGTTCCTGTGATCTGTTTTCGATTCACGACCCCTGTATAACGCCACGATAAGTCGATCAGCGCGGGCTTGTCGAGCGCAATCGGGCCGGCTGAGAGGGCGGGCGATGACTCCAGAATCGCCCTGCGCCCCGACCACCGACGAACCCGATGTGCTGCGCGCCCTCCCTCGTAGTGCGAACGCGACGCAGCTGCATACATACTGCTTATGTGACCACGCTTTACCGGCGAAACAACTTGACCCCAATGGTCAAGAAGATGTGAGAATGGCTCCCAATCAGGGGCGGTTCCGAATGGATGCGACCTCAAGCAAAACCGGAGCCCGGCTCCGAGGGGGAAGCGCGTTATGAAGCCGACCAATACCGGCGATCCCGACTATTTCCACAAGGTTGTTGATTGTCAGTGGGCCTGTCCGGCCCATACGCCCGTCCCGGAATATATCCGGTTGATCGCGCAGGGTGAGTTTACCGAGGCCTATATGGTCAATCGGCGCTCCAATGTGTTCCCCGGCATTCTCGGCCGCGTCTGCGACCGGCCGTGCGAGCCGGCTTGCCGCCGTGGCCGCGTCGAGGAAGAGCCGGTCGCAATCTGCCGCCTCAAGCGCGTCGCCGCCGACCATCGCGACGAGGTCGCGCATCTCGTGCCGCAAAAACCGGCCAACACCAATGGCAAGAAGATCGCGCTGATCGGGGCGGGCCCTGCCTCGCTTACCGTCGCCAATGATCTGGCGCCGTTGGGCTATGAGTGTACGATTTTTGAAGGCATGCACCGCCCCGGCGGGTTGATGATCTCCAACATCCCCTCCTTCCGCCTGCCGGAAGACGTGTTGGACGAGGAGATTGGCTATATCCTCAATATGGGCGTCGATCTGAAGCTCAATCACCGCATTGAGAGCATGAAAGCGATGCTCGCAGCGGATTTTGACGCGATTTTCATCGGCTCCGGCGCGCCCAAGGGCAAGGACCTTCAGATCGATGGCCGCGAGGAAGCCGCCGCCAATATCCATATCGGGATCGATTGGCTGGAAAGTGTTGCTTTCGAGCATATCGAGAAGATCGGCAAAAAAGTTCTGATCATCGGCGTCGGCAATACGGCGATGGATTGTTGCCGTTCATCGCTGCGGCTCGGTGCCGACGACGTCAAGGTGATGGCGCGCAAGCCACGGCAATTCTTCAAGGCCTCCCCCTGGGAGCTCGAAGACGCCGAGGGCGAGAATGTCGAAATCCTCGTCAATCATTCGCCCAAGCGTTTCGTGACCGAGAATGGCAAGCTCGTCGGCATGGAATTCGAGCTGATGGAATATGATCTCGACGCCCGCGGCAATATCGCCGCGACGCGTAATACCGGCACCAAAATCATTCCCTGCGACGATGTTATCCTGGCGATCGGCCAAGAGAATGCCTTCCCCTGGATCGAGCGCGATATCGGTCTGGAATTCGACAAATGGGGCGTGCCCATCGTCGACACCACCACTTATCAATCCACCATTCCCGGCGTCTTCTTCGGCGGGGACAGTGCCTTTGGTCCCAAGAATATCATCTGGGCTGTCGAGCATGGCCACCAAGCGGCGATTTCGATCCACAAGCATTGCGAGAAGACTGATCTGGCGGAACGCATGCCGCGCGGCGTCAATCTCCAATCCGCCAAAATGGGCGTCAATGAGTGGATGTATTCCAATGATTATGAGCGCGGCCATCGCCGCGTGATGCCACTGGTTGAGCTGAAAGCCCGTCTCGGCAATCGCAAGACCGAAGTGGAAATGGGCTATACCGCCGAGCAGATTGTCACCGAGGTGCAGCGCTGTCTCAATTGCGACGTTCAGACGATATTCGACGCGCCTCTGTGCAAGGAATGCGATGCCTGTATCGATATTTGCCCGGTTGATTGTCTCTCCATCGTCTCCAATGCGGAAGAGTCGGACCTACGCCAGACGCTCAAGGCGCCGGCGGCAAATCTCGACCAAGCGCTGTTTGTCTCCGAGCCGTTGAAAGATACCGGCCGGGTGATGGTCAAGGACGAAGACCTCTGCCTGCATTGCGGCCTGTGCGCCGAGCGCTGCCCGACGGCAGCTTGGGATATGCAGGACGGCGATATTGTCATCCCGCATGTCGATGACGAAGCACGCCGGGTGGCGGCAGAATGAAGGACCTCGTGGACACTATGGCGGATCTCCGCATCAATGATTTTGTCATCAAGATCGGCAATGTGAACGGCACTGGCTCGGCCAGTGCCAACGGGCTCTTGATGAAGGCGATCTTCCGCATGGGCGTGCCTGTGGTCGGCAAGAATCTCTTTCCCTCCAATATTCAGGGCCTGCCAACCTGGTTCGAGATCCGCGTGACCAAGGACGCTTACATGGCGCGTTCGGGGGCGGCCGATTTCGTCGTCGCGATGAATGCCGAGACCTATAAGCGCGACCTCGCCGAGGTCTCGCCGGGCGGTTATCTCTTGTATGACGACACTTGGCCGCGCCCCGAGCTGCACGCGCGCACCGATATCACCGCCATCGGCGTGCCGCTGGCGCGGCTGTGCAATGCCAAATTCGACAATGCCCGCACCCGCGTTCTGATGAAGAATATGGCCTATGTCGGCGCCGTCGCCGGACTGACCGGGATTGATGTCAACATCATCCGCGCCATGGTCGAGGAAATGTTCGGCTCGAAGCCCAAGCTGATCGAACCGAATATGACGGCGATCAATCTCGGCCTCGATTATGTCCGTGAACACCATCCCGACCCGTTGCCGCTTCGCGTTCAGGCGATGGACGCGACCAAGGGCATGGTGCTGATCGACGGCAACACGGCTGCCGGTCTGGGCTGTGTCTACGCCGGCGCGACCTTCGGCGCCTGGTATCCGATCACGCCGTCAACCTCGCTGATGGACGGTTTCAAATTCTTCTGCGAGAAATTCCGCGTCGACGCCGAGACCGGCGAGAAGAAATTCTGCATCGTCCAGGCCGAGGACGAGCTCGCCTCAATCGGCATGGCCGTTGGCGCCGGCTGGAATGGCGCCCGCGCCTTCACCCCGACCTCCGGTCCGGGCATCTCGCTGATGAGCGAGTTCATCGGCTTTGCCTATTATTCCGAAGTGCCGGTGGTCTTGTTCAACGTCCAGCGCGCCGGGCCCTCAACCGGCCTGCCGACGCGCACCCAGCAATGCGATTTGACCCTGTGTGCCTATGCCAGCCATGGCGACACCAAGCACATCATGCTGTTCCCGGCCAATCCGTCGGAATGCTTCGAGATGGCGGTGCAGTCCTTCGATATCGCCGAGCGCTATCAGACGCCGGTCTTCTTCATGACCGATCTCGATATCGGCATGAATGACTGGATGATCCCCGAGCTCGACTGGGACGATGCCTATGTCCCTGATCGCGGCAAAATCCTCTCCGCCGCCGAGCTGGAAGAATTGCCGAAATACTATCGCTATGAAGACCGCGATGGCGACAATATCCCCTATCGCACCGTGCCCGGCGTTCACCCCAAGGGCGCCTATTTCACGCGCGGCTCCGGCCATAACTGGAAGGGCGGCTATACCGAGGACGCGGTCGAATACAAGGAAGTGCTCGACCGGCTAACCCGCAAGTGGGAAGATTCCGCCGACGCAGTGCCCGGCCCGATCATCATCGAGGCGGCGCAGAAAACCAGCCGCGCCATTATCTCGGTCGGCGGCTGCGATGGTGCCGTGCGCGAGGCGCTCGACCGTCTGGCTGAACGCGGCATCCACCTCAATTATCTGCGCGTGCGGGGCTTCCCCTTTAGCGCCGAGGTCGAGGCCTTCATGGACAGCCATGACGAGATTTACGTCGTCGAGCAAAACCGCGACGCCCAGCTTCGCGGCCTGCTGATCAACGAAACCTCGGTGCCCAAGACCAAGCTCATCCCCGTGCTCGATTATGCCGGCATGGCCGCCAATCCGGCTTTCATCATCGAGGGCATCACAACGCACCTCGTGGCCGAGGAGGCCTGACATGACTTCAATGTCAAAACCGCTGATCGAGAAGCATCTGCCGCGCAACAAGCTCGGTCTGACGGTGCGCGATTATGAAGGCTCGATGTCGACCCTGTGCGCCGGCTGCGGCCATGACTCGGTCACCGCCGCCCTGGTCCAGGCCTTCTGGGAACTCGATCTGCCGCCCCACAGCGCCGCTAAGGTCTCCGGCATTGGCTGCTCGTCCAAGACGACGGCCTATTTCATGGGCCAGAGCCATGGCATCAATTGCGTCCATGGCCGCATGCCCTCGGTCGCGACCGGGGCCAATGCCGTCAATGGCGATCTCCACTATATCGGCATCTCCGGCGATGGAGACAGTTTGTCGATTGGTTTCGGCCAGTTCGCCCACGCGATCCGCCGCAATCTCAACATGCTCTATGTCTTGGAAAACAATGGCGTCTACGGCCTCACCAAAGGCCAGTTCTCGGCTTCGGCCGATATCGGCACCAAGTCCAAGAAGGGTATCGCCAACGAGCAATCGCCGATCGACCCCTGCGTCCAGGCGCTCACCCTCGGCGCCGGCTTCGTGGCGCGCGCCTTCTCCGGTGACAAATCTCAATTGGTGCCGCTGATCCAGGCCGGCCTGATGCACAAGGGCTTCGCCCTGATCGACGTCATCTCGCCCTGCGTTACCTTCAATGACCATGCCGGCTCGACCAAGAGCTATGCCCACACCTTCAAATACTACCACCCGCTGATCCACACCGATTTCGTCGCCGAAGCCGAGGAAATCACCGCCGATACCAGTGAAGGCGGCACCATCACCGTCACCATGCATGATGGCGGCATTCTGAAACTGCGCAAAACCGCCGATGATTACGACCCGCGCGACCGGGCACAGGCGATCGAGACGCTATTGCTCGGCGACCGCAGCGGCGAGATCCGCACCGGCCTGCTCTACGTCAACGAAGACATGCCCGACATGCACGCCGCCAATCATCTGCCGAAGATACCGCTCAACGCGCTGCCGTATGAAGCGCTGAGCCCGGGCAAGGCGGCGCTGGCTAAGTTGCAGGGGCGGTGGCGGTAGGGGGATAGGCGCAACTACGTCATTGCCACGAGGTTGATAGCAACTGCCTGCCAGCAGTTCCCTAGATGTATAGCGTTTGTGCAATCTCAGTCGCGCAAACTCACTAAGTTTTTGGCTTGTGTCGTTTGAGTTTTTCAAATTCTTCATCGTTTGACGCGATGGAAATGAGCAATTCGACCCACTTATCCGAGTACGTGTAATCGCCATGGGCAGTGTGGTATTGGCAATAATCTTTCTTTGTCGCCTTCGGCTTCTTGGAGCCTGATGCGGGGCGTGCCCCAAACTTCTTCCAGGCGAGTTGGTGGTGGTGGGAATTAAATGTTGTATTTCCAGCCGCTTTAACTCGCGCAACCACATCATTCGGCTTATACGGCCACAAATCGTCACTCACGACCTTCGTTGTCAAGAATGTTTGCCTATTCAGCCCGTCGGGGTTGTTTTCGTTGAAGACGATGTTGGAATCGCCTTTTACTGCCTTTTCGAACGTGAAGTTTACTTTAAACTTATAGGCGGCGCCTTCGTTGCCGTTTTCATTTGCCGCAGCTGAGACCGCAGCATCAATCGCCTCGATCTCCGGGCTTATGTCGTATTTTTGCAGTTTGCTGAGGCCGTGTAGGTCCATTTTGCTAAATTGTATTGCAACGGACAGTTCATCGTTCAAGCCAACTTGTTCGCCAAATAGCTTCCGAAGTGCTTGGTCAAAATTCAGGCAATTCGCCTGAAAAATAGGCCAAAAATTTCTTCCAAGAGAATTCAGAGTAGTGTGTTCAACTTGGTCCCGGAGTTCTTTAGTGGCTATCAAATTCTTTTTTACATCTTCTGATAACGGGCAGTCATGTCGTGCAATCATCTGCCCTAGAAGCAAGCTTCTGCCGTCGTCAATAATATTAATCGATTTTCGAATATAGAACTCATGTAATAAATAGGTCCACGCGATTTGACTAATTACGGGAAACAGCTGAATCTTAAAAAGAAAGCTGGGGCTATTAAAGATTTGAACCGCTGCAATCATCGCCTCTCGGGCACGGTATACCCGTTCGTCGTCAATCGGAGATAAGCCAGTCCGTAGATCAACTAGTGATTTTTCATACCGAAACCTCGCTATTTCATCGTCATCAGCGGGCTCCAATTCCCAGCCTTGAGATCCAGAAATTCTACCGAAATTTACAGTCGGTTGTCTCCCGGTGTTGATTAGTTGGTGCACATCTTGGTTTCGGTCGCCGTCCGCTATCAGTCGCTTCACGATACGCTTTTCAAAATCGGTGAGGGAGGCAGTTTTCATTTGTGCACCAACAATCTGCAAGCCAATTGTGGCTCGCTTGACCTTACGGAAAACGTCTCCGACACATCAAACCAGGTGCCGTCGTCGCCTTGGCCATGGTTTGCGCCCATGCAAGAGCATTGGCATTCATGACCTCCGGCATGTCGACATCTGTACGCACAGACTTCTTGGTCTCGGTATGGTTGGATGATGTAGAGTTTGCGAAATCGGGTGAGTGCCCGCGCGACGAAATCGTCGAACCATGCCTTTGGTAGTTCCCAATACCTGTCGTCTTCGAACCAAATTGGTTTGAGCCGTCTATTGTTACGCAACCATTGATCCGGATTCTCAACGTCGGGGAGTCGGACACGGAGCTTTTCGCCCTTGCCTGTGCGGCGTAGCGCGACAGGTATGGCAGTCTGGTTCCAATTACTTTTGAGACGCGCTGAATTTTTATCTAACAATTTCAAGTGCAGAATCTCCACTCAAGCCACCTGAAAATGTATCTTGGGCCAAAACGGACTCATGTGAAGGTCATCGCTCCAATATTTTTGAAATCAATGTTGAAAACTCAATCGGACTAGATGGGCGGTAGCGTTTTGATCCGCCTCGCCAACTCCACCCCATAATTCCCTTGCCAGCCAGTGGGCCACCGGGGTTCAGCGCCGTCAAGGCCGCCTTCGGCGCCGCTTCGCGGGCATCCGCCTTGACGGCGCTGAACCCCGGTGGCGGGATCTCGGCATGCGGTCTATGGCGGGGCCTGGCCCGCGCTGGGGCCTCACCTCCCACCTATAAATCACCAAATTTTGTCACCCCTGACGGATGCCCGGACGCGTTAGCGATCCGGGCGCAGATCAGGGACCCAGACGCCCGACAGAAAACGACTCTTGTACCGAGATGGTGCGCATTTGCCCCGTCAGCCCCACGGGTTTCGCGTTGCCGGTTCTGGCTCCCTGATCTGCGCCCCGCATGCGCGGGGCATCCGTCAGGCATGACAAGGGTTTGGTTTTTGGGGTTAGTGCCGGTGGCATGGCTGTCTTATCCCCCACCAAAGCCACAAATCATCGTCATCCCAGCGCAGGCTGGGATCCAGGTTCATGCGCTGACATCTGATTGATCTGGCGCCAGTTTTCCAAGCGTATGGCTCCAGGAACTGGGTTCCAGCCTGCGCTGGAATGACGATTTATGGCGCAACTTATCCCCACCCCCCAAAGCTGCGCGCATAATCCAGCTGTTCCGGTCGCACGGGAGGCACGAGCTCAGTCATTCGCGGCGGTCGGGAGCGTGCAGCCTGTCCGGGCGAAGGGGTGACATCCCGAGCACTGGCAGGGCGTCCTTTCAGGTCTGACGGCACTAAACGCCCGACCCGAATACCTGATTGGATTGGAAACGGAGGTGGAGACGCCACGGGAAAACTGCACGTGTGGGACGTCTCGGATGTCACATAAAATTATACGCGTTACCCGGCATTCGCCGGCGTCCCACACCCTCCCATCCCTCCAGCCGGAAACGGCGTGGAGATTTCGGCGCATCCCCCAACAAAAAACGCCCCCGGCAAGCCGGGAGCGCTCTTCAATCCGAAACGGGCCG
This sequence comes from uncultured Maricaulis sp., assembly GCF_963975345.1. NCBI lineage: Bacteria > Pseudomonadati > Pseudomonadota > Alphaproteobacteria > Maricaulales > Maricaulaceae > Maricaulis > uncultured Maricaulis sp. Next base: position 162,797 of record NZ_CAXBGE010000002.1, on the reverse strand, counting down.
TTTGGCCTAGTAGCGGTAATGGTCGGCCTTGAACGGGCCGGTCTTTGGCAGTTCGAGATACTCGGCCTGCTCGCTCGAAAGGACGGTCAGCTTGGCACCAAGCTTGGGCAGGTGCAGGGCGGCGACTTTCTCGTCGAGATGCTTGGGCAGGATGTAGACATTATTGTCGTACTGCTCGCCCTTGGTCCAAAGCTCGATCTGGGCCAGCGTCTGATTGGTGAAGCTGGCGGACATCACGAAGCTCGGGTGACCGGTGGCATTGCCGAGATTGACCAGGCGGCCTTCCGAAAGCAGCACGATACGATTGCCTTCAGGGAAATTGATGATGTCGACCTGTGGCTTCACATTGGTCCACTCGAAATTCTGCAGGGCTTCGACCTGAATTTCATTGTCGAAATGGCCGATATTGCAGACGATCGCCATGTCCTTCATCGCCCGCATATGGTCGATGGTGATGATGTCCTTGTTTCCGGTGGCAGTAACAAAGATATCCATATCGCCGATGACATCGTCGATCGTGACGACGGTGAAGCCGTCCATGCAGGCCTGCAGGGCGCAGATCGGGTCGATCTCGGTGACGAAGACACGGGCGCCGGCGCCGCGCAGGGATTCAGCGGAACCCTTGCCGACATCGCCATAGCCACAGACGAGGGCGGTCTTGCCGGCCATCATCACATCGGTGCCGCGACGGATCGCGTCGACGAGGCTTTCGCGGCAGCCATAGCGATTGTCGAATTTCGACTTGGTGACGCTGTCATTGACGTTGATGGCGGGGAAGGGGAGCTCGCCGCGCTTGTGCATCTGATACAGACGCATGACGCCGGTGGTGGTTTCTTCCGAGACGCCCTGGATGGCGGCCTTGGCCCTGGCGAACCAGCCCGGGGTCGCCGCGATACGCTTCTTGATTTGCGCGAACAGGGCGGTTTCTTCTTCCGACTTTGGATGGTCGAGCACGGATGGATCGGCTTCGGCTTTCTCGCCGAGGATCAGATACATGGTGGCATCGCCGCCATCATCGAGGATCATATTGGCGGTTTCGCCATTGCCCCAATGGAAGATGGCGTCGGCATAATCCCAGTATTCCACCAGGCTCTCGCCCTTGGTCGCGAAGACCGGCACGCCGGACTCGGCGATCGCTGCGGCCGCGTGATCCTGGGTCGAGAAGATATTGCACGAGGCCCAGCGCACTTCGGCGCCAAGGGCGGTGAGGGTTTCGATCAGGATCGCGGTCTGGATCGTCATGTGCAGCGAGCCGGCGATCCGGGCGCCTTTCAGGGGTTGGGCTTTGCCGAATTCGGCGCGCAGAGCCATCAGGCCCGGCATTTCGATTTCCGCCATGTCCATTTCGATCCGGCCCCATTTGGCCAGCGACATGTCTTTTACGAGATAGGGTTTGTCCGCAGCAAAATGCGTCATGACCATCAGGTCCTTCTATTGGGTATGATTTTGAAACATGGGGGCAAGCGGGCCGGTCGATCCGGCCCGCTTGTAACAGATTTACGCCAGTTTGCGCAGTTCGTCGGCGAGGTCGGCCTTCTCCCAGGAGAAGCCACCCTCATTGTCGGGATTGCGCCCGAAATGGCCGTAGGCGGCGGTGCGGGCATAGATCGGGCGATTGAGCTGCAGCCGGGTGCGGATACCGCGTGGCGACAGGTCAGCCATTTGCCGCAGTGCGTCCTCGAGGCGGGTCTCGTCGATCTCGCCGGTACCGTGCAGATCGACATAGAGCGAAAGCGGTTTGGAGACACCGATCGCGTAGGAGACCTGGATCGTGCAGCGCTCCGACAGGCCGGCAGCGACAACATTCTTGGCCAACCAGCGGCAGGCATAGGCCGCCGAACGGTCGACCTTCGTCGGGTCTTTGCCGGAGAAGGCACCGCCGCCGTGTGGTGCAGCGCCGCCATAAGTGTCGACAATGATCTTGCGACCGGTCAGGCCGGCATCGCCATCGGGGCCGCCGATGACGAAAGTGCCGGTCGGGTTGACGTAAAATTCGGCTTCCGGCGGGAACCAGCCCTCGGGCAGGACTTCGGCAACGATCGGACGAACGAGTTCACGGATCTGCTCTTGAGTGACGCCGTCCTTGTGCTGGGTCGAAACGACAACCGACTCCACGCCGGCCGGCTGGCCATTGACGTAGCGCAGTGTGACCTGCGATTTGGCGTCAGGCTCGAATTCCGGGCGCGCGCCGGATTTGCGCAAGGTCGCCATCCGCTTGAGGATCTGGTGCGAATACTGGATCGGGGCCGGCATAAGCTCGGGCGTCTCGTTGGTGGCATAGCCAAACATGATGCCCTGGTCGCCAGCGCCCTCATCCTTGTTATCGCCGCCATCGACACCTTGGGCGATGTGGACCGACTGGCCGTGCAGGAAGTTCTGGAAGTTGGAATTCTTCCAATGGAAGCCATCCTGTTCGTAACCGATATCGCGAATGGCTTCGCGCGCAGCCTGTTCGATTTCATCGGCCGAGACGTCTGCGGCACATCGGACTTCACCGGCCAGAATGATCTGGTTGGTGGTGGTCAGGGTCTCGCAAGCGACGCGCGCTTCGGAGTCCTTGGACAGATAGAGATCGACAATGGCGTCCGAGACCCGGTCACAAACCTTGTCCGGGTGACCCTCTGATACGCTCTCGCTGGTAAATATGTAGGACGAACGGCTCACTGCAATATCTCCATATAAGGATTGCTTTATATCATCGAGGCAGAAAGCAGATTATTGCGCCGGGTGCAAGCCGCATTGCGAGCGCCGCGCCTGATCGAGGTGAACCTTTCCCAGTCGCAGGTGTGGTGGAAGCGATGGGCCGTAGTGAACGGGCGCGCCCCGGACGATCAGCAAATTGCTTGATTTGACAAATGATATAAAGATATACTTATGTGTATGTATGTGATTGCCTGAATGGTCGATTGCGCTGGCGGGAGGTTCAAATTCGATGAGTGTGCAAGAAGAGCCAGAAAATGGGAAACTGCCCGGCGGCGACCTGTCGATTTCGTTCGAATTTTTCCCACCGAAAACCGAGCCGATGGAAGACACGCTCTGGCAGTCTATCAGCCGGCTCGCGCCGTTGAGCCCAGCTTTCGTCTCTGTCACCTATGGCGCAGGCGGGTCAACGCGTGAACGGACCCACCGGACGGTGCACCGCATAGTGAACGAGACGGACATCCGGCCTGCAGCGCATCTCACCTGTATCTCCGCGACCCGCGCAGAAGTCGACGCCGTTATCCACGATTACTGGGACGCCGGCGTTCGTCATATCGTGGCGCTGCGCGGTGACCCACTTCAGGGGATTGGTGAAGCCTACCGGCCGGCGGCCGGTGGTTATGCCAACGCCGCTGAGCTGGCGGCCGGAATCCGGGCGATCGGAGATTTCGAGGTGTCTGTCGGCTGTTATCCTGAAAAACACCCGGAAAGCCCGACCGCCGAGCATGATCTCGACCTGCTCAAAGCCAAAATTGATGCTGGCGCGACCCGTGCCATCACCCAATTCTTCTTTGAGCCGGAGACGTTTCTGCGTTTTCGCGAGCGCGCGGTGCGGGCCGGCATCAAGATCCCGATCGTGCCCGGCATCATGCTGCAGCCCAATTTCAAGGGTTTGACCCGAATGGCGGCGCTCTGCAATGCCAATATTCCGGACCGGATCCATCGCCACTTTGACGGACTCGACGACGAACCGGACACGCGTCAGCTGGTCACCGCTCATCTGGCTGCGCAACTCTGCTCAAGCCTGCATGAATCCGGTGTCGACGACTTTCATTTCTACACGCTCAACCGGGCCGAACTCGCTCTGTCTACCTGTCACCTGCTGGGCGTGAAGCCGAGCACCGCTGCGGAGATAGCGGCATGACAGCGCGCACCGACCGGTTGGCCGCGCTCGAGCGCATCGCTCGCAATCGCATCCTGATCCTCGATGGCGCGATGGGGACACAGATCCAGGACCTCAAACTCGATGAGGCCGGCTATCGCGGCGCGCGTTTCGCTGACTGGCCAGCCCTGATCAAGGGTAATAATGACATCCTCAATCTGAGCGCCCCCGACGCGGTAAGGGCGATCCACCGTGCCTATTACGAAGCTGGCGCCGACATCGCCGAGACGAACACATTTTCCTCAAGCTCAATCGCTCAGGCCGACTATAAAATGCAGGATCTGGCGCCGGAGATCGCTCGCGAAGGGGCCCGGCTGGCGCGCGAAGCGGCTGACGAGGAAGAAATCCGGACAGGCGCCCCCAAGGGCGTCGCTGGCGCGATTGGTCCGACCAACAAGACTTTGTCGATCTCGCCCCAGGTCAATGATCCGGGCTTTCGAGAGGTCGATTTCGACCAGGTCCGGCTGAGCTATGCTGAACAGGCGCGGGCGATGGCGGACCATGTCGATTTCTTCCTCGTCGAAACAATCTTCGACACGCTCAACGCCAAGGCCGCGATCAAGGCGCTGATCGATCTGCGCACCGAAGAGGGAATTGACCGCCCGATCATGTTGTCCGGTACGATCACCGACAAATCCGGACGCACGCTGTCGGGTCAAACTGCGTCGGCCTTCTGGTATTCGGTCCGCCATGCCAAGCCGTGGGCGGTCGGTCTCAATTGTGCGCTCGGCGCCGATGAGTTGCGCCCCTATATCGCCGAGCTCTCGCGGATCGTTGATACGCGCATCCTCGCCTATCCCAATGCCGGTCTGCCCAATGATATGGGCGAGTATGACGAGACGCCGGACGAGACGGCGGCGCATCTGGGCGAGTGGGCCCGTTCCGGCCTGGTCAATATTCTCGGTGGATGTTGTGGCACAACGCCAGCGCATATCCGCGCCATCGCGGCGGTGGCCCACGACGTGCCGCCTTATCAGCCCGCCCGCCGTGAGCGCGCCATGCATCTCGCCGGCCTCGAACCGTTCGAACTATCAGCCTGAGATGATGCCGCGATGACAAAACCTGTTTCGACTTTCGTCAATGTCGGCGAACGCACCAATGTGACCGGCTCGGCGGTGTTTCGCCGTCTGATCACCGAGGGCGATTACGGCGCCGCGGTCGCCGTGGCGCGTCAGCAAGTGGAGAATGGCGCCCAGATCATCGACATCAATATGGATGAAGGTCTGCTCGATAGTGTCGAGGCGATGACTATTTTCATGCGGCTGATCGCTGTCGAACCCGATGTCGCACGCGTGCCGGTGATGATCGACAGCTCCAAATGGGAAGTGATCGAAGCCGGGTTGAAAAACACCCAAGGCAAGCCGATCGTCAATTCGATCAGTCTGAAGGAGGGTGAGGAAAGCTTCCTCAAGCAGGCCCGACTGTGCCAAGCCTATGGCGCTGCTGTTGTCGTGATGGCCTTCGACGAGGCCGGCCAGGCCGATACCGCCGATCGCAAGGTCGCGATCTGCAAGCGTGCCTATGACATCCTTGTCAATACGGTCGGATTCGCCCCGGAAGACATTATTTTTGACCCCAATATCTTTGCCGTCGCGACCGGGATCGAGGAGCATAATGACTATGCCGTCGCCTTCATCGAGGCGACGCGCCGGATCCGCCAGGAAATGCCCGGATGTCATGTCTCCGGCGGGCTCTCGAACGTCTCGTTCTCGTTCCGCGGCAATGAGCCGGTACGCCGGGCGATGCACACCGTCTTTCTCTATCACGCCATTCATGCCGGCATGGATATGGGCATCGTCAATGCCGGTCAGCTCGACATTTATGACGATATTGAACCGAAGCTGCGCGATCTGGTCGAGGATGTGATCCTCAATCGCCGCCCGGACGCGACCGACCGCCTGCTGACCGAAGCAGAGACCTATCGCGATAGCGGCGGCGCCAAGACCAAGGAGCGCGATCTGGCCTGGCGCGAGGCGCCGGTCAATGAACGCATCAAGCATGCGCTGGTTCACGGGCTTAACGAGTTCATTGTTGAGGATGCCGAGGAGGCGCGCCAGTTGGCGGTGCGGCCGCTGCACGTGATCGAAGGCCCGTTGATGGACGGGATGAATGTCGTCGGCGACCTGTTCGGCGATGGCCGTATGTTCCTGCCGCAAGTCGTCAAATCAGCCCGTGTGATGAAACAGGCGGTGGCTCATCTGATCCCCTTCATGGAAGCCGAGAAGGAGGCCGCCGGTGAGGCGCAATCCTCCGCCGGCAAAATCGTGATGGCGACGGTGAAGGGTGATGTCCACGATATTGGCAAGAACATCGTCGGAGTCGTGCTGCAATGTAATGGCTATGAAGTGATCGATCTCGGCGTGATGGTGCCGTGCGAGAAAATTCTCGATACCGCCCTGCGCGAAAAGGCCGATATTATCGGCCTGTCGGGCTTGATAACGCCGTCGCTGGACGAAATGGTGTTTGTCGCGTCCGAAATGGAGCGGCGCAATATCACCCTGCCGCTAATGATCGGTGGTGCCACAACCAGCCCGGCCCACACGGCGGTCAAGGTCGATCCGGCGCTCAGCGTCGCACCGGTGATCCACGTGAATGATGCCAGCCGCGCAGTCGGTGTCGTCTCCAAACTTCTATCCGACGAGCGCGACGCCTATGCCAAAGATGTGCGCGAGGATCTGGCGAAGATCCGGGAACGCCGTCTGGCAGCGCGTTCGAAGAAGGCCCGTCTGCCGCTGGAGAAGGCGCGGGCCAATGCGTGGGATTGCGACTGGTCGGCCTATCAACCACCCAAGCCGACTTTCCTTGGTACGCGGTCCTTCTCCCCATCGATCAAGACGCTGATCGACTATATCGACTGGACGCCCTTCTTTTTCACGTGGGAGCTCAAGGGCAGCTATCCGGCTATTTTCGACGACCCCAAGCGCGGCGCTGTGGCGCGTGACCTGTTTGCGGACGCCCAGGCAATGCTCAAGCGGATGGTTGACGAGGAGTTGCTGGCGCCACAGGCGGTCTGCGGGTTCTGGCCGGCCAATCGTGTCGGCGACGATGCGGTCCTCTACACCGATGACAGCCGCAGCAAGCGGCTCGACACTTTCCACGGTCTGCGCCAACAGGCGGCGAAGGATAATGCCCGGCCGCACCTGTCCCAGTTCGACTTCATCGCCCCGCCGGGCCATGCCGATTATCTCGGTGGTTTTGTTGTCACCGCTGGGGGGAATGAGGCGGTTCATTCTCGCTTTGCTGCGGAGAAGGACGACTATTCTTCGATCATGTTCAAGGCGCTCTCTGATCGGCTTGCCGAGGCGTGTGCCGAATGGTTGCACGAAAGAGTGCGCCGCGAGCATTGGGGCTATGCGCCGGACGAGACCCTGTCACGTCAGGATCTGATCGCTGAAACCTATGCCGGCATCCGCCCGGCCGCGGGCTATCCATCCCAGCCTGACCATTCAGAAAAGCGCACCCTGTTCGCCCTGCTCGACGCGGCCCAGGCAACCGGCGTCAGTCTGACCAATTCCTTCGCGATGACACCGGCCTCTTCGGTGTCGGGGTTGTATCTGTCACACCCCGAGAGTTGCTATTTCGCGGTCGGCCGCATCCTGCGCGACCAGGTCGAGGACTATGCCGGCCGCAAAGGCTGGCCGCTTGAGGATGCCGAACGGGCGTTGGGACCGATCCTGGATTATGTCCCGGTTGCGCCAGTTCCCGCCTGAGACAGCGACGGCGATCATCAGCGATGATTTGGACTTTGCGGTCGATATGCGCCATATCCCGCGGCTTGTTCGCGCTCGGAGTTCTACATGCGTTTCGCATTTTTCGGTGACATTGTCGGCAAAACCGGCCGGCGGGCACTGGAGGCCCATCTTCCAGACCTGCGCCAGCGCCTCGCGCTCGACTTCGTCGTCGTCAATGCCGAGAACGCGGCTGCCGGTTTCGGCGTCACCGAGAAGATCTGCGAAGGCCTGTTTGATCTCGGCGTCGATGCGCTGACGCTCGGCAATCATGCTTGGGATCAACGCGAGACGTTGACTTATATCGACCGCGAACCCCGCTTGCTGCGTCCGGCCAATTATCCGGCCGGATCGACGCCAGGCAAGGGCGCCAATCTGATCGAAGCCGCCAATGGTTCGCGCGTGCTGGTCGTCAATCTGATGGGGGCCCTGTTCATGGAAACCCTCGACGATCCCTTCGCAACGATTGAGCGCGAGCTGGCTTCCGCGCCGCTCGGACAGGTCGCCGATGCGATTATCATCGATTTCCATGCTGAAGCGACCAGCGAGAAGATGGGGATGGGCGTCTATTGCGATGGTCGCGCCAGCTTGGTTGTCGGCACCCACACCCATGTCCCGACCGCCGATGCGCGCATCCTGCCCGGTGGAACTGCCTATCAGACCGATGCCGGCATGTGCGGCGATTACGACTCGATCATTGGTATGGACAAGGAAGAGCCGCTGCGCCGGTTCACGACGCGGATGCGCACGGGCCGCTTCGAGCCGGCGACCGGCGAAGCCACCGCTTGCGGTGTCTACGTCGAGACCGATAATGCAACAGGTCTGGCGGTCAGGTGCGAGGCGATCCGGATCGGCGGCCAGCTGAGCGAGCAAGTACCGCAGCTCTGACCCGAGGCTGCATCAGCGGCCAAACTCAGTTGTAGCGCCGTGCTACCGCAAGCGGGCGAGCGCTCACTGATTCTCCCCCCTTGAAAAATTACACGTATGTCATGATCCTGATCACGGGAGGCACCCCGCTGTATTTGCCAATATGGTGACGCGCACGGCGGTGTAATCGAGGGCAGCAAGTCATGGCCACCACGAGCCGGGCAGCTGCCGAAGCACAACGTACGGGAAAGCCACAGGCCCGACTCGCGCGTGAGTTGTTGGTGCTTCATTCGAGTGTGGTCGTGTAGTATGAGTTAGTTATCGGGGGATAGCATGTTTAAACAGACGATCCGCTTTGAAAAAGCGCACGACGCTCACGTTTTCGACCAGTATTTGGTAGATTTTCTCAGAGCTTGCGAAGAAAACGATGACGATAACCAAGCCTGTGTGTTCACGACCAGTCTGCAAGAATCCGAATCCTATATCCGGGTCGTCCAGACTGATAGCGCAAGCATGCTCGGTCGCTTTCTCAATTTTTTGACCATGCGCAATTTTCCACCCGCAACTCGCGTGGTGACCGAGGGCAAGGCCGTCCACGTCTGAGGGGCCTGTGCTGACAGCTTCTCGCTGATCAGTTCACTGCCGAGTTGGGCATCCCACTGTTTGCGCCTCAATTGCCAACAGCTTCGCCGCTTGTCCTTCCAGTCGGTACCAGGGTCTGCGGGGACCGCGTGGACGCCGGAGCGCGTGTTCATATCTGCCTGAAACAGCGCGTTATCTGCTGGCAAGCCTGTGCTTTGGCGTTGTTGAATTGTAGTCTCTCCGCAGTGGAAGTCGGCTTGGAGGCAGGCTGAACCACGGGGGACGAGGAATGGCGGTGCGAATAGTCCCGGTGATTATGTCGGGTGGGTCGGGAACCCGCCTTTGGCCGCTGTCCCGAGCTGCCCACCCCAAACAGCTACACCCGCTCGTCACCGAGCTGAGCATGGTGCAGGAAACTGCCCGACGGGTCGCAGCAACTTCGAAGGACTTCAAATTCGAAGCGCCGATCATCGTTCTCAATGAAAGCCAATATATCCGTGCGCGCGGCCAGCTTGACGAGCTGGGTTGTGTGCCCGCCTGCTATGTCGTCGAGCCGGTTGGCCGTAATACCGCCCCCGTTGCGGCCGTCGCCGCAGAGCTTGTCCGACGAGAATTGGGCGATGACGTGCTCGTTTTGTTGCTGCCGGCGGATCACCACATTCGCGATATTGAGGGCTTCCACCAGGCGATTGCCCATGGCGCTGCGCTCGCGGCGCAGGGACAGCTCGTGACCTTCGGCATCGAACCTGCCGGGCCTGAGACAGGCTATGGCTATATCCGGCGCGGCGAACCGGTTTCGGCTGGCTTCCATGTCAGTGCCTTCACCGAAAAGCCCGACGTCGAAACGGCCAAGACCTTCCTGGCCAGCGGCGAATATTACTGGAATGCCGGCATTTTTCTGTTCGGAGCCGGCGCTTTGCTGGCCGAGTTGGAGCTGTATTGCTCCGAGGTCGCGCGCTGCAGCTTGGCCGCTGTGAGCGGGGCGGAAATGACCGGCACCAAGCTGACCCTTGATCTGGCTGCGTTTGAAGCCTGCCCGTCAATCTCGTTTGACTATGCGGTGATGGAACGGACCAGCAGGGCTGTCGTCGTGCCGGCCGATATCGGTTGGTCGGATGTCGGATCCTGGGATGCCCTCTGGTCGATTTCTGACAAGGACGAGCACGGCAACGCCTCGCGCGGCAATGTCAGTATCCACGCCAGTGAAAACTCCTTTGTCATTTCAGATGGCGCCAAGGTTGCGATTCATGGCGTCAAGGATCTGATCGTTGTTGCTACCGGCGATGCCGTGCTGGTCATTCATCGGGACGATGCTCAGGGCGTCAAAAAAATAGTCGATGCCCTGAAGGAAGCCGGTCATGACGATCTGCTGTGACGTGCATTGCCGGAATGTGGCGAACCGGCTCGCCTTTCGCCGTCATTCTCGCTAATAAAACCCCTCGAATCCGCAGGCATAGGGAAGCCAAACATGGCCGGACACTCCAAATGGGCGAACATCCAGCACCGCAAGGGGCGGCAGGACAAGCTGCGTTCCAAGCTGTTCTCCAAACTGTCCAAGGACATCACGATCGCGGCGAAATTGGGTGGCGGCGATATCGATGCCAATCCGCGCTTGCGTCTCGCAGTTTCGATCGCCAAGGGCCAATCCGTGCCCAAGGACAATATCCAGCGCGCAATCGACAAGGCGGTCGGCGGCGATGCTGATACCTATGAAGACATCCGCTACGAGGGCTTCGGTCCGGGTGGAATCGGCGTGATTGTTGAGGTCTCGACCGATAATCGCAACCGCGCTGCGGCTGATGTCCGCACCGCCTTCGCCAAGAATGGCGGCAATCTCGGCGAGACCGGTTCGGTCGCCTTCATGTTCGACAATGTCGGTGAAATCCGGTTTCCACTGAACGTGGCCGACGAGGACACGATGATGGAAGCGGCGATCGAGGCGGGCGCTGATGACGTCGCTGCCGAGGATGGCGACGATGATAATGAAGGCCAGCACGTCGTTTATACGGCGCGCGAGGACATGATGGATGTGGTCGCGAACCTGTCGGAGAAATTCGGCGATCCGGTCTCAGTCAATCTGATCTGGCGGCCGCAAAACCTGATCCCGGTGCCGAGCGAAAAAGTCCCGGGTCTGATGAAGATGATGGAAGCGTTCGACGACAGCGATGATGTTCAGAATGTCTACGCCAATTTCGATATCTCCGACGAGGACATGGCCACTCTTGGCTGATAAGTTGCGCCGGGCCGGTTGATCGGGGAACAGGGTGGACGGCGTAAGCACGATTGCACAATGGGGGCTACAGACTGCGCTCCCTTTCTGGGCCGAGCGGGGCTGGGACGATGTGCATGGCGGATTCCTCGAATCCATCGCCCGCGACGGGTCCGCAATCAGTGGAGATGTGCGGCGGGTTCGCGTTCAGGCGCGTCAGATCTATGTCTTCGCGCGCGCCCATCAGGAGGGTTGGCTTGATGGGCTTGAACGCGCCGAACAGGCAGCGACCCTGCTCAAACAGCGAGCTTGGCAGAGCGACGGCCAGCCTGGTTGGGTTCACGCGCTAACGGATGCGGGCGATGTCTCCGACCCGACCCGCGACCTCTATGATCACGCCTTTATCTTGCTGGCCTTGGGCCAGCTCGGCGGCGCCAGCGGTGACAAAGCCTGGTTTGACCTCGCCGACGAAACCCTGGCGTGGCTCGACACCGCAATGGCCGATCCGACGGGTGGATATCGCGAAACGCTTGCCGGCTCGCAATGGCCACGGCGACAGAACCCCCACATGCATTTGTTCGAAGCGCTGATGGCACTGTATGAGGCCAGCGGCCGATTTGAATTCCTGACCCGCGCAACCGCCATCAAGGCCCTGTTCGGTACGGTCTTCTATGATTCGGAAATGGCGGTGGTCCGGGAATTCTTCAACGCGGATTGGAGTCGTGCCACCGGAGAATTGGGAGCTGTGGTGGAGCCGGGCCATTTGTGCGAATGGGCCTGGTTGCTGCACGAATATCACCGGCTGAGTGGCGAACCGCTTGACGGGGCCGCCTCAGCCATGTTCGGAACCGCCATGCGGGTCGGCGTCAATCCCCAGACTGGCCTGCTTTATGCGGCGATCAACGCGCGCGGAGAGGTGCTGGACGGATCCTCGCGAACATGGATGCAGACCGAATGGCTTCGCACGGCGGTGCGGATGCCAGAGCAGTGTCTGCCCGGTGCCGCCGAGCACTTGGAGCGTGCCGGATCAGCGATGTTGTATCACTTCAATGACGTGATTGCCGGCGGCTGGATCGATCAGTTCGATGCCAGTGGCAAGGCTCTGTCGGACCGGATTCCGGCAAGCACTCTGTATCATGTATTTGGCGTCATCGCCGAATGCATGTCCGCCCGGACCGGCGGTGTGTCGCCGGTTCGAAAGCCGGCTTGACCGACATTGTCCCAGCTTTTCTTGTGTTCCCGCGCGGCGGGTCTTAGGTTTTTTTCATGACGGTCATCGATAGGAAAAATGCAGTGCGAACTCCAGGATTGATGGCGCATGCTGCGCGCCTCGGCGATGTCAGGCTCCGCGATTTGATGGCGGGCGACCCGCAACGCGCCGGCACCCTGTTGATGTCGCATGCCGGCATTGAACTCGACCTCTCCAAGCAGCGACTCGACCGTGCCGCCCTGGCAGCCTTGATTGCCCAGCTTGAAGCGTTTGATTTTGGCGCCCGGCGCGATGATCTACTGACGGGTGGTATCGTCAATGCGAGCGAAGGCCGTCCGGCCTTGCACATGGCCTATCGTTGCGGCGCTCATATCGAGGGTTCTGAGGCCGCGCTTCTTGTTGACCGGACGCAGGCACAAACCCGTGCCTTCGCCACCCAGGTTCGAAGCGGAGAGTTCCGGCCAGCTGGGAAGCCCGTGCGCCGGGTCGTCAACATCGGAATTGGCGGCTCCGATCTGGGGCCGCGCCTGGTGGCGGACGCGCTGAGCGATGCTTCCGAAGCTGGGCCGGAGCTGCGCTTTGCCGCCAGCCTGGACCCGACAGAACTTGAGCGAGCGGTGGCCGGGATTGACCCTGAAACTGTGCTTTTCATCATCGCCTCCAAATCCTTTTCGACCCAGGAAACACTGATGACCGGCCAGGCGGCCCGCGCCTGGATGACGAGCCATGTTGGCGTCGAACAGGCCGGCCGGCATTTTGCGGCAGCGTCGGCTGCGCGGGGCAAGGCTGTCGCGTTCGGTATTGACCCCGAGCGTGTGTTCGATTTCCCCGATTGGGTCGGCGGTCGCTATTCGGTTTGGAGCGCCGTTGGTTTGAGCCTCGAAATCGGCCTTGGCCCGGATGCATTTGCGGATTTCCGTGAGGGGGCCCGGTCGATGGATGAGCATTTCGCCACCGCGCCGCTGGAGCGGAATCTGCCGGTGATCAAGGCGCTGGTCGACTATTGGAATCGCAGCGTGCTGGGCTATCCCAGCCGCTGCGTCGCGGCCTATTCCGCCCGCCTCGGTCTGCTGTCCAATTTTCTGCAGCAGCTTGAGATGGAATCATTGGGAAAGTCGGTCACCGCCGATGGCGAGCCAGCCCGATTACCCGGCGGCGCCCTGGTTTGGGGGGGCTCGGGCACTGAGATCCAGCATTCCTTCTTCCAATGGCTGCATCAGGGCGGCGATGTGGCGCCAGTAGATTTCATCGGGATTGCCCGGCATTTCTCCAGCGCCGACCCGCGTGAGCGCGTGCTCGCGGCCAATATGGCAGCGCAAGGTGCCGCTCTGCTCGACGGAATTCAGGTTCCGCCCGGAGACGACCCCGCGCTGGCCGCGCAGAGATCCATGCCCGGCGGGCGCGTCTCATCCACTTTGCTTCTTGATGACCTGACTCCGGCCACACTCGGCGCACTGCTGGCACTGCATGAGCACAAGGTTTTCGTTGAGAGCGTGCTCTACGGCATTAATCCATTCGACCAATGGGGTGTCGAACTGGGAAAGGTGCTGACGAAGGGTATTCTGGCCGGTGAATTAAGCGGCTATGACGCCTCAACCCAGGCAATGCTTGCCAGAACAGGCTTTGTGTCGGATTGACAGCCAGGCGGCGCCGGGTGATCCGGTGTTGACCATTATGCCAAGAGAGAGACAGCCATGAACGCAATTCCCCGGACCCGTCTCGCTCAAATGGCCAATGCCATCCGGGCGCTCTCGATGGACGCGGTGCAGGCGGCCAATTCCGGTCACCCTGGCATGCCGATGGGCATGGCCGATGTCGCGACCGTGCTCTGGGCCAAGCATATGAAATTCGATCCGGCAGGACCGGGCTGGGCCGATCGCGACCGCTTCATTCTCTCGGCCGGTCACGGCTCGATGCTGCTCTATTCGCTGCTGCACCTGACCGGCTTCGAGGACATGACCCTCGACCAGATCAAGCAGTTCCGCCAGCTCGACTCGCTCACGCCCGGTCACCCGGAATACGGCCACACCGTTGGCGTCGAGGCGACGACTGGCCCGCTGGGGCAGGGGATCTCGATGTCGGTCGGCTTCGCCTTGGCCGAGCGCATGCTCAATGCGCGCTATGGCGATGCCCTTGTCGATCATCGCACCTGGGTAATCGCGTCAGACGGCGATTTGCAGGAAGGCATCAGCCATGAAGCGATCTCGCTGGCCGGGCATCTCAAGCTCAACCGCCTGTGTGTGTTATGGGACGATAATGAAATCTCGATTGATGGCCCGACCGGTCTTTCCGAATCGACTGATACCCTAAAGCGTTTCGAGGCGGCAGGCTGGGCAACCAGCCGGGTCGACGGTCATGATATCGATGCGGTAGATGCGGCGATCACCGCAGCGAAGACCAGCGACCGGCCGGTCCTGATCGCCTGCCGCACGACGATTGGTTATGGCGCGCCGACCAAGGCCGGCACTGCTGGCAGTCATGGCGCGCCCCTCGGTGCAGACGAGATCGCCGGCACACGCAAGGCGCTCGGCTGGACACATGGCCCGTTCGAAATTCCCGATGAGATTTATGCCGACTGGCATGCCGTGGGCTCAGCCGATGCCCATGCTGCTTGGTGTGACCGGCTTTCCGCGTCCGATCTGGTTGGCGAGTTTGTCTCTCAACTCTCCGGCGACGCCGGCGAAGCGGAACGGGCCGCGCTGACCGCTTGGCGCGCCAAGGTCGCCGAAGATCGTCCCGATCTCGCCTCGCGTGCCGCATCCGGCAAGGCGCTTGCCGCAATTATTGACCAATGGCCAAGCCTGGTTGGCGGCTCGGCCGATTTGACCGGATCGAACCTGACCAAGACACCGGGTGTCGGTGTCGTTTCGGCTGAGTCCTATGACGGGCAATACATCCATTTCGGAATTCGTGAGCATGGCATGGCGGCCTGCGCCAATGGCATCGCGCTGCATGGCGGTTTTCGCGCCCATGTCGCGACCTTCCTGGTGTTTGCCGATTATTGCCGGCCAGCGATGCGGCTGTCCGCGCTGATGCAACAGCCAGTGGTTTACGTGTTCACGCATGATTCGATTGGCTTGGGCGAAGACGGTCCGACGCACCAGCCGGTCGAGACGCTGGCTTCGCTGCGCGCGATCCCGAATATGCATGTCTACCGTCCTGCAGACGCATTGGAAACGGCCGAGGCTTGGGAAATGGCACTGCTGCGCCTCGACGGGCCGACCGTTCTGGCCTTGTCACGGCAAACCTTGCCCTTCCTGCGCGATGATGATGGCGAGGAGAATCGGTCAACCCGTGGGGCGTATATCCTGCGGGATACCAACGGCGCACCGGATATCAATCTGGTCGCAACCGGGTCGGAAGTTGGCCTTGCCGTGACCGCCGCCGAGCAGCTTGCCGCCGTCGGCATCGCGGCACGGGTCGTCTCGGCGCCGTGTATCGACGTGTTTCTCGAGCAGGGCCGGCGTTATCGCGACGAAATCCTGCTGCCCGGCGTGCCGTGCATCGGTGTTGAGGCTGCCTTGCGTTATGGCTGGGATTCGCTGATCGGGGTCGATGGGGATTTTGTCGGCATGACCGGATTTGGCGCCAGCGCACCGGCCGAGCAATTGTATGAATTGTTTGGCATTACTGCCGACGCCATCGTCAAGAAAGCCCGCGAACGCCTGGCGCGATAATCGCCAGACGTCCTTGTACGACCCTGAACCGGGTCGCGGAAGGCATTGCTGAATAGTCGGCTGCGCCGTCAGTCGACCGGTTCGGCGATCCCGAAGGCGAAGAGTTTCTGCAGGGTTTCCAGCACCAGTTCCTCGCTGAGGTCCGGGAAGCTTTCGCTGGAGATTTCGCCACCATCGAGCAGGATATGCAGCCCGGGTTCGGCGGCGGCGGGAAAGCGCACTTCGCCGCCAGCGGTGATTATCACCACTTCTTCGCCATCTTCGGCCAATCGCCAAGGCACGAGATTCCGGAGGCAATAGCGCTGATCGGCTTTGCCCGGCGTGTCGTAATTCACGACCGTGCCGCGTGTATTCGGTGTTCGGGACCGGATGAAATTGTCGACAAAAATATCGAATGAGGAATCCAGATCGGCCTCGCTGACGAGCGCATCGATCAGGCCCTTGAACTGGACGGCGCTGTTTGAGCGGTCGAAGTCGGGACGGGCAAAGCCGACGGGCAAGGCGTGCCTGAATTCCGGGCGCCGCAGAGCGACATCCGAGACGACTTCGAGCATCAGATCGGCCCAGGTCTTGACGATCAGGCCGACCGTGATGTGCAGCGACATGGCATGGCCGTGGGTTGAGGCATCATGCATCATACCGCGCGGGACATAGGCGCACTCGCCGGCCCGCAGGACAAATTCCTCAACCGGTTCACCGACCTCATGCGCACCGGGCTGGAAGCCTTCCCCGCGATAGGGATTTTCGACCGGCGTGTCGTACAGCCGCCAGGATTTGGAGCCCTCGACCTGCAACACCAGAACGTCGTGATCGTCGTAATGGGTCTTGAAGCCCTGGGCGTCCGGTGGCGTCAGGTAGATATTGGTCTGGACGTGGCAGGAGAGCAGGGATTCGATCGAACGTGTGAAGCCCGCCAGTGTCGGGTCGACCTGATGCAGCTGTGGCAGAACGATGGTCGCGCCTTGCTGAAAATGTCGTGCGACGGCGCCGCGGTCGATCATCCCGCTGTCGAAGCTGTAATCGGCGCGTGAAATCGGCGGATCCGACCGCGCCATGTCGAGCGAGCCGGCCTGGAAATCCATGCTGGAAATCAGATCATCGATCCGCTGGATCGAGAGCAGTGGACGATAGCGTTCCGGATCATCGCGGTGGGCGATAAGGGCCTTCTTCTCGTGATAATCCCTGAAGAAGTCCTCGGCACTCATCGGATCCAGCAAATACCCGATGACGTCATGCATCCACTGTTGGTCGCTCATATGTCCCCGCCCAGTCCCGAAACGCACGTAGCGCCGGGATTTTGCATAGAATTGTCAGCCCTGCAGGGCATTGAATTGCCGACACGGCATGCCCGGCGGTGAAGCCGGGCATGCCGCGTCGTGCTGTCTTGAAATCAGCGGCCCCGGCCTCGCCCGGCAGGATCGGCATATGCGCCGGAATCGCTATCGGTCACGCCAGAGCGGCCACTGCGACCACGTCCCTGTCCGACGGGATCGGCGTAGCTGCCGCTGTCATTATCGGTCACGCCGCCGCCCCGGCCGCGCCCAGCTGGATCGGAATAGGCGCCGGTGTCGCTGTCGGTGGCGCCTGAATTACCACCGCGGCCACGGCCCGGCGGATCAGCGTATCGGCCGGAGTCGCTATCGGTAACGCGATTTCCGCCGCCACCACCGCGACCACGGCCGACGGGGTCAGAATAACTGCCCGTATCGCTGTCGGTAATGCCGCTGCTGCCGCGTCCGCGGCCAACAGGGTCTGCGTAATTGCCGGTATCGCTATCGGTCACGCCGCCGCCGCGTCCTCGGCCGACAGGGTCAGCATAACTGCCCGTATCGGCATCGGTGGTGCCGCCGCCCCGGCCGTATCCAGCCTGGTCGGCATAGCGGCCGGTATCGGCATCGGTTGCGCCGTTCCCGTTCCCGTAACCGCCACCGCCGGCCGGATCATAGGGGTCAGAGTCGGAATATCCCGTTGTCGCGCAACCCGAGACAATCCCGGTCGCACCGACGGCGAGCGACGCGCCTGCCACGCGGGTCAGAAAGGACCGGCGGCTCAGTTTTCCACGTTTGGCCATTGCTTGTATCTCCCTCTTGAGAAGGTTGGGCGTCAAGAAATTTGGGCGAGCCAGCTAGTTTGGCTCGCCCGCAAATTCAGTCGCGAGCAATGGCGCTAATAGCCGGGACGGCCGCGCCCGCCGGGATCAGAACACCCGCCGGAATCGCTGTCGGACGCACCTTGGCGTACCGGCCCACGACCGCGTCCACCTGGATCGGAACAACTACCGGAATCGCTATCCGTGAAGTTCTGTGAGCCACGTCCATTCCCGACCGAGTCATTCGGGTCGGAATCTGTTAGCCCCGTTGTGCCGCGCCGTGAGCCACGTCCGTTGCCAACCGAGTCATTTGGATCTGAATCGGTCAGGCCCGATGAGCCGCGGCGCGTCCCACGACCTCGGCCAACTGGATCCGAGTAATTGCCGCTATCGCCGTCGGTCACGCCGGTCCGACCGCCGCGTCCGCGATTGGCAGGGTCAGCATAGCTGCCCGAATCGCTGTCGGTGACGCCGGTATTGCCCCGACCGCGGCCCGCTGGGTCACGCCAGGTACCCGTATCGTTGTCGGTATAGCCCGTGCTGCCACGGCCATGGCCGACACCGTCGGCGTTTGACCCGCTATCGCTGTCGGTCAAACCAGTATGGCCATAACCGGCGCGGTCGGCATGATTGCCGGTATCGCTGTCGGTGCGGCCGGTATAGCGCTGAGCTTCAGAGCCGCCCGTGATGACGGCGGCGGCGCCAGTGGCCACTGCTGCGCCCGCCACGCTCGTCAGAAACGAACGGCGGCTGAGCTTTCCCTTTTTTGCCATGCCAAATTCCTTTGAGATCAGTTCCGGCGCCTCCCCAGGGGCCGGCATGCCATCCCTCGCAAGATGGGCGGGCCCGTACGGTTAAACTGTACGGGCCCGAAATTCGTTTGCCTTAACGGCTTGGCCCGCGACCGCGGCCACCTGGGTCGGAGCAGTTTCCGCTGTCACTGTCAGTGTAGCCGGTATTGCCGCGACCGTGACCGCCGGTGTCGGCGCAAGAGCCGCTATCGCTATCGGTCAGGCCGGTATAGCCGGTGCCGTGGCGCGCTTGATCATTTGGATCGCTATCGGTGATGCCAGTTCGGCCATTGCCACCGGAATCGGATGGGTCGGCATCGGTACTGCGCTGCAGCATCGTCGCGCCCGCGACCGCGCCGACTGCGCCGACTGCAACCGTGCCGCCTGCAACCCGCATCAAAAAGGAGCGCCTGCTCAATTTACCCTTTTTCGCCATGAAATCTTCCCCTTGAAACTCACCGTGAACCCAACGTTCGCCGGCGTTAAATATGTTTCTTATCCTAGCGGGGGCGTGGGAAGGTCGTCAAACGAAACAACTAAATAAAAAAACGAGTAATTCCAATGAGATAAACATGAATAGTGCGAGTTATTCGCAGCATTTCTGAGACTGCGAAGCGCTCTCATAAGGGTGCGGTTCGAAAACACCCGTATTGCGAGCATGACTTCGGTGATATTTTCTGTTCCCCTCTTGTTCTTTTTCATCGTTCAATGCTAAGTCATTGATCAAAGGTGGGCGTTATTGTGGCTTCGATCAGAATTCTGGGAATTGACCCTGGCCTTCGGCGGATGGGATGGGGCGTTATTACCGTCGATGGGAGCCGTTTGGCAGCCGTCGCGCACGGCGTGGTTACCCCACCGACTGACGCGCCCCTAGCCATGCGTCTCAACCACATTTTTGATGCCGTCAGCGAGCTGGTTCGCATCCATCAGCCGGATGAATCCGCGATTGAGGAAGCCTTTATGGCCAAGAATGCGGCTTCGGCACTCAAGCTTGGCCATGCGCGTGCAGCGGCTCTGCTCGCCCCGGCCCAGGCAGGATTGCCTGTTGCCGAATACGCGGCCCGGCTGGTCAAGAAATCGGTCGTCGGCACCGGCGCCGCCGACAAGGCGCAGATCGCAGCCATGGTCTCAATCCTGCTGCCCGGCACCAAAGCAACCGCTGACGCAGCCGATGCGCTGGCCATTGCGATCTGTCACGCCCATCATCGCCGGGCGCGCAGCATTGGGAGCTTGGCATGATCGGCATGTTGAAAGGGATCGTTGAAGCGATCGGGGCCGAGGAGGCCGTGATCGACGTCAATGGCGTCGGCTATCTGGTCGGGTCGGGTACCCGGACCCTGTCGCGGCTGGAACCGGGACAGGCGGTGGTTTTGCACATTGAAACCCATGTCCGCGAAGACGCCTTCAAGCTCTATGCCTTTACCGATGATCTGGACCGGGCCTGGTTTGTCAGGCTGCAGGAAATCCAGGGGGTCGGCGCCAAGGCTGCGCTTTCCATTCTCGATGTTCTGCCGCCGCATGAGCTCGCCAATGCCACAGCGCTGGGCGACAAGGCGGCCTTCAGCCGCGCCAAGGGCGTCGGTCCCAAGCTGGCGACCCGGATTGCCACGGAGTTGAAAGACAAGGCGCCGCCGTTGGGCCGCAGCTTTTCGATCGGTCTGCCGGTTCATGGCGAAGCCAAGACCGGCGCCGATACCGCCTCCTCGCCACCACTGCCACCCTCGGCCGGTGCGGCGCGCGATGATGCAGTCTCGGCCCTGCTCAATCTGGGTTATCCCGAAAGCATTGCCCGTCAAGCCGTCGCGACCGTGATGCGCGATGCCGGCGGCGATGCGCCGCTCTCCGATCTGATCCGGCTCTCCTTGCGCGTGCTGGCACCATGAGCCCGGCGCAGCCGGTCATTGCTGGGTTTGCACGGTTCAGGCTAAAGCTTCCATCATGACGGACGCCTTTTCCGAACCCTCTGACGATCGCCTCGTCGATCATGGCCCGCAGCCGGGCGATAGTCGCGACAAGGCCCTACGTCCGCTGTCGTTTGACGATTTCGTTGGGCAGAAGGCCTCGATCGCCAATCTGAAAGTTTTCGTCGACGCCGCCCGCCGCCGCGAGGAAGCGCTCGATCACGTTTTGCTCTCCGGCCCGCCCGGGCTGGGCAAGACGACCTTGGCGCAGATCGTGGCTCGCGAAATGGGTGTCGGGTTTCGCGCGACATCGGGGCCGGTGATCGCCAAGGCTGGCGACCTCGCCGCGATCCTGACCAATCTCGAACCGCGCGATGTGCTCTTTATTGATGAAATTCATCGCCTGCCACCCATCGTCGAGGAAATTCTCTATCCGGCGATGGAGGATTACTGCCTCGACCTGGTGATCGGCGAGGGGCCCTCGGCGCGGACCGTGCGGATCGAATTGCCGCCCTTCACCCTGGTCGGCGCCACGACACGGGCCGGATTGCTGGCCAATCCGCTGCGGGACCGTTTTGGTGTGCCGGTGCGGCTGGAGTTTTATGACGAGGCCGAGCTTGGCCTGATCGTCAGCCGGGCGGCCAACAAGCTCGGCATCAATGCCAGCCCTGATGGCGCCCGCGAGATCGCCCGTCGCGCCCGCGGCACGCCGCGCGTCGCCGGCCGGCTGCTGCGCCGGGTGCGCGATTTCGTCGAGGCCGACGGCACCAATGAAATCACAGCCGTAACCGCCGACCAGGCGCTGCGTCGGCTGGAAGTCGATGCGCTCGGGCTCGACAGCCTCGACCGGCGCTATCTCAAGGCGCTTATGGTCAGCTTCGCCGGTGGCCCGGTGGGGGTGGAAACCCTGGCGGCGGCTTTGGCCGAGGCACGCGATGCGCTGGAAGATGTGGTCGAACCCTTCCTGATTCAGCAAGGTTTTTTGCAACGCACGCCGCGCGGCCGCGTCGCGACAGCCCGCGCCTGGGATCATCTCGGTCTGACACCACCAGCCGCGCCCGCTACGGGTGCGCCGGGCCTGTTCGGGAAGTAAGGCGATGACCGACAACCTGCTCCCGACTTCAGGCGCTTTCGGCACTGACCGCATTCACCGCCTGCCAGTGCGTGTTTATTACGAAGACACCGACTTTTCCGGCGTGGTCTATCACGCGCGTTATCTCCACTTCTTTGAGCGCGGCCGCACCGACAGCCTGCGCAATCTCGGCATCAGCCATACCGAGCTTGCCAGTCAGGACGATCCGCTGGCCTTCGCCGTGCGGCGGATGAATATCGAGTTTGTTCAGGCGTCCAAAGTTGATGATGCGCTTGTGGTCGAGACCATTTACCGGCCGCAACAGGGTGCGCGTCTGATGATGGACCAGATCCTGCGCCGCGATGGCGAGATCATCGCCACTGCAGCAGTCCAAGCGGTTTGCATGGATCCGGCAGGGCGCGCCAAACGGCCACCGAAATCCATGGCACAGGCCTGGTTGCCCTTCGTGATTTCCGAAATCTGACTCGGCTGCCAGCAGAAATAACTCAGCGATTTTCAGTTTTGCGGCCCGGCAAGGCTTGAAATGCCCGCGATCTGCGTTGAGGGTCGCACTGAAATTCGCCAAAACGGTCGCTGGCGCATCTGAAATTTGCCGCAATCACGCTGCATAGCGCTTTTGCCGCGTTGGGTGCTTGGGGCGTTCCGTCGGTGATCGGGCTTTGGCCTGCAATGTGAATACGGATGTCAAAGCCAATCGCCCGGCGTGTCGTGCCGGGACGAAGTCGAGGGAAAATTCATGGATGCAACGATTGTAGACGTGGCTCAGGCGGTTGAGGGCTTCAGCTTTCTCGCCCTGTTCCTGCGCGCCGACTGGGTCGTGAAAGGTGTGATGTGCATTCTGGCCTTCATGTCGGTCTGGTCGTGGGCGATCGCTATCGACAAGGCGCTGCAATTGCGCGGCCTGCACGCCAAGGCGAAAAACTTCGAACGCGAATTCTGGTCGGGCCGTTCGCTCGACGCCTTGTCGGATCAATTCGCCAAGACACCGCGCGAGCCGTTCAGCCGTACCTTTGCCGCTGGCCTGCGCGAGTGGAAGGGGGCCCATCCAGGCGGCCGTGTCGCCAAGGCTGCCGGCGCCGAAGCTGGCCGTCAGCTCGCCGATACGGAAAGCGGGCTTGGCGTGCTGGCAACAATTGCCTCGGCGGCTCCATTCGTCGGTCTCTTCGGCACGGTCTGGGGCATCATGAATGCCTTCCGCGCTATCGCCGCCTCGCAGGATACCAATCTGGCCGTCGTCGCACCAGGCATCGCCGAAGCGTTGTTCGCGACTGCATTGGGTCTCCTCGCTGCGATCCCGGCCGTTGTCTTCTTTAACGTGCTGTCGGCCAATCTGGCCAAATACGGATCGCGCCTCGACGGTTATGTCGATGAATTGTCGGCCTTGGCCGACCGCGACGAGCATTGAGCGATGGCGAGCTCGCTCGATAACGGACGTTCCGGCCGCGGACGCGCCAAGTGGAAGCCAAAGGCGGAAATCAACGTCACGCCCTTTGTTGACGTGATGCTGGTGTTGCTGATCGTCTTCATGATCACGGCGCCACTGCTGACCGTCGGTGTGCCAGTCGATCTGCCGCAGACCGAAGCGCGCAACCTGCCCGCCGGCGAGGAGCCGTTGACGATCAGCATTACGAGCGATGGCGAAATCTATCTGCAGGAAACTGTGGTGACACTGAGCGAACTGGCACCGCGCCTGACCGCCATCGCCGGAACAGGCTATTCCAGCCGGATCTTTATTCGCGCCGATGACGGCGCCACCTATGGCGATGTCGCCCGGGTGATGGCACGGGTTAATGCGGCGGGCTTCACCAATCTGGGTCTCGTCACGGACCCGATCGAGCGATAGCGGCGAGCGCGTGCGTGGTTTTTTCCTCTCCCTCGTCGTTCACGCCAGCATTATCGCTGCAGGGCTGATCTATCTGCCCCGTGCGGCGCAAATGTTCGATGTCGCACCGATCATTCCGATCGATATCGTGACGCTGGGCGAAATGACCAGCGTCCGCGCCCGGGCGCCCGAGCCCGTACCGGTGCCCGAAGAGGCCGTTGAAGTAGCCACAATCGAAGACGAAATCGCCGCCCCGCCGCCAGCGCCCGAACCCGAGCCTGAGCCGGAGGCCGCACCGGAGATCATAGATATTGCGCCGCAGAGTGTGCCCGAGCCGGTTGTTCCGGAACCCGAACCCGAACCTGAGCCCGAACCCGCGCCTGCACCCGTGAGGCCGCAGCCGCAGCGTACGGTGCAGCCGCCGCCCACGCGCCCGGCCGAGCCGTCGCTGGCCGATCTGCTGGGCAATCTGGAACGGCAAGTCGCCGATGCACGCAGCGATTCTGGCGCCCCCGACCAAGGCGCCCAGCGCAGCGCTGTCGGCAGCGGCACCAGTGATACCGCCGATCTGGCGACCTTGATCCGCTCGCAGACCTATCGCTGCTGGCGCACCGTGGCCGACATGCCCAATCCGGAAAATCTCGGCGTCGTGGTTGAGGTGCGCCTCAACCGCGATGGCAGCCTGTCCGGTCCGCCGCGGGTCAAGGATCTCGGCCGCATCCAGGCCTCGGGCAATTCATTCTGGCTCACCGCCGCCGAGCGGGCGCAGACTGCCGTGCTCGATTGCGCGCCTTACAATCTGCCCGGCGACCGTTATTCGCAGTGGCGCCTTATAGAAGTCAATTTTCACGTCGATCTTACGGCCGGTTAGTCCGCAGTCCTGGAGCAAGAAAACATGACCCGATTGTTGCGAGCCATTTCTATCCTCCTCGTGAGCCTTGTGTTTGCGACGGCGG
Source organism: uncultured Maricaulis sp. (assembly GCF_963975345.1). Taxonomy (NCBI): domain Bacteria; kingdom Pseudomonadati; phylum Pseudomonadota; class Alphaproteobacteria; order Maricaulales; family Maricaulaceae; genus Maricaulis; species uncultured Maricaulis sp. Next base: position 138,010 of record NZ_CAXBGE010000002.1, on the reverse strand, counting down.
CCAGCGCCCAGGAACCGCTGCGCGTGGACGTCACGCAAGGTAATCTCGACCCGCTGCCGGTGGCATTGCCCGATTTCATCGGTGCCAGCGACGAGGCAGCAACGCGCGGCGCCGACATCACCCGGGTGATCACCAATGATCTGGCCAGCTCTGGCCTGTTCGCGCCGGTCGATCCGGCGGCCTATATCGAGCAGATTGAGAATATCGATCTGCGTCCGCGATTTTCCGACTGGCGCGTGATCAATGCCTCGGCGTTGCTCGCCGGCCGTGTGACGATCCAGGATGACGGACGCCTTCTGGTCGCTTTCCGGCTTTGGGATACGCGCCTTGAGGACCAGTTGCTAGGTTTGCAATTTGTCACCGCGCCGGAAAACTGGCGCCGCGTCGCACACAAGGTCGCCGACGCCGTGTACCAGCGTCTGACCGGTGAATCGGGATATTTCGATACGCGGATTGTCTACGTCTCCGAGGGACGTGGCACCGAGGACGAGCCTGTGCGGCAATTGGCGATGATGGATCAGGATGGCGCGAACCCGTCCTTCCTGACCGATCGCTCCTACATGGCACTCCTGCCGAATTATTCGCCCAACACCCAGGAGATCACCTATGTCTCCTTCATCGAGGGCCATGCGACGACCTATCTCTACGATCTCCAGACCGGCCGTCAGGAAGCGCTTTTCGCCTCCGGCGGCCGCGGCACCGCAGCGCAGATCGACCCGAACGGTCAGAGCCTGTCGGCGCGCTTTTCGCCCGACGGATCGCGCCTGGCGGTTTCGATCGAGACGCGTGGCGGCCACGATATTCACCTGTTCGACCTTCGCACCCGCAGCCTGGTCCGGCTGACCGATCACCCGGCTGACGATGTCGAACCGTCATTCTCGCCAGACGGTGAGCGGATCGTCTTCTCCTCGGCGCGTGGTGGTGGCTCGCAGCTTTATGTCATGAATGCCGACGGCTCCGACGTGCATCGCGTCAGCTTCGGCGAGGGTCGCTATACGACGCCGGTTTGGTCGCCTCGCGGCGATTTGATCGCGTTTACCAAACAGACGGGCAATCAGTTCTCACTGGGTGTCGTCCGCGCCGATGGATCGGGGATCGAACGGATTCTCTATCAGGGCTATTACGTCGATACACCAGCCTGGTCGCCCAATGGACGTGTCTTGCTGTTCACCCGCGGTGAAGCCCGCGCCACTGGCACGCGCTATGAAATCTGGAGCATCGATCTGGCTGGATTCAACCTGAGGCGGCTGGCTACGGGCGGAATGGCGTCGGATCCGGCGTGGTCGCCCTTGATTGAATAGAATATTTCTGCGTAACATTTCGCCCGGAACATGGCGCTGACAGGGATTGAACCCGGTCGCGCTGTGTTGTGTGTGCAAGGGGAATACGCCAGGTGCCATTAAGGGCTTGGTCGGATGAGGGTGTACCGTCATGAAAATGAAATTGTTTGCCATTGTCGCGCTCGGTGCATTTGCCACCGCATGCGCATCGACGCCGCCGGTGCAGGAAGCTGCACCGATCGCGCAACCGCCGGCTCAGCCGCCAGTGGTCCAGCACGTCCCAACCGGCCCGGTCGCCGGTTCGGTCGAGGACTTCGTGCAGAACGCGGGCGACCGCGTTTTCTACGGCTATGATCGTCACGATCTGACCCCGGAAGGCCGTGAAACCCTGCGCCGTCAGGCAGCTTGGCTCGCCAGCTATAGCAATACCCGCATCCTCGTCGCCGGCAATTGCGACGAACGCGGCACGCGCGAATACAATCTGGCTCTCGGCGCACGCCGGGCCAATGCGTCACGTGATTACCTGATCAGCCAGGGTGTCGATCCAGCCCGGATCTCGGTCGTTTCCTATGGCAAGGAACGTCCAACCTGCCGCAATTCCGGCGAGTCCTGCTACGCCGTCAACCGCAACGCCACGACCACGATCACCGGTGGCTTGACCAACTGACCGTGAGTGACGTCCTGAAATGAGGGGACGCCCGTGACAGCAATGTCACGGGCGTTTTCCATTGCCCAGATATGTTCCGGACCGGCTTGCCCTGGTACGGGCTTTCCGTCCTTGACCGGGCAAATGCCGCAATTCTGCCCTGCTTTCGCGTTAGGTGCGCATCATGATCCGATCCGTTTGTCTTACCGTTCTTGCCGCCGCGCTGTTCGCGGTCGCACCGGCTCACGCCCAATCGCGCCGCGAAATGACCGAGCGCATCGATGCCACCGAGGTGCGCATTGGCCAACTCGAGCAAAGCTTCATGGCCGGCGACCCGGTCGCCGATACATTGATGCAGCGGCTCGACGCACTGGAATACCAGGTGCGTGAAATGACCGGCGAGATCGAGCGGCTTTCGTTTGAGAACCGTCAGATGCGCCAACAGCTCGACCGGCTTCAAAACCCGCCGGCCGTCGCCCAGCGGGTAGTCAACGTGGAAAACCCGCAGATCGACGATGAGGCAGCGGCCTGGATGCAGGAAGGTCTCGACGATACCGGCAATGGCAACAGCTCCGCCGGCGTCGCGGTCGTGAACCCCGACGACCCCTATGCCAGCGAACGCGCTGCAGCGACCGGCGTGCTCGGCGGTGCTCCCGGCGCGACGGCCATGCCCGCGTCCGATCCGAACGCGGTCTATGATGATGCCCGCGCCCGCCTGCTTGATGGCGATTTCGACGGCGCCCAGGCCGGCTTTGAATCCTTCGTGAACAGCCATGGCGATGACCCGCGCGCCGGCGAAGCCTGGTACTGGCTCGGCGAGACCTTCTTCGTACGCAATAATTTTGCTGAATCCGCCGATGCCTATATCGCCTCCTTGCGGGCGCAGCCGACCGGGGCCCGCGCGCCGGACGCGCTGGTGCGACTGGCAGCGTCACTACATGGGCTCGATCGGACGCGTGAAGCCTGCGACACGCTGGCCCGCTTCGGCAACCAGTTTCCCAACGCCTCCGCCGCTTCGCGTGACCGGGCGTCCCGGGAATCGGTCCGCGCCGGCTGCCGGTGACGGCGGGCGCCGATCTCGTAACGCGCATTGATGACTGGCTCGACCGGAACCATTCCGGTTCAGCCGCGATCGCTCTGGGATATTCCGGTGGCGGCGATTCCCACGCTTTGCTTTGCATCACGGCCAATTGGGCTCACCGACGCGGCGTCGAACTGCATGCCCTGATCGTTGACCATGGCCTGCGGGTCGAGAGCCATGCCGAAGCCTGCCTTGCGGTCGAGGCAGCGCAAGGTCTCGGCGCCCAAGCCAGCCTGCTATCCTGGCAGGGCGACAAACCGGCGACCGGTGTTCAGGCGGCGGCGCGCCAAGCGCGGCATGTCTTGCTGGCTCAGGCCTGCCGGGCCCGCAATATCAACCATCTTTTGCTCGCCCACACCGCCGACGATCAGGCGGAAACCGTCTGGATGCGACTGCAGGCCGGCGGCGGTTGGCGTTCCTGTGCCGCCATGGGCGAACAGGCTCCTTCGCCGGTTTGGCCACAGGGTCGCGGGATTGAAATGCTGCGCCCTTTGCTTGGTGTCCGGCGCGCCGAACTCCGGGCGTTTCTGATAGAGGCCGGCGAACGCTGGATTGATGACCCCTCGAACGAGGACACCCACTACACCCGCATCCGCACCCGCCAACGGCTCGCCACGCTCGAACAGGCCGGCTTCGATCCGGGTCAGCTGACCGGTTGGGCGCACGATATTGCGGCGATTGATCGCAGCGAGCGCCGTGCCGTGGAGGTTTGTAGCCGTGATATCGTTCGCTTCCACGCTTGGGGTGGTGCAGAGCTGGATATCGAACAATTCGCCAAGGCCCAGCCAGCCATCCGGCGGCGTTTAGTACAGGCGCTGGCTCTGGCCATCGCTGGCCGCACCGCGCCGCCCAGCCGGGCGGCACTGGACGGGCTTGTCGACAGTGTGCTGAATCGAAGGCCGGGCAGTGCGGCCGGTGTTCAAACGATCATCTGGCGCGGCGCGAGCTGGATGTTCCGCGACCCCGGCGGGGTGCTCGGACGGGTCGATCATCCGGGCCGCAACTTTGCCCGCTTGCTGCAAAATACTGCACACATCTGGGACGGTCGTTACGAGATTGAAACCTCGCTCGTGAATATCATCGCCGAACCCTTGGGCAAGGCCTATAAGGGAATTGGTGATCGTGGCGATCTGGACCTGGTACCCGGTGCGGCCCGTTCCGGTTTGCTGGCGCTACGCTGTGAGGGCGAAGTTCTGGCGATTGCCGGTGTCAGGCCGCATCCTCAATTGAGGGTTTTGCCCTTGATCGAGCACAGATATTGCACAGGTTTGCTGTGCGGCGCGACACTGACACAGGGCGAGGGCCATCCGGCTCTGGCTTGAACAGACCATCAGGCTGCAGCTGCGACTCGCAACTCTGGCCTTGAATGCCCATATCAGGTCTCAGATGACCGCTAATTTGAACGGATGATCCGCATGCAAATGAGAAATATCCTGATTTGGGCCGTCGTGTTCGTGCTCTTGCTCGCACTGGTCCAGCTTGTCAGCCGTTCCGGCGAACCTGCCTCGCCGACCAGCCAAGTGACCTATTCGGAATTTCTCGGCCGCGTCGAACGCCAGGAAATTTCCTCGGTGACGATCCAGGGCGACAAGATCCGAGCTCAGAGCGGTACCGGACAGATGATCGAAGCCATGCTGCCACCACAGGACAATCAAACGGTTGGCCTGTTGCGCGATGCTGGCGTCAATATCGATGTCGAGCCTGTCGACACCGATGGCAATTTCTTCGTCAATATCCTGATCAACTACTTCCCCTTCCTGCTGCTGATCGGGGTGTGGATTTTCTTCATGCGCCAGATGCAGGGCGGCGGACGTGGCGGCGCGATGGGCTTCGGCAAGTCGAAGGCCCGCCTGCTGACCGAATCCCATGGCCGCAAGACCTTCGACGATGTCGCTGGTGTCGATGAAGCCAAGGAAGAGCTGCAGGAAGTCGTCGAATTCCTCAAGGACCCGAGCAAATTCCAGCGCCTCGGCGGTAAAATCCCCAAAGGCGTGCTGCTGGTGGGCCCTCCGGGTACCGGTAAAACACTGTTGGCCCGCGCTGTGGCCGGCGAAGCGAATGTGCCCTTCTTTACCATTTCTGGTTCCGACTTCGTGGAAATGTTCGTTGGTGTCGGCGCATCGCGCGTCCGCGACATGTTCGAACAGGCCAAGAAGAACGCCCCCTGCATCATCTTCATCGACGAAATCGATGCCGTCGGCCGCTCGCGCGGTGCCGGTATTGGCGGCGGTAATGACGAGCGCGAACAGACGCTCAACCAGCTTCTGGTCGAGATGGACGGGTTTGAAGCCAATGAAGGCGTGATCCTGATTGCCGCGACAAACCGTCCTGACGTGCTCGATCCGGCGCTGATGCGTCCGGGCCGCTTTGACCGCGAAGTCGTGGTCAGCAATCCTGATATTGTCGGCCGTGAGAAGATCCTCAAGGTTCACATGCGCGATGTGCCACTCGCGACCGATGTCGATCCGCGCGTGATTGCGCGGGGTACGCCGGGCTTCTCCGGTGCTGATCTCGCCAATCTGGTCAATGAGGCCGCATTGCTGGCAGCGCGCCGCAATAAGCGCGTCGTCGCGATGGCCGAGTTCGAGGACGCCAAGGACAAGGTCATGATGGGCCCCGAACGGCGCTCGATGGTGATGACCGATGCCGAGAAGAATCTGACGGCCTATCATGAGGCTGGCCATGCAATCGTCGGGCTCAACATGCCGCAGCATGATCCCTTGCACAAAGTGACGATCATTCCGCGCGGCCGCGCCCTGGGCGTCACCTTCAGCCTGCCGGAAACCGACCGGCTGAGCTATTCGCGCCAGTATTGCATCTCCAACCTGGCCTCCCTGTTTGGCGGCCGCGAAGCGGAAATTCTCGCTCTGGGTCCGGAGAATGTCACCAATGGTGCGATGAGCGATATCCAGCAGGCGACCCGCATGGCGCGGGCGATGGTGATGGAATGGGGCATGTCCGAAAAGCTCGGCCGCGTGCGCTATCAGAACCAGGCCTATGAGGCCCCGCAGATCTCGCCTGACACGTCCGAATTGATCGACAAGGAAGTCCGCTCCCTGATCGAGGAAGCCGAGACCACAGCCCGCCGGATTCTGACCGAGCACCGCAAGGAGCTCGATGTTGTCGCCGCTGGTCTGCTGGAGTTCGAAATTCTCACCGGTCAGGAAGTGCGCGACTTGCTTGAAGGCAAGCGGCCGACGCGTCCCGACGAGCCGACGAAACCCAGCTCGCCGCCGCCATCAAGCGCGGTGCCGACAACTGATGATGGTCCTGCCACTGATGCGGAGCCGCAAGGCGCCTGATCCGGTTTCGGCAATGACAGATGACAAACCCCTGGTGCTCCGCGCCGGGGGTTTTGTTTTGCCACTTGTCAATGGCGACAAATCACCTGCAAGTTGCATCAATATCCTGATGGCGACCTGCTGGAGAATCTTCTGATGCGCCTTTTGCCTCTGGTCTCGCCCCTTGCGCTGCTGGCAATGTCGGCCTGCACCCCCACTTCCGTTGAGCAAGTCATGGTGCCGGGTTTGAACGTTAGCTATGAAGCCACTTTCGACTCCATGCTCCCGCGTGAGGGGCACTACACCCGCCAGACATCGCAGGTCGTGATGGTGCCCGGTGAAGGCTTCGAATTTACCCTGCCGGACCTTCCCGACGCGGCCTTCGATCTCGGACAGATCGGCACTGGGCAACGGCTCGACCTGCATGTCAATCTGACCGCTGCCCCGCTTGAGAGCGGCGAGATCCGCTATGCCGTCCGGCTCACGACCCAGCCTGTCGGTGGCGGTGATGCCTCTCTGCTGGCCGAGCCAAGCCTGGTGGTGGCAGATGGCGAGACTGCGACCGTGCATCTCGGTCAGGATGGCGGCGAATTCCACACCAGTTTTACCCTCGACCTGACTGGCGCACGGGTACAATAGCGCAACGCCTTGCCATTCGATGACGGGCAGACTAGCAGGGTTGAATGCGCAATCCCCGAACCCGCCGTGGCATTCCCTTCATCATGGGTGTTCTCAACGTCACGCCCGACAGCTTTTCCGATGGTGGTGATTTCATCGACCAGCAGGCCGCCGTCGCGCGCGGGCTGGACATGCTCAAGAATGGTGCCGACGTCATCGATATCGGCGGAGAATCGACGCGTCCCGGTGCAGCGCCGGTCGATGCCGCCGAGGAGATGCGCCGCGTCATCCCTGTGATCAAGGCGCTGCGCGAACAAAGCGCGGCGCGCATTTCCATCGACACATTCAAGCCCGAGGTAGCGCGTGCGGCCGTGGCCGCGGGGGCTGATATCTGGAATGATGTGATGGCGCTGCGCCAGGAGGGCGCAGTCGAGACTGCAGCTGAACTTGGCGTGCCGGTGATCCTGATGCACATGGCCGGTACGCCCGCGAGCATGCAGCAGGCGCCGCGTTACCAGGATGTCGTCAGCGAAGTGTGCGATTTCCTTACCGAGCGCGCCGATATCGCGATGGCGGGCGGCGTCGATGCCGGCAGTATCTGGCTCGACCCAGGGATCGGTTTCGGCAAGTCGCTCGATCATAATCTAGCCCTGATGCACGATCTCGATCAGGTCATCGCACTGGGTTACCCGGTGCTGTTCGGCGCCTCGCGCAAACGCTTTATCGCCGCCATTGATGAGGGTGCAGCCGAGACTGAGCGGCTTGGCGGCTCGCTCGCGGCGGCCTTGCGCGCTGCCCAAGCTGGCGCGGCCATGGTGCGCGTTCACGATATTCGCATGACGTTGCAGGCGCTCAAGGTCCAGGCGGCCATTCGCGAGGGCAAGGCATGAGCTACACGCTCTATGGCCAACAGGGTTTCGGCTCGACCTGTGTTGAGGCGGCGCTGGAACTGCACGGCATTGCGTATGATTTCGAGGAGGCCGATCCGCTGGACGGGGCGCAGGGTCTGGCGCGGGTCAAGTCAGTCAATCCGGTTGGCCAAGTGCCCGTCCTGATCCTGCCCAATGATGATGTGATGACCGAGAGCGCCGCGATCCTGATCTGGCTCGGCGATCTGGATGGCCAATACCGTTTTGCGCCGAGCCCGGATGCGGCGGAGCGTGCCGAGTATCTGCGCTGGATGATCTTCATGTCGTCCAGCTTCTATTCGACCCTCACCATCACCGACGGTCCGGGGCGTTTCCATCCCGACCCGGAGACCCACAAGACGCTGCTGCACCAAGCCGTTGAGCGCCGCAAACAGATGTGGCGCATTATCGATACCGCCTTCAAGGGCGCGACCCGGCCGTATCTGCTCGGCGAGACGATGAGCCTGCTCGACGTTTATGTCGCGATGATGAGCCATTGGTCGCCGCGCGGCGGCTGGTTCCTGCAGCATTGCCCCAATCTCGCCGGCGCCGTGCGGGCGACCGAAAAACACCCGGTCATCCGCGAAGTCTGGCGCCGCAATTTTGATCTCGAGGTTGAAGCATGATCGCGTTTCTGACCGGGCCCTGGTCACTGCTGGTGATGGGCGGAATTTTCGAGATGGCTTGGGCCCTCGGCTTCAAATATGTCGACCGCCAGGCGCCGCTCTGGCAGCACGCAGCCGTGCTCGCAGCGCTGGTCGCCTCGATGGTGTTGCTGTTTGCGGCGATGAAACATCTGCCCGCCGGCACCGCCTATGCCGTGTGGACCGGGATCGGCACGCTCGGTGTCGCCACCATCGGCATCCTGGTGTTCAAGGAACCGGTGACGATCGCGCGCATCCTGTTTCTCACCCTGATTATGATCGGGATATTGGGCCTGCGGCTGAGCGGCGACACCTCACACTAGCCGAAGGGATCCTCGATCGATTTCGACGGCTCCGTAAACCAGCGCGGGCCTTCGGCGGTCATGTAGAAATGATCCTCGAGCCGGATGCCGAATTCGCCCGGAACGCAGATCATCGGCTCGTTGGAAAAACACATCCCGATATCGAGCGGCGTTTCATCGCCGCCGACCAGATAGGGCGCTTCATGGATGTCGAGCCCGATGCCGTGGCCGGTGCGGTGCGGGATGCCGGGCAATTGATAGCCCGGTCCAAAACCGCGAGCTTCAGCCTCGGCACGAGCCGCCGCATCGACGCTGGCGCAGGTCTGGCCCAGCTGTGCCGCCGCAAGCGCCGCGATCTGGCAGGCCTTCTCCGCATCCCAGACTTCGCGCTGGCGCGCAGTCGGCTCGCCGAACACATAGGTGCGCGTGATGTCAGACTGATAGCCATGGATGGCGCAGCCGGTATCGATCAGAACGACATCGCCCTTATCGAGGGTCTTGGGGCGAGCGACGCCATGCGGGAAGGCTGTATCGGGGCCGAACAATACGATGCAGAAGGTCGAGCCGCCGGGCGCGCCAATCTTCTTGTGAGCGGCATGGATGAATTCGGTCACTTCGCCGGTGGTGATGCCCGGCCGCAGGATCGCACCAGCCGCCTTGTGGACCTCGATTGTTGCGGTCTTGGTCGCCTGCATCAGTGCCAGTTCAGCGGCTGATTTGCGGGCGCGGGCGAACAGGATGACATCGCCGGCGTTTGTGGTCCGGCCACCGAGGGCTTCGCTCAGACCAGTGACGGTGAAATAGGGGGTCGCCGGATCAATCCCCAACTTCGCACCAGAGGGCAGGAGCGAGGCGACGCAGGCATAGGGGCTCTCATGCTCCTCCCAGCCGCGCAAGGGCGCCTCGACGCCCATATAGAGCTTCAACGTGCCTTCCTCGAAGGCGGGGCCGACATAGGTCACGCCGCCATCGCTGTTGACCAGGGCACCCACCAGGCGCTCCGAGGCCCGCCATTTCATGCCGGTATAATAGGTGAGGTTGCTGCCGGCATCGAGCCAGACCGCATCGACGCCAGCCTTGGCCATTCGCTGTGCCAGACCGGTCAGCCGCCCCCGGTGCTCGTCATGGCTGATCGGCTGGCAATCGCCCAACATCGGTTTCAGGCGAGCCAGTTCGGCTGCTGCGGTCGAGCCGCCGACGCCGCGTGTGAAGTTCGACATGATCAGACACTCCTTCGATCCCAAGGGGTATAAAGGACCGAAGGAGCGCCTGTCGTCCATGCCTTCGATCAGGCGCCTTCGCCAAACATGAAGAGCAGGAATTGCGCGGGTTCGTCATAGGGGTTGAGGAATTCATGCGTCATGCCGGCGGGGATATAGATCGCCTGGCCGCCATGCACCTCTTGGTCGACGCCATTCAACCGGGCGGTTGCACGGCCATCGAGGAAGATGATCAGCGTCTCGAATTCATTCGTACGGCTGCGCTCATCCTCATTGACGTGCTGACCCGGCATCACATAGCCGAAGCCGCTGCGGAATCCCGGCTGGTAATAGAATATCCCCGCATTGCCGCCGTGCACGAAACGGGTCTGGAGATCGTTGAAATTGATGATTTCCGGATTGCCGCGCGTCCAGAAGTGGAAGGCCTGCGCCAGCATCGCCGGATCAAAATCCGCGCCCTCCATCAGGTCCATATCCATCGGCGAAACATCGGTTGAGAAGGCCTTGACCATCGCGGTCAGAGCCGTCATCTCGCCGCGGTCGACCTGACCAAGCACCTCGGCTGTCGCCGGGAAGTAGAGGGTCGGCGTCTCGGGCTGGGCATGGGTGACGCGGTAACTGCCGGCGTCGTGGTCCATGCTCACCGTCCACCAGTCATCGCCATCGACGAGGACGCCGAATTCGATGCTTTGATTGAATGTGAAGTCTTGCAGATAGTCCGCCGCGAAGCGGTCGAGGATGTCGCCGGTATCGTCAGCCAAGGCCGGGCCGGTGAGGGCGAATATTGCGGCAGCGCTGGCCACGATGTGTCGGATATTCAGTTTCGTTTTCATGAGTTTATCGTCCCAAAATTGCGATTGAAAAACCGCCCCTTCGAGCCATAACTATCTCATGGGATAATTACCGTCAATCGATATTTTATCGTAAAACGATATTTCTTTCGCCGATGCCGTCGAGCAGCAGGGTCCGCAAGTGCCGGGCGAAGTCTGCCGCTTCCAGACCGGGATCGGGTTTGACGCCCTGGGCCGCAGCGGTGGCACGAAAACGAGCCGTGAGTGAGAAGAAGGCCGCATTGCTGACAATCGACAGATGCAGCATGTGCGGATTGAGCTCGCGGAAGATGCCGGCGGCGCGGCCGGCCTCATAACGCATCCGCGTCTTGGCCATAAATTGCATCAGGGTCTGGGCCGTCGCCGGCCGCGACATCAGATCGCCATCGAGATAATCGCGCACCAGCATGCGCGGAAAGCTCGGGCGCGAGATGATGGCGGTGGCGAACGCTTCGATGAAATCCGCCATCGAGCCACGCGGATCAGCCTGTTCAGGCAGATTGGCCTCGAGCTGCGCCAGCACTTCGCTCACAACGGCATCGATCACGGCGGCATGCAGTCCGGCCTTGTCGCCGTAATAATAACGGACCATCGCCTTGGTGACGCCAGCGGCCTCGGCGATCGAGGCCGTGGTCGCGCGCTCAAATCCCCGGTCGGAGAACAGGGTTTCGGCCACGCTCAGCAGACGGGCTCGGGTCTCGTCCGCATTGCGGCGCTTCGGGCGCTTCTTGGCTTTCGCCTCTGCCATCACAGCAATTCCAGCACGCGTTCCAGCTCTTTCATGTCGTCGGGCAATTCGCTCTCGAAGCGCAAATCCAACCCGGTCACCGGATGTTTGAAACCGAGCACGGCGGCATGCAGCGCCTGGCGGCGAAATTCGCGCAGAAAGGGGTCGCAAATCTCCGAGCCGAGCAGGCGGCCACGCTTGGAGCCATAGACCGGGTCGCCGAGCATATGGCAGCCGATATGCGCCATGTGGACGCGGATCTGGTGCGTGCGTCCGGTCTCGAGCCGGCACTCGACCTTGGCCGCCAGCCCGGCGCCGATCGAGGCGTGCGGGTCCTGGCCATAGCGCGCCAGGGTGACGTAATTGGTGATCGCATGCTTGCCGGCGGTGCTGTTGGGATCGTGCGGCACTTCGAATTTGGTCCGGTCGCGCGAGGAGCGCATCAATTGCGTCTCGATGCGACCATCCTTCGGATTGGGCGAATGGCGGGTGAAGGCGATATAGGCGCGCTCGACCGTGTGGCGCGAGAACTGGATCGTCATCCCCTTGTGCGCCGCATCCGATTTGGCCGCGACCATCACGCCGGACGTATCCTTGTCGAGCCGATGGACAATGCCCGGCCGCTCAACGCCGCCAATCCCCGACAGACTGCCGGCGCAATGATGGAGCAGGCCGTGCACCAGCGTGCCCGACCAGTTTCCCGGCGCCGGGTGGACGGCGAGCCCGACGGGTTTGACGAGGACGACCAGATCATCATCCTCATACAGGATATCGAGATCCATCTTTTCCGGGATCGGATCGGCGGCGACCGGCGCCGGCACAGTCAGGGCATAGACCGCGCCCGGGATCACCTTGGCCGAAGGATCGGTCAGCGGTTTGCCATTGCAGGTCAGCTGGCCACTATCGATCAAGGCCTTCAGGCGCGAACGGGAGAATTCTTCCAGCGCGTCGGTCAGCCAGCGATCAATGCGCTGATTGATCCGGTCGTCTTCGGCGGTGAGGGTGCGGATATCCGGGATTGCTGTGCTCATCCACAAGCGAGTAGCCTTGCTGTCGCGAACACGCAACAATCGCACGCTATCACGGATGCAGAAGAGCGGCGCTGCGAGCCGGTTTCGGAGAGAGTTAAATGAGCAAGATCAATCTGACACGGCGCGCCGCGCTGTTGGGCGCGGCTGGCGCGACCTTGGCTGTCGGGGCTTGCGCACCGCGGATCGAGGCCTTTCGCCCGGCCAGCAGTGATGGCCCGTTCCGCCATGGCATTGCCTCGGGCGATCCCGACCAGACCAGCGTGATGTTGTGGACGGCCCTGACCAATGATGGCGGTGGCTATCGCGGCGTTGAAGTCGCCAGCGATGCAGAGTTTGAAAATATCGTGTTCGAGAGCGGCGAAGATATTCGCTACATCATGATGCAGCCGCTCGGGACGCTGAAAATCCTCGCGACGGGGCTGGAGCCGGGTCAAAGCTATTTCTACCGTTTCCGGCTCGGCGAGACCTGGTCCCCGACGGGCATCACCCGCACCCTCCCGGTGGGCCGTGTCGACAGCTACACGATCGGTGTCCTGTCCTGCGCCAATTTCCCGGCCGGGCATTTTAACGTTTACCGTGAAGCAGCGGAGAATGGCGGCCTCGATCTCGTTCTGCATCTTGGCGATTATCTCTATGAGTACGCGATGGGCGAATATGCGACCGAAAATGCCGAGGCGCTCAATCGTGTGCCTGATCCGGTACATGAGATGATCACGGCGGCCGACCAGGTCGCGCGCCATGCCCAGTACAAGACCGATCCCGACTTGCAGGCCTTGCACGCCGCTGCGCCCTGGATCATGACCTGGGATGATCATGAAACGGCCAATGATTCATATCGCGATGGTGCTGAGAACCATAATGAGGGCGAAGGCAGTTGGGAGGCTCGGCGCATATCGGCTCTGAGAACCTGGTATGACTGGACTCCGACGCGCGAACCGGAAGGTGATAATCGCAGGCGCTTCGGTGCCTATGAAATCGGTGATCTGGCCACCCTGGTGATGCTGGAATCGCGGCTGATTGATCGCGATGAACAACTCTCCCTGGACAGCTTTCCTGTGCCCTCCGATGCCGATGAAAACGATCCGGAAGTGCTCGCGGCCGTCGCCGCCTGGAAGCGCGATGTGGTCGGCGATGAGAGCCGAACTTTGATCGGGACGGAGCAGATCACCGGGATTCGCGATGCCTGCGCCGCCTCGCTCGCGGCGGGCAAGCCCTGGCGCATTCTCGGCAATCAGGTGATTATGGCGCAGGTGAATTTTCCCAATTTCGCGACGGAAATGCCGGCCTGGCTGCGCTGGTATGCAACCCGCGATAATGAGTATGCGCGCTCAATGATCATGCGCACGCGCTTCCAGTTGCCGTTCAATCTCGACATGTGGGATGGCTATTCCGCCGAGCGCGGCCGACTTTATGCCGCGCTGCGTGACGTCGGTGCCGATGTCATTACCCTGACCGGGGATGTTCATTCTTTCTGGGCCAATGATCTCATCGATACTGACGGCTTTCGGATTGGCACCGAGTTGGTGGGCTCATCAGTCACCAGCCCGTCGCCCTTCTCGACGTTTGCGGCACCGGGCGTCGACTATGGCAAGATGATGCGCGAGGCCAATCGCGATGTCGCCCAGTGCAATATGGTCGATCACGGCTATGTCCGCCTGACGCTGACGCCCGATGAGGCACTGGCCGATTTCGTCACCGTCTCGACCATCGAAAGCCGCGATTACCACGCCGGGCTGGACAGCCAGTGGCGCATTGCGCGCGCCGAGGGCGGTGAAGCGCCTGTGGCCGAGCGCGTGGGGTAGGGCATCAGAAGCTGAGCCTGAAGCCGGCCTGCGCCCGGTTGGCGAGGCTGTCCGGCACACTGGCCGCTGCGGCGTGGCGGTCCCAATTGGCGGCTGCATCCAGGATATCGCCCAGAATCCGCTTGAGCTTTGCCGGCTTGAGGTCGGCATAACGGCCGAACCGGATCAGATCCTCCAGCTCGAAACTCCGGGTTTTACCGGCCAGTGACATCTGGTGCTGGTGGGTCCATTGGCCGTCGGGATTGTGGGCGTAGACAACGTCATAGGCCGGCGAGAGCCGCCACTGGCCGGTCTTGTCCATCAGATAGGCGATATTCTTGACGTGGTCGTCCTGGTTGCGGATGACGATATTGAGCAGGGCGCGGCGCACCTGTTGCTCGATCGCGTCCGGGCCGAGGCCGAGCAGGCGGATGGTCTCGATCGCCTGTTCGTAGGAATAGGCGCGCGGCAGGTTGAAATCGAAATGGCGCATTGAGCAGAGTGACTGCATGTGCAGCTTTTCGCCGCTCCCAGTGCGGTCGAAACGCCGGGTCATGAAATGGGCCCGGCCGCCTTCTTCGTGCAGGCGTGAGCGGCTCATTTCGACACCGGCCTCCAGCGCCAGTCGATAGCAGGCATATTCCAGCCGGCCATAACCTTGCGGGTCGGCGACCTCCTTGTCGGCATTGCCGCTGACGCCGTCGAATTTCATCAGCCAATGGGTGAAGCCCGATCCGGCTTCGACCTGGCCGGAGTGGAATTCGCCCGTGCGCTCATTCCAGGCCAGTACTGCTTTGGCGCGGGCGCCGCCGGCCGAGGTGCCGACGCGCAAGATGTCGCGCAGCGCCTCGCGATCATCGCCGCCATCGAGCGTGCCGTCGAGTGCTTCGCGGTCATGGATCACGCGCGCGGCCAGCTCGACCAGGGGTGCGATATCGATGGCCCGTCCGGCCTGGCCCGGCGTGCCGCGCGTGGGTTCAAACTCCAGCGCGCCCATGCCGCGCGTGCCGGTATAGCAAAGCCGTTCGACCGGGTTGAAACTGTCTGGCGTGCGCCCCTGTTCGGCCAACCAGCGATCAATCAACAGATTGCCGAACTTGTCGGGCAGGCTGTCGGCGAGCAGGCCAGGCAGGCCCTTGAAGGTTTCGCGCGGCAGGGCCGGGAAATCATAGACGCCGCGCCGAAGCGGCATGGTCAGTGGCGCCACCTCGATCCGGGAGGCGGCAAATTCCGGCGTGTATTCGAATACTGCGATATCGCGCCCGCTGTCCCAGACGACGGCCCCGATCATCCGACCCCACAGATTGACCTTGGCGCGGGTGTTCGGTGTGGCGCTCATTTGCCGGGCTCGTCATCCCAGCTCCACGGCGCCGCGTCGGTCTTGCGATCGCGTACGCGCAGGCGGCGCTGGCCGGTTTCGCTCATGGGGTCGAGCGGGCTGAGGGCGGCGTCGGGGACGAGATCAGACAAGCGGTCGGTGAGATCCAGCGCCTGCAGCACCCGGACGAGGCTGTCGATCGTGCCGCTGGTGCCGGCTTCGAGTCGCATCAGGGTGGAGCGGGAAATTCCGGCCTTGGCCGCCAGATCAGCTTGCTTGATGCCGCGCGATATCCGGTAGGCCTCAAGCCGGATGCCGAGATCTTCGACGATCCGGTTAATCGGTTGGATGTGCTCTGATTTATGTTCCATAATTGCCACTTTAACCCAATTCACGGCGTTAAGGTAGCAAATAAGGTGCATTTATTCAATCATCATAATGATTGAATATTGACGCATTAACACGCAATTCGGAGTTAATGCGTCATATATAAGGCTTTATGTAACTCAAGCCTTCTCGGCCAAGCGCATGAAGCGGTCGCGCAGATTGGCGTCATGCTTGAACTCGCCGGTGAAGGTCGAGGTGATGGTCGAGACATTGGGGTGATGCACGCCGCGTGTCGTCATGCATTGGTGCTTGGCGTCAATCAGGATCGCGACACCGCGCGGGTTCATCGCATCCATCAGGGCGTCGGCGATCTGGGCGGTCATGGTTTCCTGCGTCTGCATGCGCTTGCAGAAAATCTCGACAACGCGGGCAATCTTGGAAATCCCAACCACGGCGGCCGAGGGCAGATAGGCGACGTGCGCCACGCCCATGATCGGCGCGAGATGGTGTTCGCAATGGCTCTCGACATCGATATTGGTCAGCATGACCATATCGTCATAGCCCTGCACGTCCTCGAAAGTCTTGCCGAGCGCGGCGGCCGGATCGGCGCCATAGCCGGAGAACCATTCCTCCCACGCCCGGGCGACGCGCTTGGGCGTGTCGAGCAAACCTTCACGCGCCGGGTCATCACCGGCCCAGGCGATCAGGGTGCGCACGGCCTCCTCGGCTTCGTGACGGGAAGGTTTGCCAGCGGCCAGGCGAGCAGATTCAGGTGTCATAGCGTCCATCTCCATGGATCCTTTCGTTGTCGGGTCGGCTCTGCCAGTTAGATGCAGATTCCGTAGTGCCGGTTTCCGGATCGGGGATGTTTTGGCTGCTGCTTTCGCAGTCAATACCTTATACCCGCCGTGTCCACGCTCGCGCGTAGGAAGCATTTAGGCCTTCCCTGAGGCAATTCCAATGATATGACCGCATCCGAATGATACTTTTTTCAGCACCGACCTATTGAGCGAACGGAATATTCCCATGGCATCCCTCACCCTTTTCGACACGATGGCCCGCCACAAGCGCCCATTCGAACCGATCGATCCGGACCGGGTGACAATGTATGTCTGTGGGCCAACTGTTTATAATTACGCGCATATCGGCAATGCCCGGCCTGTGGTCGTGTTCGATGTCCTGTTCCGGATCCTGCGCCGCGAGTTCGGCGCCGAACACGTCACCTATGCGCGTAACATCACAGATGTGGATGACAAGATCATCGCCGCCGCCAAGGAGCTCGGGGAGCCGATTTCCGAGATCACCGAAAAATTCGCCGCGATCTACAGCGCCGACATGGCGCAGCTTGGCGCCCTGACGCCGACGCTGCAGCCAAAGGCGACCGAGCATATCGGCCCGATGATCGGCATGATCCAGTCCCTGGTCTATGGCGGTCATGCCTATGAATCCGAGGGGCATGTCCTGTTCGATGTCGACTCCTATGACAAATACGGCAAGCTCTCCAATCGTGAGCTCGAGGACATGATCGCCGGCGCCCGCGTTGAAGTCGCGTCCTACAAGCGCAATCCGGCCGACTTCGTGCTGTGGAAGCCCGCCGCCGATGACGAGCCGGGCTGGGACAGCCAGTGGGGCCGTGGCCGTCCGGGCTGGCATCTGGAATGCTCGGCCATGAGCGCGGCGCATCTGGGCAAGACGATCGACATTCATGGCGGCGGCATCGATCTGGTCTTCCCGCACCATGAGAATGAAATCGCCCAGTCGGTCTGCGCCCATGACGGCCAGCCGATGGCCAATCACTGGATCCATAACGGCTTTCTCACCATGGGCACCGACAAGATGTCGAAATCGCTCGGTAATGTTCAGCTCGTCCACGATCTCGTCCAGCATTACACCGGCGAAGTGCTGCGCTATGCCCTGCTGACGGCGCATTATCGCGCGCCGTTGAGCTGGACCAGTGATCTGCTGTCCAAATCGCGCCGCTCGCTCGACCGCGTCTATGGCGTGCTGCGCCGGCTGGCCGACGTGACACCGCTCGAAACCGAAGCGCCCGAAGCCTTTCTCGAAGCGCTGTATGACGACATCAATACGCCCAAAGCGCTGGCCGAAATCTTCCAGATCGCCGGCGAAGCCAACAAGGCCGCAACCGGTGAAGACAAGGCCCGTGCCAAGGGTGAATTGCTCGCCGCCGGTGCGCTGCTCGGGATCGGCCACGGCGACCCGGACGAATGGTTCGGCCTGACAGCTCTGGACGCGAGCGAACGCGATGCGATCGATGCGCTGATCGTCAAGCGTCAGGTTGCGCGTGAGACCAAGGACTGGGCTGCTGCCGACGCCGTGCGCGCCGAGCTGACCGCGCTCAATGTCCAGGTCGATGATGGCCCGGAAGGCTCGACCTGGCGCAAGCTGGAGCAGGGCTGATGGCACTCACCGGCTTCAATGTCCTGGTCCAGATCGAGGATGCGGTCGGTGAGGGTTTCGTCACCTATGGCGTCGTCGCCGCCGACAAGGACCAGGCCTGCAAGCTGGCCGCCGGTGCGGCGCAGGCCGAGGGCTTCTGGAATGTTGCGATCGACGAAGCCTGGTGTCCCGACGGCGTCGACCCGGCCGATCTTGGCGACATTCCCGAAGTGCTCGGCCGCACCGAGCCGACCTATCTCGACGAGGATGAGCTCGACGAAGCCGATGAGCTGGCACCGGATGATGACGAGGAATAGACGGCTGGACTGACCGCCAGCCGGCTCTCTGGCGTCACCACGCAAAAATGCTTATATTCACCTCAAGATGAGTGACGATCTCTACTCCAATGCCGTTTTGCGGCTCGCGGCAGATATACCGCGCATCGGACGCTTGGCGCGCCCGGACGCTTCCGTGCGCAAGGTGTCGCGTCTGTGCGGCTCAGAGGTGGAGCTCGATATCATGGTTCAGTCGGGCCATGTCGCTGATCTGGCGCTGCGGGTTAAAGCCTGTGCGCTGGGGCAGGCCTCGGCCGCGATCCTGGCCCGCGCCGCCATTGGTGCCTCGCTGCGCGAGCTGGAACTGGCGCGCGACAATCTCAAGGCGATGCTGAAACAGTCTGGCCCGGCCCCGCGCGGCCGTTTCGCTGAATTGCAACTGCTGCAAAGCGCCCGCGCCTATCCAGCCCGGCATCAGTCAATCATGCTGGCCTTCGACGCTGCCGTCGAGGCGGCGACCAAAGCGCGCACCACCCGTATCGCAACCCCGCTGACCGGCTAGGGTTGTCCGCTCCTGCCCAGCCGGCAGGACAGCGCGGACAGCCCGTAAAAAGCAGGCAAACCCGAACCCATTTCAATGCGGCCGGCCTCGCCCCTCTCATCTCCATGGTGGACAGGGCGCGGTCCGGCGTTAAAAGGCTTGAATCCAAATGTGTTCGAGCGACGGGATAAATCAGGCCAAGGGGCCGATGGGATGGCTGATGGTGGGCGCGATTCGCGTCTACCAATACAGCCTGTCACCGGTCTTCTATGCCTTTGGCGTGCGGTGCCGCCATGAGCCGACCTGTTCGGCCTATGGTATCGAGGTGATCCGCACCCAGGGTGGCTGGCGCGGCTTCTGGCTGACCTTGGGTCGGCTGGGGCGCTGCCGACCGGGGGGGAGCCATGGCTTCGACCCGGCCCCGACCGTTCGCACGCAAGTGCCCTGGTGGGCGGTCTGGCGTTTCAGATCCCGTCCCATCATCGACACTTTGGACAAGCTTCCGCCGGCAGGCCGCGCCGACGACAAGGACGAAGACCAATGATCAATATTACGCTTCCCGATGGTTCCAGCCGCGAATTGCCCGATGGCGCAACGCCGATGGACCTCGCCGAGAACATCTCGAAATCCCTCGCCAAAGTGGCGATGATTGCCAAGGTGAATGGCGATGACTGGGATTTGATGCGGCCACTGCCCGGCAGTTGTTCCGTAGCGCTGGTGACGCGCAAGGATGAGGAGGCCCTCGAGGTCATCCGTCATGATACGGCGCATATCCTCGCCCAAGCGGTGCAGGAGCTTTTCCCTGGCACGCAAGTCACGATCGGCCCCTCGATCGAGGACGGCTTCTATTATGACTTCGCGCGCGACGAACCCTTCTCGACGGAGGATTTCGACGCGATTGAAAAACGCATGGGCGAAATCGTTGATGCCGATTTGCCGTTCGAGCGCGAGGAGATGGACCGCGATGCCGCCATCGCCATGTTCGAAAACATGGGTGAACTCTACAAGGCCGAACTGATCCGGGATCTGCCCGTCAGCGAGACGATCACGATTTATCGCCAGGGCGAATGGTTCGATCTCTGCCGTGGGCCGCATTTGCCCTCGACGGGTAAGATCGGCAAGGCGTTCAAGCTGATGAAGGTGGCCGGGGCCTATTGGCGCGGCGATCATCGCAACGCCATGCTTCAACGCATCTACGGCACGGCCTGGGGCGATGAGAAACAGCTCAAGGCCTATCTCTTCCGCCTCGAAGAAGCCGAAAAGCGCGATCACCGCCGTCTCGGCCGCCAGATGGAGCTGTTCCATTTCCAGGAAGAAGCCCAGGGCCAGGTCTTCTGGCACCCGGCGGGCTGGCGCCTCTATCGCACGGTGACGAGCTATATGCGCCGGCGTCTGGAAGCCAATGGCTATCAGGAAATCCGCACGCCACAGCTGATGGACCGGAAGTTCTGGGAGGCTTCGGGCCATTGGGACAAGTATCGCGAGAACATGTTCATCTCCTCGATCGACCAGGAAGAAAAAATCCTGGCCGTGAAACCGATGAATTGTCCCTGCCATGTCCAGGTCTTCAATCAGGGCCAGAAGTCCTACCGCGACTTGCCGCTGCGCCTGGCCGAATTCGGCTCCTGCCATCGTTATGAGCCGTCGGGCTCGCTGCATGGCCTGATGCGCGTACGCGGCTTCGTGCAGGACGATGCCCATATCTTCTGCACGGTCGATCAGATCGTCGACGAGGTGAAGGCTTTCTGCGAATTGCTGAAATCGGTCTATGCCGATTTTGGCTTCGAAGAGCCGCGCGTCAAATTCGCCGACCGTCCGGAACAGCGCGTCGGTTCCGACGATGTCTGGGACCAGGCAGAGGCGGCGCTCCGGGCCGCGGCCGAGGCTTCCGGCCTCGACTTCGAATACAACCCCGGCGATGGCGCCTTTTACGGCCCCAAGCTCGACTTCGTCGTCAAGGATGCGATCGGGCGTGAGTGGCAGACGGGCACGATCCAGTGTGACTTCCAGCTGCCCGAGCGTCTCGATGCCCATTATATCGGCGACGATAATGACAAGCACCGACCGGTCATGCTCCACCGCGCCATCCTCGGTTCGCTGGAACGTTTCCTCGGTGTGTTGCTGGAAAACTATGCCGGCAAGCTGCCTTTCTGGCTGGCGCCGCGTCAGATCGTGATCGCAACGATCACGTCCGATGCCGACGCCTATGCGGTTGAGGTTCTCGCAGCGATGAAGGCGGCCGGGCTCAATGCCGAGACGGACCTTCGCAATGAGAAGATCAACTACAAGGTCCGCGAACACTCGGTCGGCAAGATCCCGGTGATTGCCGTGGTTGGACGCAAGGAAGCCGAGGAGGGCACGCTCGCGCTGCGCTTCCTGGGCGAAGAGGGTAATAAGCAGGAAGTCCTGCCACTGGCCGAAGCGATTGCACGATTGTGCGATGACGCCATGGCACCTGATCTAAAACGCATCTGATCGGCCGCGGGCGGGACTGGCGATGGCACAGGGGGAAAACAGGGTAGGCTGGGTTGGCGTTTTGACCTTCGCCCTTGCCTTGCCCTGGTCTATCGCTGGCGGCGGCCTGTTGCCGCCAATGGCGGTCCTGCTCGCCATCGCCGCCTTTCCCGTAGACGCCAATTACTGGCGGCCGCGAACGCCCTCCGTGCCGCTGGTGTTGACGGGATTGTTTCTGGCCTGGGTTGGGATCAGCTTTCTGTGGTCGCCTTATAACAATCCAGAGCAACTCCCCAAAACGCTGATTGGCGTCCCGCTTTACATCCTGCTCGCCCTGCGCGTCGGTGGGCTGGAGGGCCGTTGGCGGTCGCGTTGCGAGGCCTCGGTGATATTCCTTGTGATCGCGTTGGGGCTCTTCCTGCTCGCCGAAACCCTAACCGGTGGCGCGATGACCCACGCCTTCAAGATCGCCGTCGAAGGCTATGGCTCCATGTCAGAAGATGATGTGATGACCTTCGTCAATCGCAATCTGGGTCATGCCGCCGTACCGCTCATGTTGCTCGCTGCACCGGCGGCGCTGCTCGCCCACCGTGCCGGCGGGTTGCTCGTTGGTATTGTGGTGATGGGGTTGGCCGCGATAGCGGCCTTCAGCTTCGACACCGAAGTCAATGCGCTGGCCTTCATACTGGCCTCAGTCGCCGCAGTGCTGACAGCCTTTTGGCCCCGTCCGATGATCGCCGGTGTGTTCGGTATTGTCGCCGGCGGCGTGCTTGTGGTGCCGGTCGTGCTGCCGGGCATCATCGCAGCTCTGCCGCAGGGACTGCAGGACCGCCTGCCGATGTCCTGGGTCTGGCGGCTGGAAATCTGGACCTATGTCAGTGACCTGATCAAGGACAAGCCATTGTTCGGTTATGGGCTCGACGCTTCGCGTCCGCTGAACGGCGAAATGGTGCTGGACGGCTACCAGATCGAAACCCTGCCCATGCATCCCCACAATGCCAGTTTGCAGGTCTGGCTGGAGACCGGTCTGATCGGTGCGGCCCTGCTGACCTGTCTGCTGGTCTTTACCGGCGGACGTATCGCCAGCGCCCCCCGACTGAGCCGGGTCCAGGCCATTGCGACATCATGGGTGCTGGTCACCTATGTATCACTGGTTTTATTCTCCTATGGTGTCTGGCAAGAGTGGCACCAGGCCGCTATGGCTCTGGCGGTGCCTGCCGTCCTGTTCTTGGGTGCCCGGAAACCGGCTTGATGAGTAATTCGCGACTCAGCGTTGTAACAGTCTCCTGGAAGACCGGTCCGCATCTGATGGAGGCGGCGACCGCCGTGCTTGGGGCGCAGGGCGTCGACGAATTCGTCCTGGTCAGCCATGAAAACCCGCCTGAAGTGCTCACGGCGCTGCGCGAACTGGCGGCCCGACACGCCAACTTCATCCTGATCGAGACTGGCGAAAATATCGGCTTCGCGAAGGGTTGCAATATTGGCGCGCTGGCGGCGAGTGGCGAGCTCATCCTGTTTCTCAACCCCGACGCGATTCTGGCGCCGGGCTCGAGCACGCAGCTCAAACAGTCGGCCTTGATGGCCTCGAAGCGTCCATGGGTCATCGGCGCGTGCATTCTTAACTCTGACGCCAGCGAGCAGGCCGGCGGTCGTCGGGGCGAACTGACACCGCGCGCGGCGATGATCAGCTTTCTGCGCCTCGATCTCTTGTTCCCCAGACTGCGCAGTTTGCATTGGGAGCGCGACGTATTGCCGGAGACGATGGTGAAGGTGCCGAACGTGTCGGGGGCTGCAATGATGATGCGCCGGGACGACTTTCTCGAACTGGGCGGATTCGACGAACGCTATTTCCTGCACGTGGAAGATCTCGATCTTTGCCGCAGCGTGCGGGAGGCCGGCGGCGATGTCTGGTTCGAGCCTCGCGTTCAAATCCTGCATTTCGGCGCGACCAGCCAGGCCAGTCCGCTCCGGGTTGAGACCCACAAGGCGACCGGATTCGTCAAGTATTTCTGGAAATTTTATCCCGGCCCGGTGCAGCGTCTGGTGACGGTCCTGTTGATCGGGCCAATTTACGGCGCGCTGTGGGCCCGGGTGTTCTGGATTGCTTTGCGCGGCGCGATACACAATCGGAGCCGCAAACTGCAGGCTCGGGTGCGGCTGTTGCGTTGGCGCCGTTCGCGCCGAGGCCCCGACAATCAGGCCTGAGTCTTGTCGGCCAGTGCGCCGGGAAAACCGCCCGCACGTTTGAGCGCCGATTCAACCGGATGTTTCAGCGCCACATCCTCGAGCCATTTCGCTGTTGCGATCATCCGGTCCAGATCGATGCCGGTTTCGAAGCCGCCGCGCTCGAGCATGTAGATCACGTCTTCGGTCGCGACATTGCCTGTCGCTTTGGGCGCAAACGGGCAGCCACCAATCCCGCCACACGAGGCATCGATGACATCCACGCCGGCATCCACCGCCGCCGCGATATTCGCCAGCGCCGTATTGCGCGTATTGTGGAAATGCATCCGCAGCCGCATATCGCCGCTCTCACGCCGCACAATATCGAGCGCCTTGCGCACGCTCCACGGATCGGCAACGCCAATCGTGTCACCCAGGGCGAATTCACAGGCACCCGCCGCCTTGGCGCGCGCCGCCAGTTCGCCGAGAATTTTCGCATCGACTTCGCCATCGAACGGATCGCCGAACGCGACCGAGACCGTCACCGAGACCGGCACGCCTTCGTCATGGGCCAGGATGGCGATCTTGTCGAACAGGTCGGCGGTCTGCTCCGGCGTCGCGTTCTGGTTCCTCAGCCCGAAGCCGGGCGAGGCGACCATCACATAATTGATCTCGTCACAGCCCGCTTCGAGCGCACGTCGCAAGCCGCGCTCATTGAGCGCCAGACCAATATACCTCACCCCGTCGAGCCGCGGCACCAGAGCCATCACCTCGGCGCTGTCGGCCATCGCCGGCACCAGCTTGGGATGGACAAAGCTCGCCGCCTCCATCCGGTTCACCCCGGCATCGATCAGCCGCGAGATGAATTCGATCTTCATCTCCGTCGACAGCAGGACCGGGTCATTCTGGAGGCCATCACGCGGCCCGACTTCAACGATTTCAATCTTGCGGGTCATTGGGGTGTGTCCTCGGATTCGCCCGGAACACGCTCTTCGACTGCTTCAGGCATTTCAGAAGGGACTCCAAACAGCTCGCCGTACGGCTGAGAATAGGGCGCGTATTGCCGAACTCCAAGCTGGCCGCAGCGAGTGAACAGCACAATCAGCACGGTCTCATCCCCGCGCGAGTAATTGGTACCCGACGCCAAGGCTCGATGACAGACATTGAGCTGCATCATCAAGGTATCCCATATCCAGCGGGTCGCGGTGTGGTCGATCCACGCGGCACCGAGCTCATCGGCGAAAGGCTCCATGCTCTCGAATAGTGCCTCGACATCGGAGGCCGGGGCCAGACGAGCGATATCGGAGACAGCTTCGTCTGTCAGGGGCTGGTCGGCGAGTACCGCCCGCAGCGCCGGGAAGCGCGACAGGTCCAGCACTACCATGGTCGGCTCTTCGCGGCTCTCAGCAAAGGCCAGCGCTTCTTCCGCCGTGCCGAGCATCGTGTCGGTCCCCAGCGAGAAGACCAGGCTCGGCTCGGTATAGCTTGAGGCCGTGACGATATCCTCCGGCGCGATCCCGGCAATCGTCTGCGAATAGCTCCGCGCCGCGCGCACCTGGTCCGCCAAGCGGACGGCATAGGCGTTCGGTGCCGCCGCGCCGCGCGCCATCACTTGCCAACCCAGACCGGCCGCCACGGCGAGGCAGAGCACCAGCACAACCGAGCGACCGCGCGCCGCCATCAGCGCGGCTCCGGTCAGGCCGGCGAATAGCGCCGCGGTCAGGAAGACAATGGCCGCCGTCTTCGGGTCGAGCCCGAGCTGGAAGCCGCCCTCGAAACCGGCCAGTGAAAGCCGCACGGCATCCCAGCTCGCATTATTGCCATAGACGATGAACAGCACCGGCAGTGCGATCGCGAACACCAGGCCGGCGAAGGCGAACAGGGCCCAGCTGACCCATTTCTGCCAAGCGGTAGCCTTGGCCAGTTCCATCAGACCCCAGCCGGCGATCAGCGCGAGGGCGGGATAGGCGGGAAGGACGTAATGGGGGAGTTTGGTTGGCAGAAGTTCAAACACCAGCCAGACCGGAATCGCCCAAGCGAGGAGAAAACGGGCTGCGCTGGCCGTTTTATTGTCGGTCCGGCCACGCAGCGCTGACGAGAGATAGCCCAGTCCGGGTATTACAGTCAGTGTAGCGGGGAATAACAATAGGGGAGCGAGCAGCAAGTGATAGCCGAACAGGCCGCCATGACGCTCGGCGGCGCCGGCCAGTTTCGGGGCCAGATCATCGCCGATTGCCTGACGCAGAAAACCGCCATCCGTCGCGATCTGGATCGAGACCAGCCAAGGCAGAACCATCGCGATAGCGAGCAGTGGCCCCGGCCAGAAGCCCAGTGGTTTCAACCAGTTCGCCTTGCGCTCCCAGATCACCAGTACCAGCACCGTTAGCCCGGCGACCATCGGTGTCACCGGCCCCTTGATCAGCGCGCCCAGCCCGACCGCAAACCAGAACAGGATGGCGGTTTTTTTGCCGCCCTCACCGAAGCGCAAATTTGCCAAGGCAGCCATCGCCAGCGTGGTGCAACCCACTAACATCGCATCAGTTTTCGCGATGCCGCTTTCAATGCCCAACAGCACCGTCACCGCAAAAAGTGCCGCCCCCGCAAAGGCCGCCTCGCGTCCGACCAGTCTTTGCCCACCCCAGAAACAGGCCAGCGCTGCCAGGATCGCACCGAGCATGGAGGGCAGGCGGTAGGCCCAGATTTGGCGCGCTTCAACGCTTGAGAATGTCGCGACGCTGGCGGCTTGAAGCCAATGAATTCCAACGGGTTTCTTGTTGCGCGCCTCGTCGAGAAAATTGATCGAGACGAAATCCCCCGTCTCCAGCATTTGCGCTGTCGCCTGGGCGAACCGGCTCTCATCGCGGTCGAGTGCCGGCAGAGTGAAAATGCCCGCGATCGCCGACAGGGCCGTCAGCAAGCCTATGATAATATAGGCGCGAATTCCCTTGGCTAGCTCGGACATGCCCGTCTCCAATGGTCGCAGGGCTGTGAAAGCGCTCGCGTCATGTGCTAAACGCGGTATTTAAAGCAGACCCGATTTTCCGCAAGCACAAGCAGAGCTTCTTATGAGTCAGACCCCTGATATTTCTATTGTTGTGCCCGCCTATAACGAAGCTGGCAATGTCGTACCGCTGGCGCGCGAGATCGCTGCTGCGCTCAAGGGCCGCAATTTCGAGATGGTGTTTGTCGACGATAATTCGACCGATACCACCCGCGCCGAACTGGTTGCCGCCAAAGACGAATTGCCGATGCTGCGGGTGATCGGCCACCGCCATAATGCCGGCCAGTCGCGCTCGGTCCGGACCGGCGTCATGCATGCGCGCGGCGCAATTATCGGGACACTCGACGGCGATGGTCAGAACCCGCCGGACGGCCTGCCGATCGTGATCGATGCCCTGATGCGCCCCGATGCACCGGAAAATCTCGCTCTGGTCGGCGGTGATCGCAGCCAGAACCGTCAGGACTCGGCTTGGAAAAAATTCGCCTCGCGTTTCGGCAATGGTATCCGCAAGCGCATGCTCAACGATAATTGCAACGATACGGGCTGCGGCCTCAAGGCCTTCAAACGGCAGGTTTATCTGGAACTTCCCTTCTTCGATCACCAGCATCGTTTCCTGCCAGCGCTGATGAATCGAGGCGGCTATTTGTGCGAATTTCGCCCCGTTAGCCATCGTCACCGCACGATCGGCGCATCAAAATATACGAATTTTGGTCGTCTTTTCGCCTCTTTGACAGACATGATGGGAATGATGTGGTTAAATTCACGGGCGCGGAACCCGCGTGGTTCAGACGAGTTATAGTGAGGATCTGATTATGTCAGGTGGCGGGGATAATGGTGTAATGTTGGGTATGATGGCTGCCAATCGCGCACAGCGAGGCGGCCCTGCCAAGGGGAAGAGTTCGATGTTCAATATGTTTCCACTGATGGTCATTCCGGTCATCATCTATGTGATTATCGCTTACACGGTGGGCGGCGCCGACCAGGCTTCAATGGTTGTCACGCTCAATGGGCCGGTTTTCCATATCCCGATGTCAACGGGTCAATGGGCGCTGCCTCTGGGCGATCTGATCGTCATTCTCGGCATGCTCGGACTGTTCGTTGAACAGATCAAAGCGGCCGGTTCCGGCACGTCAACCATCATCAATCACGGCCTCTCCATGGTCGTATTTGTGGTCGCGATGGCGCTGTTTCTGCTCGTTGGAAAATTCGGCACGTCGGCCTTTTTCCTGCTCACGCTGATGGCGTTGATGGATACGGTTGGTGGTTTTGTCGTCACCGTGGTTGCGGCCCGTCGCGATCTCGCGGTCGGCGGCGAAGGCTAAGGTTCTCGCAATCGCACTGGAGCCGTCTCACCAGAGTGAAACGGCTCCAGCTCTTTGAATTTCTGCGATTGTTCTAGAACAGCACGAAGATCAGGGCGGCGCCAAACGCGGCATCACACCAGAAGCCGAAACGTCTCAGGGTCACATCACCAAGCATCAGGCGCGTCGCTCCCACATCGGGGTCGGCGCGCTTTTTTGCGACGCGTCATGATAGGCGCGGCGATAGCGGGCCTGCTCGCTATTCTCGGCACGGATACCGCGACGCGGCGTTCCGGCGATGATCTGGACAATAAGCTCAGCCGTGGCGACCTGCGCCCTCACAGACGACTGCGGCTGGGCCGTAGTTGAATGCGGGGTCGGGACAGGAGCGTGGGCGCGGTCGTGCCGCGGCTGTCGATCATTCGACCCGCGAGCCGAACCAGCCGGCTCAATACGCCGGTTGGTCAGGGTCGGGACAGGATATGGGCTGCGGATCGTGATCATATCGATACCCTCGCAAGGGTGATGCCAAGCTTTAACACCTTATTAACCATGATTCTGGTCGCAACAGCGCACTAAATGCAGCATTTCTGGCCCGATCAGGGCTGACAGCGTCTGGGGCTGGTCTGAAATGATACGAAAGTCTTAACGTGGCCCGAGGGCCAAATTGCCGGTATCGCCAAGCCGTCGACGCTTGGTAAGCTCGATGAGCTTGAAACGAACCAGGAGATTGGCGATGAAACGGGATGCCGCGACGCTTGCGCGTGAAATGTTGCACACGGATCTGGGGGACCTTACCAAAACGGAACGTCGTGTTCTCGACCGCATTGTCGAACGTCGGCAGATCTCGAAAAATCTCAACCGCACCGACGAAGCGGAAAACACCTTCGGCGAACGCATGGCTGACCGGGTCGCCGAGTTTGGTGGGTCCTGGGTTTTCATCGGCATTTTCATGATCGTGTTGTTTGGCTGGATCGGCGCTAATGTGTTGCTGGCCCTGTTTCAGATATCAGCCTTCGACCCCTATCCCTTCATTTTTCTCAATCTGATTTTGTCCATGCTGGCAGCCGTGCAGGCGCCGATCATCATGATGTCCCAGAACCGACAGGCTGCGAAGGATCGTGACGCGGCTACACATGACTATGAGGTCAATTTGAAGGCTGAACTGGAAATCATGGAATTACATGACAAGCTGGACGGGGTGCGCCAGAGCCAGTTGACCAGCCTGCTGCAGCAGCAGGGGCGTCAGATCGAAATGATTGAAGCGTTCCTGGCCGCTAATGGTGGTCAGGCCCGTCCGGTACATGATTGAGCGCCGGGCCTGTGTCCCGGTTGCCCTCACGTGCTATTTTTGTGCTTTCAGCACCTGGTCCAGCTTGTTGCGCATCTCGTCGAGCTCTGCGCGCATCTTGGTGAGGTCGTCTTCGCCGTCCTTGGGGGCGGCCGGCGCGGCAGCTTCGTGAGCCTCCGCCCCAGCAACAAACGGAGTGAACATGCGCATGGTCTTGCCGAAGGCTTCCATATTGCGACGCGTCTGTTCCTCGATCAGCGCCATGGTGGCCTGAGGTGACATCATCGCCTCGCCAACCTTGGTGCGATATTCTTCCTGCTGCTGCGTGAAATTATTCATCGACATCTGCAGATAGCCCGGCACGACGCTCTGAAGGCTATCGCCGTAAAACCCGATCAATTGCCGCAGGAAGTCGACCGGCAGCAAATTGGCGCCGCGCGATTCTTCCTCGAAAATGATCTGGGCCAACACGCCATGCGTCAGGTCTTCGCCGCTCTTGGCGTCGATGACCTGGAAATGCAGGTCCTGTTTCACAAGCTCACGCAAGTGATCGAGGGTCACATATTGGCTCGTCGAGGTGTCGTACAAACGCCGGTTCGCGTATTTCTTGATGATGATGTCCGGCTTGGCGTTTTTGGATTTACTCACCGCGCATTCCCCTATTCGTGTAAAATGCGAGACCCATTGTCGATATTCGCTCGACACGGGCGCGCACCTATTTCATTACGGTTTACGCTCAGCAAGTGGTGTGCTGCAAGCGCGAAGACTTAAAGCCCAACCCACGAACGAGAATTTGAGGATTGATCATGACACGTACGGCGCTGGTTACAGGTGGAACCCGCGGCATTGGGGCCGCGATTTGTCTCGAACTCAAGGCCGCTGGCTATACGGTGATCGCCAATTATGCCGGCAATGAGGAAGCGGCAAAATCCTTCACGGCGGACACCGGCATCGGTGCCGTCAAATGGGATGTCGGCGATTATCAGTCGTGCGTTGACGGCATTGCCGCGGCTGAGGCCGTCGCCGGGGCACCGTTCGACATTCTGGTCAATAATGCCGGGGTTACCCGCGATGGCATGTTCCACAAAATGACGCCGGACCAATGGAATGACGTCATCCGGATCGATCTGACCTCGATGTTTAACATGACACGTCCGATCATTGACGGCATGCGCGAGCGTGGCTTTGGCCGCATCATCAATATCTCATCGATCAATGGCCAGAAGGGCCAGATGGGCCAGGTCAATTATTCCGCCGCCAAGGCCGGTGTGATCGGTTTCACCAAGGCGCTGGCGCAGGAAACCGCGCGTAAGGGCATCACGGTCAATTGCATCGCGCCGGGCTATATCAATACCGACATGGTCGCTGCAGTACCGGCCAATGTGCTGCAATCCATCATCGCCGCGATACCGGTCAATCGGCTCGGAGAGGCCTCGGAAATCGGTGGCCTGGTGACTTATCTGGCTTCGGATGCGGCCGGTTTCATGACCGGATCGGTGCTGACCATCAATGGCGGACAGTACATGGCATGATGATTGGGCGGGCCTCTGCCCAAAAAATGCCGTCTTGCCGGTGTCAATGCTGTCGGTGATGACCCGTATTCTCCTCGTGATATTGACCGCGGCGCTGTTCGCTGGGGCTGCCATCGGGTTTCAAAACCCGTTGCGCGACCGACTCTTGCGTAATGAGCGGGCCGAGGAGAGCGTCGGCTGGTATCAGCGCGCCGATACCGGGGAGTTCTTCCTGTTCGACCGCTCAAGCACGGTTGCCCTGCTGCGCGAGCGTGATGACCCGACTGGCGAAGTGCTCGTGCTGTTTGCCAATCGGGCCCCTGGCGGCGGCACCGCCTACGTCTCCGATACCGGCCGGGAAGTCATTCGTCTCACCGCACTGGGCGGCGCCACCTATTTCCCGGCTGATGCGCCCAATGGCGTCATCGCCGACTTTGCCAGCGCTGCCGGTGGCCTCGCCCCGACGCCGCGCTCGACCGAAGAGGTCCGGCTGCGGGCCGAGGAATTGGTCAATGAACTCAGCGGCGATCTCAACCGCACCATCTCGGTCGGCTATGCGCCAGCCCCGCGCGCCGGGCTCGGGGTCCAATATGACAGCTTGCACATGATCGCTTTGGCTTTCCGCTCCCAGCGCGGCGAACGTCGTCGGCTGCGCGGGATTGAACGGGTGGACATCTCGATCGGTGAACAGCCCGCCGCCTATCGGCGCGATAACAGTCTGGTTGTCGTCATTGCCCCTGAGTTCGGCTTCGCCGGCCGGTCATCCTCGGCCTATATCGCCCGCGCCCTGGTGAGCGAAGACCAGACCAACTGATCAGGCTGGCTACAGGCCGGGCTCCCAGCCGGGCGGTGCCATCTCAAATCCCGAAAACTCGAATCCGGGCGTCACGGTACAGCCGACCAGCGTCCACGCGCCGCAGGATTTTGCACTCTGCCAAGCCTGCGGCTTGATGATCACCTGAGGCTGCTGAGCCCTCGCAATGTCTGGCCCGAGCGTGATCGCAGTCTGGCTCACACCATCTTCGCTGATACCCAGCTTCAGCGCCGCACCGGCATGCCAGTGCCAGATTTCAGTCGCATCGACACGATGCCAGTGCGAACGCTGCCCGGCCTCCAGCAAATAATAGATCGCCGTCCCGCGCGAGCGCCCATCTGCACCGGGCGCATCGCGCCAAGTCTCAACATACCAGCCACCTTCTGGATGGCGTTGCATGCCGAGTGATTCGACGATTTGTGTGGCTGTCAGCCCGGCCATCAGAACGCATCCTTGCGGCGGCGGATCTCGGCAAACACCTCGGCGTCGGCGGCATGGGCAAGATCAAGCCGGGCGCGGATCACCGGATCGGCAGCGCGCACGAAGGGGTTGGCGGCTTTCTCGGCAGCGACTGTCGTCGGCACGGTTGCTTCGCCGCGCGCGCGCTTGGCATAAACGCCGGCCGCATAGGTCTGCAGCGCGCCATTGTCAGGATCGATGCTAAGCGCGAAGCGGGCATTGGCTGCCGTGTATTCATGGGCGCAATAGATCACGGTCTCATCGGGCAGTGCCGCCAGACGCGACAGGCTGGCCCACATCTGCTGCGGCGTGCCCTCGAACAGGCGGCCGCAACCGAGCGCAAACATCGTATCGCCGACAAAGGCGATATTCTCGCCCGGCAGAGAATAGACGATATGGCCGCTGGTGTGGCCGGGCGTGAACATCACTTTCGCCTCGACATTACCGAGCCAGACGCTGTCACCTTCGCTCACCGCAAGGTCAATGCCGGGGATCCGTGAGCGCTCATAGGAAGGGGCAACGATGCGGGCCCCGGTCGCGGCCTTGATCGCGGCATTGCCGCCGGCATGGTCGAAATGGTGATGCGTGTTCCAGATCTGGGTGATGGTCCAGCCGGCCGCTTTCGCCTCCGCCAGGATGTGTTCGGCATCGGGCGTGTCGATGGTCGCGGTTTCGCCGCTCGCCGGATCATGGATCAAGAAGCCGTAATTGTCGGACAGGCATGGAAACTGCCGGATGCTCAGTTCGCTCATTGTTGATTTCGCCGGTTTGGTTAGTGTTGCTTTGGAAGCCCCATGATCGGGGTAAAAGCCTGGAGTGTGAAGCGTGCGCCGCGAAGCTCTCGAACTCGACCGTTTTTATCGCAGTCGCCAGGGCTTGGTGGCGCGAGAAATGATCGGCCGCCGCTTGGCCGCGATCTGGCCTGATGTGAAGGATCTGGACCTGCTCGGTCTCGGTTTCGCCACCCCCTATCTGGACGCTTATCGGGACAGCGCCCGGCGCTGTGTTTGCTTCATGCCGGCGACACAGGGCGCTGTGGTGGCCTCTACGGCCTGTTCCGGCATTGCGCTGGGCGACGAGACGCATTTGCCCTTCCCTGATGCTCTGTTCGACCGTGTGCTGCTGGTTCATGCGCTCGAGGAGGCGGATTCGCTGCAGGCCTCCCTGCGGGAGATCTGGCGCGTTCTGGCCCCGGAGGGGCGGGTCGTGATCGTTACTGCGGCCCGGTCGGGGATATGGGCTTGGCTCGACTCGACGCCTTTTGGCCATGGCCGGCCGTTTTCGCGAGCCCAATTGTCGCAATTGCTCGACGACGCTCTGTTTGAGCCGACCGCCTGGTCGCGCGCCCTGTTCGCGCCGCCGTGGAAATGGAGCACAAACACACGCATCGCCCGGATGTGGGAGGATGCCGGTGAACGGGCTTGGCCGGCGCTGGGTGGCGTCATCATGGTCGAGGCCGTGAAGCGGACCATGGCCTTGCGGCCGCGGCGCGCCACTGCGCCCGTTCGCGGCAAGCCACTTGAAGCCGGGGCCCGGCCCGCGCTATCCCGTCAGGATACGCCCCCCGATCTTTCGGACAGCTGAGGTAGATTCATGGCCATCGAACCGCGTGCCGGCATTCTCGACATCCAGCCCTACAAGCCGGGCGCCGCCGATGCGCCGGGCGTGGCCAATCCGGCCAAGCTGTCCTCGAACGAAAATGCGCTCGGCTGTTCGCTCAATGCGGTCGCGGCGTTTGAAGCGGCGGCCTCACGGCTGCATCGCTATCCCGATGGCGGCGCGACTGTGTTGCGCGACGCGATTGCCCATGAAGAGGGGCTCGAGGCCGATCATATCGTCTGCGGCACCGGCTCCGATGAAATCCTGCAATTGCTCGGCCGCGCCTATCTTAATCCCGGCGACAAGGTCGTGCAGTCGCAATACGGCTTCCTGGTCTATCGCCTTGTGGCCATGCAGTCCGATGCCCGGCTCGTGTCGGCACCCGAGCGCGGCTATACCACCGATGTCGATGCGGTGATCGCCGCGGCCGGTGACGACACCAAGATCGTCTTCATCGCCAACCCCAACAATCCCACCGGCACCTATATCTCCGACGCCGAAGTGCGCCGCCTGCGTGACGCGCTGCCGCCGACGACCTTGCTGGTGCTCGATGCGGCCTATGCCGAATTCGTCGATGCCGCTGACTATGATCCTGGCATGAAGCTGGCCCGTGAGCGTGACGATGTCTTCGTGACGCGGACTTTCTCGAAGATCCATGGCCTTGCCGGTCTGCGGCTGGGTTGGGGTTATGGTCCGAAAGCGATCATCGACGTCCTCAACCGCGTGCGCGGTCCGTTCAACGTCAATCTGCCGGCCATCGAAGCCGGTGCGGCGGCCATCGCCGATCGCGATTTCATGCGGCGCTCGGCGACGCACAACGCGACCTGGATCGCCTATCTGCAGCAGCAGCTCGGCGGGCTCGATCTTGAAGTGACACCGAGCGTTTGCAATTTCGTGCTGGTGCACTTCCCGAAAACGCCGGGCAAGACGGCGGCTGATGCCGATGCCTACCTGACCCGGCAAGGGCTTATCGTTCGGCCGGTCGGCGCTTACGGTTTGAAGGATTCTTTGCGGATCACGGTCGGCAAGGAAGCGGATAACCGGCGGCTGGTCGATGCTCTGGCCGACTTTATGGCGAAGTAATCGGCGTCAGTTGCCGATATCACCCAGTCTGACCGGGCCGAGATAGACGCCGCCATCGCGCAGCCGGAAGGGCAGAGCGACGCCGTCAGGGCCGCGCGGCGCCATCATCGCCGCCAACCGCAGGGCCTGTTCATTTTCTGCCGGCACCAGCTTGGCCTGAACCAAGGCGTCGGCGAGGGCATCAGGGTCGGTGATATGCAGCGACAGGCGGCCATCGGCCCGCGCTGCCGCGTCGAGCGTGAATTCACCCACGCCCGCCAGATGGGCGGGCCCCCATTCCAGCGCCGATTCAGCGATCTGCAACTGACCTCCGGCCCGGCTCCAAGCCCCGGCATCGGCGTCAGTCGCCAGCGTTGCCCATTGTGTCACCGTCAGATCCAGGCGGGCCAGGTCGGCGGTTTGCCCAAAGGCGCGCAACACGTCCGGCGTGAAGGCGGATGCGCTTGTCGACACCCCCGACGCCTCCAAGCGAACCCGCAAGGTGTCCTCTTCGGTGACGATGCCGGAGAGCAGAAGCTTTTCGATCGAAGCAATACTGGGCACATCGCCAGTCACAGGGGTCACCGTGAAATCGTCGAACTCGGCACCGATCCTGGTGGTCTCGCCCAAATTATTGCTGACCAGGCTGATCAGGGCGAGCCTGGCATTGAGTTCCAGTGATGTGGCCGGTGCCTCGCCATATTCGAGCCAGAGCGGTCCGTCGAATTCCACGATCCAGTGTTTGAAATCATAGAACAGCGCGTGTGCCTTGAGCATGGCCAGCTGTGCAACCCAGGCGCCATCGCTTTGCGGTGCTTGGATTTGCGGAGCCGTCAACTCGACCTGAAAGCGGTAGGGAAAACCGGTCACCCGCAACCGGTCCTGCTCGATCACATAGCCGGCGGCTTCCTGGCGCGCGATCCACGACGCAACCTGGACCTCGATGGTGGATTTGGCGTGCAGCCAGTAGACGGTATAGAGCACAAACAGCGCCAGAACACCGATAACGGGGTAGAGGAAACGCATTGGAATTCTCACGCATCGGTCTCCCGGTTGGCGTTGGTGGGAGCCTGCGGGAGCAGGGCGTCGGCGGCGGTATTGATCCGCTCATGCAGGGTGCGCATGAATTCGGCCTTGGGCAGGCCAGGGGCAATCGGTTCGAGAAATTCAACCACGATCAGACCCGGTTTCTTCAGGCCGCAATAGGGGTGTAGGTGGACACCGGAATTGAGCGCGACCGGCACGCAGGGCAGGTTCATTGACTGGTAGAGGCCGGCAATTCCGGGCTTGAATTCAGGATGCTGCCCGGGCTCAACGCGCGTACCTTCCGGAAAGATCAACACCTGACGACCTTCGCCGCCGCGCGTCGCCGCATCACGCAGCATTTTGCGCAGGGCTTTCGAGCCGGCACTGCGCTCGACATTGATATTGCCCAGCTTGACCGCGAACCAGCCGAAGAAGGGCATGTAGATCAGGGAGCGTTTCAGAATGATCGCCGGATCGTCGAGAATCCCCCAGAAGGCCAGGGTCTCCCACATGCTCTGATGTTTGGACGCGACCAGGGCTCCGCCTTGGGGCAGATGCTCGCGGCCCCTGACCTCGAAGCGCACGCCGCAAATCCAGCGCAGTCCGAACCAGATGATCGCCAGATAGAGCCGCAGATAATTGCGTGACCAGCGGCGCGGTCCGAGCAGAAGCGGTGTGCCAGCCAGCCCCATGATCGCCATCAGCCCATACATGTAGAGCTGGAAGATGATGGATCGGACAGCCGTCACGACGCGTGGTCCGACGCCGGGAAGAGTGTCCGGCCAATCCAGACCGTGCTGTATTTGGCGTATTCCTGCATCCAGAGCCGTGCAGCACGCGGATTGCGCCAAGGCGGCTCGGTGCGGACAGGATAGGGGATGAATTCAACGTCAGGCATCGCCTTGTCCATCTCGATCAGACTGCGCGGCAGATGATAGTCTGAGGTCACAATGATCAAGCGTTGATAGCCGTTGGCGCGCACCCATTGCGCCGTTTCGCGCGCATTGCCGACCGTATCCGTCGCCTCGCGGCCCAGCTCGACGCAGCACGAGAATTGCGCATCCGTCAGATCGGTTTGGGCCCGCAATTCCTCGGTCGTCACCGAAGGATGGACCCCGGAAACCAGCAAATGTGCCGACCGTCCGTCCTGCAGTAATTGCACGCCAGCGGTCAGCCGGCCCTGATCCCCGGTCAGCACCACAATCCCGTCGGCCTGCAATGTCGCATCCGGCGGGGCGTAACCGGACACGGTGCCGGCATAGACACCGAAGCCGATCAGGCTGACGGCGACGATGGCAAAGGCCAGTGCTCGCAAAAGGCTACCGCCCTGTTTCATGTGTTCGCTCGCTCCAACGCTGGCGCATGACATCCCATACCCGGCCCGAGGTCCATATTCGTCAGCCAGTTATCGCTGTGATTGAGGCCGATTTTGGCCATTACCAGCGCCCTCGCAAGTCCGAGGCCACCGCCAACCGCGCTGAAACCGCTGCGGTCAGTCCGGCCAGCACGGGCGCCAGCAGCAGAAGTGCGAGTTCGAACGGATCCATCGCCCAGTGCGGCAGGAAAAAAGCCGTGTCGGCAGGGCCTTGGCCAAAACTGGCGGCGACCGCCACCAGGCCAGCGCAAACCGCGCCTGCGGCTCCGGACTTGAGGCCGAGCATGAAAAAACGGCGTTCGAACAATCCGGCGACAAAGCGATCTTCGGCGCCGCAGATATGCAAAGCGTCGATGACATTGATCCGGGCGGCCAGACTGGCGCGTGCGGCGAAGGCGACCACGGCGGCCGCAGCACCGCCGAGCAGCAACATCATCGCCAGCCCGAGCGTCTGCGCCGTGCGTGCGGCGCGCCGGACGGCGCCGGCCCAGCGGCTGTTATCATCAACCGTCGCGGTCAGTCCGGCGGCGTCAAGGGCAGCCTGCAAACCCTCGCCCGGTGCCGGAAGTTCCGGATTGAGCTCAACCTCGACCATTAATGGCAAAGGCAGATCGGCGGGCAGATTGCCCGTTCCGAGCCAGGGCGCTAGCAGCGCCTCGGCATGGGCGCGGTCGTGGGCGATGGCGTTGACAATCCCGGGCAGGCCCATCGCGATGGTCGCGGCCTCCTCTGCATCGGCCTGGGCGTCGCGG
This sequence comes from uncultured Maricaulis sp., assembly GCF_963975345.1. NCBI lineage: Bacteria > Pseudomonadati > Pseudomonadota > Alphaproteobacteria > Maricaulales > Maricaulaceae > Maricaulis > uncultured Maricaulis sp. The sequence continues at coordinate 99,995 of NZ_CAXBGE010000002.1, read as the reverse complement.
CCATCGACGGGGCGGATCTGGATCGTGATGCTGCTCTCCAGATCGGAGGTCCAGTGCTGCGCCTGCAGCCAGGCACCGCGGGCGCCGAGCGCCGCGATACAGGCCAGGAAAACCAGGATAGCGGCGACGACAAACAGCGGCCGGTCACGGCCACCATCGGGCGGCAAGAGCGCACCGGAACCGCCGGGCGGTGGCGGGGGAACCTTGCTATTCATCATGGCCCTCCGCGTCGGTCTGACTCTGGCCGGCGGCGAGGGTGGCCGCAGACCCGGCTTCCGCCAGATCGGCTTCGGCCTGGGCCTGGGCTTGGCGTTGGCTGCGCGGCGGACGGATGTGGAGATGTCCGTTGGACAGCGTCATCACCGGCGCGTCCAGCAGCCGCACGAGGCTGAGGTCATGGGTCGCGATGATGATCGTCGTGCCCAGCTTGTTGAGCTCGGCGAACAGACGCAGCAGCCGCATCCCCATTTCCGGGTCGACATTGCCCGTCGGTTCGTCGGCGATCAGGATTTCCGGCTGGCCCACCACGGCGCGGGCAATCGCGACGCGCTGTTGTTCACCGCCAGAGAGTGTCGCCGGGACGACATCCATTTTCTCACCCAGCCCGACCCAGGCCAGCAATTCGGCAACGTCCTCGGCATAGTCTTGCCGCCGCCGCCCCGCGATCCGCAAGGGGAGGGCGACATTGTCGAACACGCTGAGATGATTGAGTAATCGAAATTCCTGGAACACCACGCCGATACGCCGGCGCAGCAAGGGCATTTCCTTGCGCGTCAGCCCGGCGGCATCGCGGCCGAAATAGGAGATCTGCCCGCTCGACGGTTTGGCGGCGAGATAGATCAGCCGCAACAGCGATGTCTTGCCGGCGCCGGACGGTCCGGTGAGGAATTGGAAAGAACCGCGTGGTAAATCAAATGTGAGATCGCGCAGCACTTCGGGACCATGTCCGTACCGCATACCGACATTGTCGAAGCGGACGACGGGTTCGGCGGCGCTGTTGGGCGATTGGGTCAGGCTCGGGTCGATGGAATTTCTCCATGGGCACGGGTGAAGCAGGCAAGGTGTAAGCGACTCAGATGAGCATAGTACTCAGCTGCCCATCATGTTCTACGCGCTATCGCGCCGATCCGCATGCCATTGGCATGAATGGCCGGCGCGTGCGCTGCGCATCGTGCGCTCATGTCTGGACCGCCGAGGCCGAGGATCCATCGGATCTGCCAACACTGCAACCAGCACCCCCAGACGGCGAGCAGGCCGTCGAGAGCAAACCGCACACCGCCTTCCGCGAACGCCAGGCTAAGAAACGTCGCACCATGTCCGCCGCCGTCGCCGGTAGTGCTTGGGGCGGATTGGCGGTCGCGTGCGCTCTGTTGTTAACATCCTCCTGGATGTTCCGGGTCGATATCGTCACCCTGTGGCCGCGGGCCTCTTCCGCCTATGCCGCTGTTGGCGCCGAAGTGAATCCCTATGGCTTCACGGTCGGCGAATTGACCGTCACACGGGACAACGCCCATGGCGTGCCGCTACTGGTCATCGAGGGCAGTATCAGCAATCTTGATCGCAGGGCGCGCGCTCTGCCCGCTCTGCGCGCCATATTGCGCGACGCAAACAGCGAATCCCTGCTGGAATGGAGTGTGAGCCTGCAAGGCGCCGCCGTTCCGGCCGGACAGATCCGCGAATTCCGCACCGTTGTCAGCGACCCGCCACCGGCCTCGGCCGAGGTCGAGGTCGTGCTGGTCGATGACGCTGTGCCCAATCATGCGCTGGCACCCGAGTCGGTTGTGGAAGCGGCCCCGGAACAGCATGGAGCGGATGAGGTCGTTGATCACACCGCCGCGCCAACCGGTCACGAGGCCGAACCGGCTTCCGGTCACCACTAATTTCCTGAAATGAATATTCGGCCGCTCTAGAACCGGTCGAGCAGGCGCTCGATATAGTCGAGCTCGTCCTGGGGCCGTCCGGCTTCGGCGGCGCGGCGACGCAATTCTTCCAGAATGCTGCGCGCCCTGGCTCGGGCCATTTCCTCAGGGATCTCAACGCCACTGCCATCGGCAAACGCGCCTTCCGACGGACGACCAAGTGGATCGCGTTCCTGCTCGCCCTGACCGGCCTCGCCCTGGGCGTCCTGCATCCGCTCCAGCAGCTCCTGCGCCAATTGTTCGGCACCGGCCCGCAAACCGGACAGCGCCTCGTCCTGGGCTTCCAGCGCCGCGTCGGCATCGCCTTGCCCGAGCGCATCGGCTGCGGCGCGCATCGCATCGCCCGCTTGGGCGAGGGTTTCATTGCCGCCATCGGGCAGCGCTTGCTGCGCCTGGCCAAGTTGCTGCGCCAGCTCGTCCTGCATCGCGCCGAGTGACTGGGCGCTGGCGCCGCCGCCATTCTGGATTTCCGCCATGCCTTGCGGTGCATTGCCGTCCTGCTGGCCGCTCTGCCCGCCCGATTGCGGTTGTGATGGCCCGCCCGATTGTTGTTCCTGGCTGAGGCCGAAAGTTTGGTCCTGCAGATCGCGCTGGCTGCCGATCACATCGCCGAGTTCCTCCAGCGCCTGCTGCATGGCTTCGGAGATCGGATCGTTCTGCTCACCTTCGCCGGAACCCTGACCCATTTGCATCTGCATATTGCGCAGCAATTCGCTCAATTGTTGCAGCGCCTGGCGGGCATCGGCGGTGTCGCCCAGCTCGGCGGCTTCGCGCAACGCATCCAGCATCGCCTGCAGCGACGAGGTGTCGAGCGCCTGGGCATTGGCATCGGCGGTCTCGCCAGAGCGTGCCGCTTCGGCCGCCATCGCCGCCATATAATTATCCATCGCGTCCTGGAAGGCATCGAACAGGGCCGCCAGCTCGGTCTCGTCGGCACCGCGGGCGAGGGCTTCCATTAGCGCTCGCTCGGCGGCGCGCAGGGCCGCTTCGGCATCAGCGAGCGAACCGAGTTCGGCGCGCAGGGCGATCTGCCACAAATCCGCTTCGAGCCCGTCCAGATCGGACTGTTCGCGCGAGCGGCGCAGCCGCTGTACGCTGGTGCGCAGGCCGAGATAGACCACGGCATCATCGAAATAGCGCGCCGGCGCGTCGGTGATCGCGTTGAGGGCGCGAGCGGCGAATTGCAGGCCCTCCGGCGCCCGCTCGATGCGGCGTTCCGGTTCGTCGGCGAGATAGGCCATGCCCGGCGCGACATCTTCGGCATACAGAACCGGACGCGCCGGCAGGGGGGCATAGGCCTGGTCGGCGCTCAACACATTGCGGCGCTGCTCAGCGACGGCGCGGGCGAGGCCATTGAGGAATATCCGGTGCGGCAGGGTGATGCCCAGCTCGGGCGAACGCCCGGTATTTCCGGCGGCATCATCGGCGGCAATGCGGATTGTGACGCGGCTGCCGGCCAGCCTGTGCTGCGCCGTTTCCACCAGAGTGCGAACCCCGTGCTCGGTATCGAGATTGGTGACGCCGGCCGGTGTGAGCTCGATCCGCTCCCACGCGGCATCCGGATTGTCTTCGGGGCGCAATTCCAGCCCATAGGCCGTGGCGCCATAATCATCGACGACGGAGAATTGCAAATCGAGCTCGCCGCTCGAATTGGCGTCGGGCACGGCCAGCAGACGCACGACAGGTGGCTGGTCGGGGATGATGGTCAGTGTCCAGGTCTGGCGCGTCGGGCCGGCGGCGAGACGGACATTGGCATCATCACTGATCGTCAGGCGGGTATCCCAGACGCTGTCGCCAATGACGCTGGCGACCGCACGCTCCGAACCGGCGCCATCGCGGCGGGTCAGCACAGGCGCGCGGCGGCTACCGGCGATACGGGCGATGAAATTCGAGCCGGCGGGGACTTCAACGTCACGGGTTTCGGCGGAGAGGAAGATCGGCGCGCGTCCGGTATAGGCCGGCGGATCGATCCAGGCATCGACGCTGACATCGAGCCCGCCGACCTGGATCGGCGTCAGGCTGAAGGCCTCGCCGAGACGGTCTTGCGCCGCCGGTCCGGCGAGAAACCAGGAAACGAACAGGGCGAGCGCAAGACTGCCGCGCATTGCCCAGCGGTCCTGACGGGCCCAAGCCGCCTTCGGACGCCGTGCCTTGGCGCTCTCCAGCCGTTTGGCCATGCGCGCCTGGTGTTCATGCCAGACCTGCAGGGCGATAGGATCGTCCGTCGGCGGCGTATCAAGCAGGGCTTCATGCGGCCGGGCGCTAATCCCGGAATCTTCCTCGACGCGACGTGCCAGATCGCTGACCTTTGGCCAAGCGAATCCAACCAAGCCTTTGCGGGTCAACCAGATGGCGGCGGCGAGGCTGGCCAGCGCATAGATGGCGCGCCAAGGGTCGCCGATTGTTTCCCACAGGCCGAGCAGAGCGAGCACGGCAAAGCTCACTGTCCAGGCAAGGCCTGGCCAGACCACGGGCACGGCGCGCTCCCACATCAGAGCGCACCATGCAACGATCAGGGACCGACGGTGCATGGATCAAATCTAACACGCTGCGGCGCGCCGGATAGCGCGGTCAGCATTACGTTTTGTTGAAGTCCGGCGCCTGCGGGATAAGCGCTATCGCCCGGCACTGTCATCGGCCGTCTGGTCCGCAGTGTCGGCGGGCTGATCGGCGTCTTGCGGATGGCCCCACATCGGTTCGGGACGGTCGAGATCGCCGCGCAGGCCGCAGGCCGATAGCGAGGCGGTGCCGAGGAGGATCAGGATCAGGCTAGACAGGCGTTTCATAGGCTTTCCTTCATGCCGACAGGCGTGATGTCCAGGCTTCGACTTGTTCGCGCACCCGCACGGGCGAGGTGCCGCCAAAGCTGGTGCGGCTTTGCATCGAGGCCCGTGCACTCAACACCGAATAAATCCGTTCGTCGATACCCGGCTCGACCGATTGCATGGTCGCCAGTGGCAGATCCGACAGCGTCACGCCCGCCGTCTCGGCCAGACGCACAATGGAACCGGAAATATGATGCGCATCGCGGAAGGGCTTGCCCAGCACGCGTACGACCCAGTCGGCCAGATCGGTGGCGTCGGAATAGGCCTCGCCGGCAGCCGCTTCCATCGCCGCGCCATGGAAGGTGAGATCGCCCGCCATACCGGCCATCGCGGCGAGCGCCAGTTCCAGATCATCAATCGCCTGGAAAGTTGGCGCCTTGTCTTCCTGCAGATCCTTGGAATAGGCCAAAGGCAGGCCCTTCACCACGACCAGCAGGCCGGTCAGCGAGCCGATGATGCGGCCCGGCTTGGCGCGGACCAGTTCGGCGGCATCGGGATTGCGCTTTTGCGGCATGATCGAGGAGCCGGTCGACCAGGCGTCCGACAAGGTGGCAAAGCCGAAGCGGCGCGTGCACCACAGCACGATCTCCTCGGCGAAGCGCGACAGATTGACGGCGCAGATCGCCGAGGCGGCCAGCACTTCCAGCGCGAAATCGCGGGCCGCGACACCGTCGAGCGAATTCGCCATCGGCCGGTCAAAGCCGAGCGCCTTGGCGGTCATCTCGCGGTCGATCGGGAAAGCCGTGCCGGCCAGCGCCGCGCAACCGAGCGGGCTTTCATTGAGGCGTTTGCGCGCGTCGCTGAAACGGCCGCGATCACGCTGGGCCAGCTCGACATAGCTCAGCAGATGGTGCGCCAGGGAAACCGGTTGGGCAGTCTGCAAATGGGTGAAGCCGGGCATGACCTGGTCGATCTGTTTGGCGGCCTGTTCGACCAGGGCACGCTGATAGGCCTCAAGCCCGGCATCGATACGGTCGCAGGCGGCGCGCAGCCAGAGGCGGAAATCGGTCGCGACCTGGTCATTGCGCGAGCGCGCCGTGTGCAGCCGTCCGGCCGGTTCGCCGATAATGGCCTTGAGACGGGCTTCGACATTCATGTGCACGTCTTCAAGCGCGGCCGACCAAGGGAAGTTGCCGGCGCGGATCTCGTCGCGCACCTGCGTCAATCCGCGCGTGATTTCCGCAGCATCACCACTTGATATCACGCCGGTGGCGGCCAACATCGCGGCATGAGCCAGCGAGCCGGCGATATCGTCCTCGGCCATGCGCTTGTCGATATCGATCGAGGCATTGATCGCCTCCATCACCGCCGAAGGACCCGCCGCAAACCGGCCGCCCCACATGGCGCTCGCACTGGAAGTTGGTGCCGATTTGGTGTCGTCTGCCATAAGCGCCCCGCCGATCAGGAGAATGAAATGCAAATCTCGCCCGTCAAAGCCGGTATCACGGCCATGCTCGTCATCGGACTGGTCGGGTTTCTATACTGGGTGACCTCCGCGATGGGCAAGAGCGAAACCGGAGCACTCGACAGCTATGGGCGCGGCGAGATGCACAGTTTCGTCACGCTGAGCGATGCGCCGGCGCAACCGGCCCTGGCCTTCACCGACGCCGAGGGCGGCGAGCATCACCTGTCGGATTATCGGGGCAAGGTGATCCTCGTGAATCTGTGGGCGACCTGGTGCGGGCCCTGCGTTGAGGAAATGCCAGCGCTCAACCGGCTGCAGCAGGAATTCGGTGGCGAGAATTTCGACGTCGTCACCATCAGCTTCGATCGCACGTTCGAGCCCATCGCCGAGTTCTTCGAACGCGAACAGATCGATTCCCTGCCGGTGCTGCGCGATGCCAGCTTCTCCAGCCTCAATCTCGTCGGCGCGCTCGGCCTGCCGATGTCGATCCTGTATGATGGTTATGGCCGCGAGATCGGCCGCCTGCCCGCCCCCGCCGACTGGGACAGCGATGAGGCACACGCTTTGATCCGGGCCGCGATCAATCGCGGCTAAAAAAAAGGCCGCCCCGAAGGACGGCCCGAGTGGAATGTTCGGCTCGGAGGGATACCGGACCGTGAGACAAATCCGGGAAGGACAAGTTTCGCCGCTCTGACTATGGACCGGCCACAACAGATTGATGACAGTTGTGCGACGCTTTTGCAGCGCCCGCACCACCCACGAAAACGCCCGGCCAATCTGGCCGGGCGTTTTGCACTCAAGTCTGCTGCAACCGTATCAGCCCAGGGCTGCGTCCAGCTCGGGCAGGGCCACGAACAGATCCGCAACGAGGCCGTAATCGGCGACCTGGAAGATCGGGGCTTCCTCGTCCTTGTTGATCGCAACAATGACCTTGGAGTCTTTCATGCCGGCGAGATGCTGGATCGCACCGGAAATGCCGACCGCGATATAGAGGTCAGGCGCGACGATCTTGCCGGTCTGGCCAACCTGGTAATCATTCGGCACGAAGCCGGCATCGACCGCAGCGCGCGAGGCACCAACGGCGGCGCCGAGCTTGTCGGCGATCGAATCCAGCAGGTGGAAATTCTCACCCGACTGCATGCCGCGTCCGCCGGAGATGACGATCTTGGCCGCGGTCAGTTCCGGACGGTCCGATTTGGACATTTCTTCCGAGACATATTCCGATTTGAACGGGCCGGAGGAGGCCGCCATATTGTCCTGGGTCGCCGAACCGCCATCGGCCACCTTGGCGAAATTGGTCGGGCGGATGGTGATGACTTTCTTGGCGTCGCTCGATTTGACCGTCATCAGCGCATTGCCGGCATAGACCGGGCGCACGAAGGTGTCCGGGCTGACGACTTCGATGATTTCGGAAATCTGCATCACGTCGAGATGAGCGGCGATACGGGGCATGAAATTCTTGCCCGTCGTGGTCGCGGCCGCGAGGATGGCGTCATAGTCGCTCATCATCGGGGTGATCAGGGCGTCGAGCGCTTCCGCGGTTGGCTTGGCGAAGACATCCGCTTCGGCATGGATCACCTTGGCGACGCCGTCGAGCTTGGCGGCCGCATCGGCCACGGCTTGCGCGCCGGAACCGGCCACGAGGACATGAATATCCCCGCCCAGCGCCGTGGCGGCGGTGACGACGGCACGGGTGGCGTCATTGAGTTCTTTATTGTCATGCTCGGCAAAAACGAGAACAGCCATATCAGATCACTCCCGCTTCGTTTTTCAGCTTGTCGACCAGTTCGGCGACAGATTCGACCTTGATGCCGGCCGAGCGTTTTTTCGGCTCTGTCACCTTGACCACAGCCAGGCGCGGCGTGAAATCGACGCCGTAATCGGCGGCGGTCTTGACGTCGATCGGCTTGCGTTTCGCCTTCATGATGTTTGGCAAGGACGCATAGCGCGGCTCGTTGAGGCGCAGATCGGTGGTAACGATGGCTGGCATTTGCAGCTTCACCGTCTGCAGACCACCATCGATTTCGCGCGTCACACTGGCGGCGCCATCGGCGATCACGACTTCGGAAGCGAATGTGCCTTGCGGCCAGCCGAGCAGTGCGGCGAGCATCTGGCCGGTCTGATTGCTGTCATCATCAATCGCCTGCTTGCCGAGAATGACAAGCTCCGGCTTTTCCTCATCGACAATCGCTTTCAGCGCCTTGGCGACGCCGAGCGGTTCGACCAGATCATCGGTCTGCACCAGGATGCCGCGATCGGCGCCCATGGCGAGCGCGGTGCGGATCGTTTCCTGCGCCTGGGTCGGTCCGACCGAGACGACGATGATTTCCGTCGCGATACCCTTTTCCTTGAGACGGATCGCTTCTTCGACCGCAATCTCGCAGAACGGGTTCATGGACATTTTGACGTTGGCGAGGTCGACACCTGAATGATCAGGCTTCACGCGGACCTTCACGTTGTAATCAACGACCCGTTTGATGGGGACGAGAATCTTCATGCCGGAGCTCCGAATTTGGCTGCGCGCGGGGGAGAGCGCAGCTTGAAATGACAGGTCGCGAACCTGCCTATGCCTGCGCTCTAAGTCAATGTGACGGCCCCGCTGACGTGCGCGTCAAATGTCAGTGGGGCTAGTCAGGCCGATTCACAACCCAATGTGTCGCGAGCGGGCCCATATAATCAATCCAGAATTCCTGATCCGGCACCGAGCGGAACACCACCTCCTCGACCCGGTAACAGGCACGCCCCCAGGATAGCGCCCTGGGGACCAGCAATTCGTCGATGCCGCGATAGTAGAAAGCATCGGAGTGGTCCGGCCCCAGCAGGATAATCGCATTCCAGTCGAGACGCGGACTTTCATCCCAATTATAGCGCGCTCCGACTGGCGAGAGCGACAGCCATTGGTCGGTGCGGTCAGGAAAATTCCGCTTCAGATCGCGCAGGGCCGAGTCGACGGAACCGTCGATTCCGATGAAACAAATGACATCATACAGGTCCGGGTCCAGACGATGCTCGACGCTTGGCTCTGCCGAGTCCGCCAGAAATTCGAGTTCGGGCGGACGTTCGATCAAATCGCGCCGGAGCAGGTAGAACTGGAGCCGGTTCTCCACGCCAACTCCGGCACCCAGTCCGATGAAGGGAAACCAGATAAAGGCCCATATACAGAACAGGGAGAAGAGCCCCAGCGGAACCCCCAACGCAATGATGGTCCATTTCAATAGCCGGCTTAGCGTCATTGCTCTGAACCGTAAGACTGAAAACGCAACATGCTTGCCCTCCCGCCGTCGCCCGGAAGTTTAACTGCGGCAAGCGGGCGAGAATAAGGTCAAACGACGACGCTTCCGGTAATGCGGGTCCGGCTGTCGGGTCGGAATGGCGCAACTGGGAAGGGCCGGGCCGAACCTGCGTCTGCCTGCGGACTGGGTCAATGTGGGGCCGTGGCTGACTTCGCCTTTAAATCGCGGCAAACCTCAATCCTTCATCCAGCGTGAGACCGCGCCTCCGGGCGCAACCGCGAAACGCCACAGGGCGTAGAGCCCGGCCGAGACGAGGGCGCATGTCGTCAGGATGGCCGGGATGAACCAGCCGCCGAGCACTTCCTCGGCGCCGTCCTGCGCTTTGTAAGAGAGGGCCCAGTCGCCGCTCGCAAAGTGCCACAGGCCGACACCTTGCGCATTGAACACTTCCATCACCGCCATGTGGAGAAAGATCAGCACGAAGATTCCGGCGACACCCAGCGCGAGAATTGATCCGTAGTGGAGGAGAATGGCCGCCGGCCGGCGCCAGGTCGGTGGTGCGGCGGGCAGATCGCCATAACCGGCGATGGCGGCCTGCAGGCGGGTGAGCTCGTCGCCTTCGGTCAACTCCTGCATCGCATCGCGGATATGGGTCGCGGCTTCGGCGCGGATTTCGGCGCGCTCGGCGGTGTTGAGGGTGCGATTGGCCCAATCGAGGCGGCGTTGAAAATCCTGCCACAGACGGTGCGCCTCGGGCGTTGTGAGGGTCAGCGTATCGGTCATGACGACGTCTCCTGGGCGTCCAGCGCGGCACTCATCGCCGCCCAGATCTCCTTCATTTCGGCGAGCACGTCGGCGCCGAAATAGGTGGTTGTGTAATATTTGCGCGGCGCGCCGCTGTCCTCGGCCACCCATTCGGCGGTGACCAGCCCGTCATTCTTCATCCGCGTCAGCACCGGATAGACCGTGCCCTCGGCGAGGTTTTCGAAGCCGGGGACCTGTTTCAGGCTGGCGACGATCTGGTAGCCATAGGCGCGGCCGGCCTGCAGGCGCGCCAGCAGCAGCATCTCGAAATATCCCTTGCGGGCCTGGGAGACCCAGCGTTCGAGCACGCCTGCCTTGTCAGTTATTTCGGCCATCAGCGCCTCATTCTTCCATTGCCGTTATGGTTATCCCTTGTATTCGGTTATGGCAAGATATATAGCAATGCATAGTAGTCGCTATAGCCAAGGAATTACACCATGCGCACGCTCAACCTTGTCCGACTTGTGGCCGCATTGGCGGCGCTGGGCTGGATGTCTTTCATTGCCGCCGACTGGCGCCCTTTCACCGGAATTGACGCCGATGCCCCGCCGGCCGAAATGGCGGCGCAGCTCGATGGCGTGCTCGACCGGGCGATGCAGCACTATTCGATCGCCGGTGTCGCCGCCGGTGCCTTGCGCGATGGCGAGGTGATCTGGTCAGCACGTCGCGGCGAGGCACGCGAAGACGGCGCGCCCGTCACTGGCCAAACCGCCTTCAATCTCGGCTCGATATCCAAACCGGTCACGGTCTGGGCCGTGCTGACCCTGGCCCGCGATGGCCGCATCCATCTGGACGCGCCGATCCAGCCCTATCTGACCCGCTTCACCCTGCCCGAGAGCGAATTCGACGTCAGCGGCGTCACCGTGCGCCGGCTGCTGCAGCATGTCGCGGGCATCAATGTCCATGGCTATGGCGGCTATAGCCCTGAGGAGGATCAGCCGGCCGATATTATCGAGCTGTCCCAGACCTATGAGCCGCTCGAGCTCGTGCGCGAACCGGGCACCGATCCGAGCTATTCCGGCGGCGGCTATGTTCTGCTGCAAATGATGATCGAGGATGTCAGCGGGCAGAGCTTTGACGCCTATGTACGCCAGCAGGTCTTCGCCCCGCTGGGGATGGAGCATAGCGGCTTCATCGAGGCCGACCTTCCGACCCGTTCGGCGGCGTTCAATTATTATCGCAGCGAGATCACCGATTTGCGCGATGTCGCGCTGGCGGCGGCCGGTGTCTATATGTCTGGTGATGATATGGAGCTTTTTCTGCGCGCCCATCTCGATGGCGGCGGTGTGTTGCCGGCCTCATGGCTCGATCAGGCCTTCGCGCCCTCCGAAGGCACACCCAATATCGGCATGAGCTATACGCGTCTGGAGACACCGCGCGGGATGTTGATCGGGCATGGTGGCAATAATTCCAGCTGGAATGCCCAGATCTATATCCGTCCGGAAACCGGTGACGGCTTCTACTTCATGACCAATGCAACATCGGGTGCCCAGCTAGATTTCGATCTCAGCTGCACCTGGCTCTCCGCCGCACGCGAGATGCCGGTCGAGCAGGTCTGTGATGAGGCCTATGAGCTGACGCACCAGATCAGTCTGGCGGCGGCGGGAACCGGCCTGTTGGCGATCCTGGTCGCCTATTGGCTGTTTGCGGGTCTTGCGGCAGGGCGGCGTCGCTTCGCCTGCCCACCCAGGGCGCGTGGCCCGATTGTGCTGACGGTGCGGCTATTGCTGTGCGCGGTGTTCGTGATCGGGGCCGGCGTCGCTGCCTGGTTCTTCTACACAAATTCGCTGATGTGGCGCACCGAGATCATCCTGATTGATGAGATGCCGGTCGATGAATTCGAGCAACTCTTCCCGGCGGTTGTCGGGGTGCTGAGTCTTCTGGCGTTGAGCCTGTTATCGAGCCCGTTAAAGCGTGCCGTCAAGCCGGCCCCATTGGCTTAGCCGGACGGGTATCGAACCGAAGCCGCAGGCATGCCGGGCCTGCCTGCGGCTTCGGGTCGGGATGTCTATTCAGCGGTCGGGCTCGCCGACACCTCGGTCGACACGAAGATCTCGATCCGATCAGAGATGAAGGGGGCCAAAAAGCCCATATCCCATTCGGAACGGTCAAGCGAACCGGTCGCCGTGAAGCCGAGCTTCGACGCGCCATCGCGGGTTTCACCGCTCTTGTTGAGCTCGACGTCGAGCATCACCGGATGGGTTTGGCCATTCATCGTCAAATCGCCGGTCATCACGCCGGTGATGCCGTCTTCCGTCTCAAAGCCGGTGCCAACAAAATGTGCGATTGGCGCGGCAGCGGTGCCAAAGTAATCGTCTGAATTGAGATGCGCGATGAAGCGCTCGTGATGGCCGCCGGCAAACATGCCATCAATCAAATTGAAGGTGATGTCGACGGAGGAATTGGCCGGGGTTTCCAAGTCGAGAGCAAGCGTGCCGTTGAAATCGGTAAATTCGACCGACTGCTGGGAATAGCCCTGATGGTCCCAGGTGGCGCGGACGACGGAATGGGTGAGGTCCATGGCATAGTCGACCGGTTCGGCCTGCGCGCTGGACATCATCAGAAGGGCAGCCGGAGCGGCAGCCAGGAAAAGGCGGAACATGGGGTCAACTCCGATGTGACTGGAAAGCAGTGTCAGTTTGAAACTGCTCGCAACACATAGCGTGTCTCATCGGGAAAACGAGCCCGCTCGCGCGAAGTTGATGTTTCCATGTGGGAAAGAATGCGGCCTCAGCGTTCGCCGCCGGGCACCCAGAGGACATCGCTGCGGCCTTCATCATTGGCGATGCGCGCCATCACGAAAATCAGGTCCGACAGGCGATTGAGATATTTCAGGGCTGCCGGATTGATCCGGGCGCCGCTGGCGATCAGGGCCGAGAGCTTGCGCTCGGCGCGGCGGCAGACCGTGCGGGCCAGATGCAGCCGCGCCGCCGCCTCGCTACCGCCCGGCAGGATGAAGGAATTGAGCCGCGACAGCCGCGCATTGAGCGCATCGATCTCATGCTCGAGCCGGGTCACCTGGCCCTCAGTAATACGCAGCGGTTCGAAGCCGAGCGGTTCATCGCTTTCGGGCACACACAGATCGCCGCCCAGATCGAACATGTCATTCTGGATCCGCTTCAACATCGGGTCGAGCTCATGGCCGCCACCCAGCGCAGCGCGCGCCAGCCCAAGGGCGCTATTGGCCTCATCGACATCGCCGTAGGCTTCAACGCGCGGGTCGTGTTTGACGGTCAACGACATGTCGCCGAGGCGGGTGGTGCCGCCATCGCCGGTGCGCGTATAGATTTTGTTGAGCTTGACCATGGCTGTGTCAGCCGGGCCAGTGTTCTTTGACGAAAAAGATCAAGACAATCAGCAAAATCGCCGTGAACTGCAACACGATGCGCAAACGCATCAGCTTGTTGGAGCGCGAGCGCGCCTCATCGCCGGAGCGGTAGAGGTTGAAAATACCGAAGCCGAGCACCACCACCACGGCCAGCATGGCGATGTAGAGCAGTCCGGTTAGCAGATCGACGGCCATCAGCTTCTCCAGCGTAAAGTGGCGGGTTTGACAGGATTGACGAAGGGCTCGCCGGTTTCGCGATGCTTCGCCCAGGCGCGTTTGAGGGCAAAATACCATTTCGCCTGCACATCGCTATCGTGGATCAACATCAGGTCGGGATTATAGGCCAGACCAACCTGTTGCGCATTCACCGCCTCGCGGTCCTGCCCGACGAAGACCTCAATCCCCTTGCGGATCAGGAAGTTGGGCGTGATGTGCAGCAAGGGATGGTCCCAATAGACCACGATGGTGATCGCGGTCGAATTCTCATTCGTCGGCGTGACGGCGGTGAAGCCGGTGAAATGCTTGCCGCCAGCCTTGACGTATTCGGTGCGCAGGCCGGGGATTTCAAACCGGATCTCGGTCTGTGGTTCGCCAAGCAGGGCATAGAGATAGGAATTCTTCGACGGCACATGCGGCAGCATTGAAAAGCCACGCCCGACCGGTCCGAATTTCTTCGCCTTGTCGTGGACCGACTTGCCCGAACGCCACCACCATTGCCGGTGAATGAAGGGGATATGCGCCGGATCCATCAGCCCGATCACGGCATGGTCGACATGGCAGTTGAAGACATCATGGATCACCATGCGTGGCTTTTCGCCTTCGGGCAGGTCCAGCTTCGGCGGCGCGATGGTCGGCTCTGCAGCAGGGTCGGAGGCGTGGTAAATCCAGACCAGGCCCTGATCCTCATGGAGCGGAAAGGTGCGGGTGCGGATCTTGGACAGGTCCATCGCCGCCGTCTGCTCTGCCGTCAGCGACGGGATCGCGGCGCAGGAGCCATCGGTGCGGAAACGCCAGCCATGATAGGGGCATTCCACTTGGCTCTCGCCTTCATGGCATTGCATCTTGCCGCCCGACAGCAAGATGCCGCGATGCGGGCAGACATCGAGCATCGCAAAAGCGCGGCCCTCATGGTCGCGGCCGAACAATATCGCCTGACCCAGCAGCTCGCGGTGGAGATGCTGGCCCGGTTTGAGCTCGCTCGAAAGCGCCCCGAAATACCAAAGATCGCGCAAAAACATCTTCGCGTGATAGCGGCTCAGAAGGCGCTTGCCTAGTTCGAGCGCCTGATCCCGGCTGCGGCATGATAGCGGGTGACGCGCTAGCGGCCGAGAAAGGCCGAGACGACGGCGTCCGATGCGACCAGGATTTCCGGCTTGTCGGTGCGTAGCGCAATCCGGTCGCCGGGGAAGAATTCCAGTCCGGGCGGGATCGCGGCCGCCGGTTCGCCATACTGCGCGGTGAGCACTTCGCGCAGCCGCGCTGCATCGCCGACACCCGTGAGGATCCAGGCCAGGGCCAGGCGGCCATCGGCAAAGACGAATTCGATTTTGCGGTCGAAGCCGGCGACCTCATAGCTGAAGCAATCGATCTGGGTCTGGGTCGTATTGCCGGTTGGCAGGCCGGGCTCGTCTTCGAAAGTGCGGGTAAAGCCGCAGGCGGCCTCGATTTCCGGCGCCAAAACCTCCAGTGTTTCGCCCAGACGGATTTCGGCCGGCATCGTAAAGCTCAGGGCTTGCGCCTCGGGCAGGGCGGCTCCGTCGAGGGCGGGATGACGCCAGATGAACAGATTGCTGTGCAGCCCGTCGGGATTGAGAACCCAGACCGTGTCGCTGCCCGCCTCAATCAGCACACCCGCGTCCGGCCAGGCGGTGAAGTCGCGAAAGTTTTGCGCCTCGCCCGGTTGGGTCAGCGCCTCGGCACCGCCTGTGGCATTGACCTGAACCAGTACGCCATCCCCGAGGATAAATACGGCCCGGTCGAGATGGGCGCCGGAGGCCATGTCGAGCCCGTCGCAGACAAAATGCGTTTCGCTTTCAGCCGCGAGCGGAAAGCGCGGGGTGGCGACATCGATCCGCTCCAGACCCCCGCAGCGTTGCTGCAGCAGTGTTTCGAGCGCCGCATCCCCGGCTCCCATGGCGAGAGCCGGATCAATCGCGGCCAGCGGGTCTGCCAAAGCCGGCGCTCCGGCCAGGGCAAGGCTGAGCGCGGCGGCGGCGAGCAGGCGTTGGCGGACTGTCTTTTTCATCGCATCGGGTCCCGAATTTATCTGGCTTCAAAACCTTGGATGCGCGGGGTGGCGCGTCTGGATGCATGACAAATTGGTAAGCTCAACGCAAAAAGATCGAACGCAGCCCCTCTGATGTCTCACCGCTTTCGCGCATCGCCTGCAGTGTCGCCGCCTGGTCACGCTTGGCGAAACGCTTGCCGGTCTCGTCCAGCAACAGGCGGTGATGACGATAGATCGGGGTCGGCAGGCCGAGCAGGGTTTGCAGCAAAACGTGCAGCGGTGTCAGCTCGAACAGATCCTCGCCGCGGATCACATGGCTGACGCCCTGCAGCGCATCATCATGCACCACCGCGATGTGATAGCTGGTCCCGACATCCTTGCGCCCGAGCACGACATCGCCGAGCGGGGTCGGGTCGGCCACCACTTCGCGCGCGCCCTGGCCTTTGACCGTGCTGGCGCCCTCCTCGACAAATCGCATCGCGCCAAACCTCGCCCCGAGATGATCGCGGCAACGATCTAGCGATAGCCGCCAGGCATAGGGCTCGTCGGCCGCGATCCGCGCCGCTTCCTCATCGGCACTCATCGCCGCGCCCGGCCCGCGATAGACCTCGCCAACGCCGTGCGGTGCGCGCGCGATCTCGTCGAGGATTTCGCTGCGGGTCTTGAAACAGCGATAGAGCAGGCCGCGCGCCTTGAGCCGTTCCAGCACGACGGCATATTCATCAAAATGATCGCTCTGGCGCCGCACTGGCTCTTCCCAGTCGAGCCCGAGCCAGATCAGATCGTCAAACATCACCGGCTCGAATTCCCGCTTCGAGCGGATCGTGTCGATATCCTCCAGTCGCAGCAGAAACCGCCCGTCATGATCACAGGCCGCACGCCAGGCGGTCCAGGCCGAGAAGGCATGGCCGAGATGGAGATAACCCGAGGGCGTCGGGGCAAAGCGTGTGACGAAATTCATGGCCCGGTTTCAGACAGCTGGAGGGCGAGGCAAGCGCCGATCCGCCGCAAAGTCAAAACCTTCTAGCGCCATGGCGCGGCCAGTGGCCCCGGTTCGCACTGGCCCATGCCGATGATCGCATCCTGACTGGCGACGATAAGGCCGGTATCCGTGCGAACACCGATCAGCCCATCGCCCATCGGTGCGGCCCAGTATGGCACGCTTGGAAGGCTTGAAATCTCTGTTACATCCCAACCCGTCTCACTTGGGCTCACCCGGTATAGGGCCCCTCCGTTGAAGCCGAGGTGTACGAGCCCCGTCACGGCGATGAACGTCTGGTCGTCAAGCGGAATCAAGGCGACGATATTGTCAGTGATGAGGCGTTGGTCGGTGCTGCCCTCGCGCCAATCCAATTCACCACCCCACTCGCCGTTATTCGAATATCGAAACTCACCGTCCAAAACGGCAAGCGACGAGGGTGCCTCGTAAGCCGGGCCGGGTATCGCTTCTTGGCGCGACAGAACCCTGTTGCGAAATCGGAATGCCTCTGAGGGGCAGATCTCTCGCTCCGCCGTCTGAAGCGGGTATAATCCCGGCGCCGGAAGACTTCGCTCCAGACGTTCATCGTCGGATTTATCGTCGATCGGGTCCGAGCCTGGCTCGCGATTGGCGCTCGAGCTGTATCGCAGCCGGTTGGCCGCTGCCCACGCGCGGGTGCGCACTTCGGCCAGCCAGTGGCCAGCCGCGAGCGCCTCCAGGCGGTCGACATCTTCCGTGCCGCCCAACAGGGCGATGGCATCAATCGCTGCCAGTGTCTCGAACCAATCGGTCGCGTCGAGATGCTCGCGCACCTCGGGCAGACTTGCCGTATCGCCAAAATACCCCAGCACCCGAAGCGTTGCGCTGCGTGCCCGCAGGTCCGGGTGTTCAAGCAGGGGCCGAATTGACGCGGCGGCGGCCTCCCCATCCCGCCCCAAATCAGCGAGTTCGTTCATGCAGCCACTGAACGCAAAAGGGACGATCAGTATTGGTTCGTTCGGCACCCGGACGGCGGGAGGGTCCATGGGAGTCGTGAGCTGGTCTGCTAGCCCCGCACATTCCTCCGCCCAGTGCAGCAGGGCCGGCGCATCGGCGGCCGAGAGCTGCAGGTAGGCCGCGGCAATCAATCCCAACATGTTTAGACCCTTCAGGTGAATGCGGCTTTGAAACGACTTAAGCGCGAGATTGCGCTGGTATCAAGCACGGCGTGGCCTTGGCGAGGATGCTGGAACCGGCTATCTCCGACCCGACACCAAGCAGGAGAACCGCATGACCCCCATTGATGGCCCCCGCCTGGCCCCGCGTGACGGACAGCCGCCGCGCAAGCTGGTGATTTTCCTGCATGGCTATGGCTCGAATGGCGAGGATCTGATCGGGCTCGGCCAGCATTGGGCCGCCGCCCTGCCGCATGTGCAATGGGTGTCGCCGAATGCACCGGAAGCGGTGCCCGGCGCACCAAACGGGTTTCAATGGTTCCCGATCTCCAATCTCGATCCCGACCGTATCGAGGCCGGCGCCGCGATTGCCGGGCCGATCATCGATCGTTTCATCGACCAGGAATTGGCGCGCTACCGCCTGACCGAAGCCGATCTCGTGCTGTGTGGTTTCTCGCAAGGCACCATGCTCTGCCTGCAGGCCGGCCTGCGCCGCGAGCGGCCATTGGCCGGAATTCTGGGGTTTTCCGGTGCCTTGCCGGGCGGGCCGAAGCTGAAGCAGGAGATGCGCTCCAAACCGCCGGTGATGCTGATCCATGGCGATCAGGACCAGGTCCTGCCGCTCGGTTTCATGTTTGATGCGCTGGAAAACCTCGCCGCCGCCGGTCATGGCGCGCAATGGCATATCTCCCAGGGCCTGCCGCATTCGATCGGCCAGGACGGGCTGCAGATTGGCGAGCATTTCCTCAAGGCGGCGCTGTCCGGGCGCTATCGCTAGCCCCCTGCTGCGCCGTGACGCACCCGCTGTGGCCTTGATGTCATAGGCGCGTCACCGAAACGGGTCTAAACTCGCATCAAGGACAGTTGATCCGATTCGCC
The DNA here is from genome assembly GCF_963975345.1 of uncultured Maricaulis sp. Classification (NCBI taxonomy): domain Bacteria; kingdom Pseudomonadati; phylum Pseudomonadota; class Alphaproteobacteria; order Maricaulales; family Maricaulaceae; genus Maricaulis; species uncultured Maricaulis sp. The sequence goes on along the minus strand of NZ_CAXBGE010000002.1, from coordinate 81,242 downwards.
CCCTGGGCGGACGGTCGGTCCAAGGAGGTGCGTTTTCAGGACGAATGTCCGGGATACATCCTCTCCTCATTTTCGCGGCTTCCGGGCCGGGATGCAAAGGGGAGGCGGCCATGCAGGTGCTTGCTAAAGCGCCGCAGGGATGGCCCTGTCTGGTGCTGAATGCGGACTTCCAGCCGCTCAGCTATTGGCCGCTCTCGACCTGGCCGTGGCAGGAGGCCGTCAAAAACGTCTTCCTCGAGCGCGTTGCCATTGTTTCCAATTACGAGGAGGTGGTGCATTCGCCGACCTTCGAAATGCACGTCCCCTCGGTCGTTGCCCTGCGCGACTATGTCGCCCTCGACCGCACCCCCGCCTTCACCCGCTATAATGTCTGGCTGCGCGACGGCTTTCGCTGCGCCTATTGCGGCCACGACGCCTCCGACGCCCGCAGCGGCACCGAACGCCTCACCTTCGACCACGTCATCCCGCGCCGCGCCGGCGGCAAGACCTCTTGGGACAATATCGTCGCCGCCTGCAGCCCCTGCAATCTCAAGAAAGGCGGCCGCACGCCAAGAGAGGCACATATGCCGCTGCGCCGCCCGCCGCAACGTCCGACCATGTATGAGCTCCAGGCCCAGGGCCGCCGTTTTCCGCCGAAATTCCTGCATCAGAGCTGGCTGGATTATCTGTATTGGGATGTGGAATTGGAGCGGTAGGGGGCCTTCGACGGGCAAGAACGTCTCCCGTTCATAACCCGCAGCGTCTGCCCTATACTCCAACCATGGACAGCACCGACCCAACTCCCAAAGCCTTCCTGCAAACGCCGTGGCGCCTGACGCTTTGGGGCTGTGCCGCGGCACTCTGGCTGTTGCCGGCGCTGGCGATGCGGCTCACCGATCAGGTCAATTGGGCACCCGGCGATTTCGCCGTGTTCGGCGCCATGTTGGCCGGGCTCGTCGGCGGGATTGAATTTCTGTCGGCCTTGCGCCTAGGCCTGCGCAGCAAGATCATTGCCGCCGCCGGGGTGGTTGCCGTCTTCGCGCTGGTCTGGGTCGAGCTGGCGGTGGGGATATTCGACTAGCCCCTGAACAAGCCGGGCAAGCGCGCGCTTATGCCTCAACCGCCCCGTCACCCTCAGCGACAGCCTCGTCTGGCGCATCCTCGGGCGTCATCATCGCGTCAAGCGTGCCCTGAAACGGCATCAGGCAATAAAAGTGGCCGACATTGCGCACCATTTTTGTACCCGTGGCCGCGTGCAATAGGCTTGGCCGGTGAGTATCGTCCGGTCATACATGCCCTGGTCACACAGACCTTCGCGATACAGCATCGACACCATTTCGATGGCGGTGAACAGCGTCACCAGACGCGAGCCAAACCTCTGCTTTTCGGGTCTCGAAAGCAGGGCATCGGTCTCGAGGGTGCGGTGCATGAATTCGGCGCTCTCCTGCGCTTCATACCAGCCGTTCACAATCTCCAGCATTTTCAGGCGCGCCGTTTGGCTGACCTCGGCCCGCGCCAGCCTGTTGGTCTGCTCGCTTTGCAGCCGCGCATGACGCACCTGCAGCCCGACAAAGACCAGCGAGCCCAATATCGCCACGACCGAGATCGTCTGGCCGATATAATAGATGGATTCCAGTGGCAGGGCGTTCGCCCCCCGGCCGGGACGGCGGGCGGTGAACATGGGTGTGCCCCGGTCTATTTCGCGAGCATCATTGCCCCGCAAAGGCGGATTCGAGCTCGTCGACCAGGTCGAGTTCGAGTGTCACGGCCGTTGTCGCGACATCGAGATTGCGGGTCTCGATTGCTGCGCGCAGTGCCGCAAGTGAGGCGGCGAACCGGTCGCGCAAGGCGAGGTCGGAGAGCTGGCCTGCAATCTCGGCCCACTGTCCGTCAGCATAGGCGATGGCCGCGTCTGTATCGTCCCAGCGCGGTGGGGTCGCCGTCAGATCGGCCTGGATGCGGAAACCGGCATAGTCCAGCAAGCTCACTTGTTGCGGGTGATTGGCATCGCCGGGCATGGATTCCACGGTCAGCCTGAAGCCTTCAACGGCGGCAATCGCGATATCGACACTGTTGCCGGCTTGAATGGCAAGTTCGATCTCGTTGTTTCGGACGTCGAGTTGCTCCGCTGTTGCGGCGGGAAGGCTCGGTCGCAATTGCGCGACCGCGGCCTTGGTCTCGGCGAGGAGTGCGTGCAGCTGGCTCGCATCAGCGGAAAAGGCCTGCTCGGTCGTGGCTTCGAACGCTTCTGCAGTTCTGGCGGCCGGTGACATGGTCGAGCTGGCGACCGGGGCGGCCGTTTCAGCGGGTGCGGCCATCTGTGCCGGGGCAGGCGTGCTGCTGGCGGTTTCGGCGGCCGGACTGGTGGTTTGCGATTGTCCGCAACCCGCCAGCGCCAATAAAAGGCTGGCGCCAACAAGTCCGGTCGTCCATTTGCGCGCTGTTTTGATGGTCATGGTCGCGTTCCTCTTTGCGGTTCGCCATTAACCATGAGCCTGTATTCCCGACGCGTAAAGGTGCTTTGGGGGCTGTCCACACCCCGGCCTTCGTCCCCGCGAGGCGGGGTAGTGACCACCCCATGCCGCCTCCGGCGCCACCCCTCCGTCTCGCTGGTTGGCAAGGAAAATATGGATCCCTCCGCGCCAGGGTTGCGAAAATTCCACCGACGGGCACGATTCCGATTCATAGCTCGCCACTTTTGCCCTAGACTGGGCGAATGACCAGCATCAACCCAACTCCCAAAGCCTTCTGGCAAACGCCGTGGCGCCTGGCGCTCTGGGGCTGTGCCGCGGCGCTCCTGATGCTGCCGGCACTGGCGATGCGGGTCACCGATCAGGTCACCGACCAGGTCAATTGGACTCTGGGGGACTTTGCGGTTTTCGGCGCCATGCTGGCCGGCCTCGTCGGCGGGATTGAGTTCCTGGCAGCATCACGCCTTGGCCTGCGAGCCAAGATGATCGGCGTCGCCGTCGTGATTGCCGTGTTCACGCTGATCTGGGTTGAACTGGCCGTCGGGATATTCGACTAGCCCCTGAACAAGCCGGGCAAGCGCCCCCTTATGCCTCAGCCGCCGCCTCACCCTCAGCGACAGCCTCGTCCACCGCGTCCGCGCGCGTCATCATCGCGTCAAGCGTGCCCTGAAACGGCATCAGGTAATAGGCGCGGCCCCCGCTGTGCCACCATTTTTGCACCCGAGGCCGGTTGCAATAGACCTGGCTGGTGAGCATGATCCGGTCATACATGCTCTGGTCGCACAGGTCTTCGCGATACAGCATCGCCACCACTTCGATTCCGGAGAACAGCGTCACCAGACGCCCGCCAAACCTCTGTTTTTCGGCTCTCGAAAGCGGGGCATCGGTCCGGAGGGCGCGGTGCATGAATTCGGCGCTCTCCTTCGTCTGATACCAGCTGTCCAGAAGCTCCAGCATTTTCAAGCCCGCCGATTGGCTCATCTCGGCGCGCGCCAGCGTGTTGGCCTGCTCGGTCTGCAACCGCGCGTGACGCACCTGGATGCCGACGAAGACCAGCGACCCCAAGATGGCGATCACCGAGACCGTCTGGCCGATATAATAAATGGATTCCAGTGTCATGGCGCTTGCTCCCCGCGTTGGGAGGCATTGTGTCAGGTGTTGGCGGATTGTCGCGGGGATTTAGCTGGGGGCGAATTTTCCCTCTCCGTGAGGAGAGGGTCCGGCGAAGCCGGGGGTGAGGCGGGCATCGCCGACGCCCGCCGCGCTGCCACCCTCATCCGGCCCTGCGGGCCACCTTCTCCCTGAGGGAGAAGGACGGGCTGTCGTGGACCGATGGGAAAGCACAAGCCCCGTCAAAAAGCGGCGCACCTCGCGCCCGAGTACCCCATTCATCCCTCGCCGGGCGGACGCACCGCTGGCTGGCATGGGGATGTAAGGTGGAGTGGGAGCGCGGTGGGGCTTCCCAAAGGAACGGCACCTATTCCATTGGGCCCTATGAGTAATAGGTGCCTGTCACCATTTATTTGGAGGTGCCTGTCACCATTATTGTGAGCAGGAAAAATCGGACTTGCCATATCTCCTACATTGTTATACATATCAGTTGCCGGCTAAGCGATGGTCCAAACATCGCTCCCATGAGTCGGTGTTGAAAGTTGATGAGGTCATCAACTGGTGGAGTGCTGAAAATTCACAGTAGAGAAGTGAATAACAATGCGCTCTATAAACATAGAGAAAGGAGAGCCCTATTGCAGATAACGAAAAATCTCTCAGAAATATCGGCAATATACAGGCGATAATTCTGAGAGCGATTGACGAATTGCGTGAGTCAGCATTTGGAGCGGAAATACAGAGAAGTTTGGAGGAAAAAACCGGTAGGAATTTTTCTTTCGGACAGATCTATACAACGCTCGACAGACTCGAAGCGCAGCACTTCGTCAAGTCGCATAAGTCCAATCCTGAGCCAATTCGTGGCGGTCGCAGTCGTAGAGTCTTCCAGTTGGAAGACAAAGGCGTCGAGGCTCTGGATCGGTTTGTGACCGTCACGTTCGCTGCTAGCCGCCCGGAAGGAGTTCCTCGTGGGCAACGCAGTAAGGGGCCCGGAACCGCCTAAAGTGTTCCAAGTGCCCATTTGGCTTTGTGCCAGGTGGGGGCGCCGGGACGAAGAGCTGCACGAGTTCTGCATCTCATTCCAGCGGCAGTGTCGACTGCACGGGTCACGTCAAGCCAAAATTTGGGCTTGTAAAGAGGTGGCCTCATCGATTTGGCATGGTCCAGGTCGACTGGGTTGGAAAGTCTACGTCATCGGGTCGTTTTTGTGGAAGCTCCTGTTGAGCTAAATCGAAACCGAAGCTGGTGAGTGGCCTGGAAAATATAATCCTCAAAGGAGGGGGGTCTCGTGCCGGGATTCCCCTCTTTTTGTACCCTCAGGCGGGGACTTTTCAGTCCGAGAAGAAAGAATGGGTGAAAGGCGCCTGCGATACGCCGTTTCCCTTTCCTCGTTCGTGCCGGCTCAGGGGCGGGGCAACGGAGGCTCGTCACCACTTGTTGTTGCCTCAGATTTCGGATCGCGCGGATGCGCACCTAGGAGAAGTGAGAGTCCGTGACTCTTTTGGCTTTTGATGATGTTCATCAAGCCGGTGGAAACTTAAGTTTGAACAAAAGTTTAAGTATGATTTCGACTAGTTCGCGATATTCTTGAACCTGTCGATCATTAATCGGTACGGTCGAGCGTTCGTGGATCAGTTTGTTCCTCAAACCGTAGTAGAATTCCGCCTTGTCAGACATCGTCGCGCTGAACTTTGGTACTTTTGCTCGCACTTCATTGATCACTGCGGTGCGCTTCCCGAGAATGTCTCTTATCCGGTTGTCCGGATAGTGCAGAGTCGGGAACGCTTTCTTGTTGGTGACGATGTACTCCTTGAGTGCGATTTCAAAATTACTATCCAGAAGAATCAGAGCCGCGCGATTCCGTGTCTCGACCTTAACTCGTGACAGCGATTCCACCATGATCATGGCGTCCACCAAGCCGACCGTCACAGGTTGAGAACTCATCTTCGCCAGGTTCAGCTGGCGCGCCTGTTCTAGATAGGAAGGTCGGCGACCGCGCGGCAGCTTTGGCAGTATCAATTTGGCGCCTTCAGCAATTTCGGTCGGATCAATTTCCTCCGATTCCCCCTCCGGGTACGGGAAGACAGTCTCATCCCAAGTGTTCTTCAGTCGACGTGATAGTTTGCTGTAAAATGTCACGAGCGCGATCAGATTGGCGCGAAGCTGCAAGAACGATGGGTGTGCGATATTCACATCACTCTTGCTGCTGTTCCATGGCATTAATTCAGCGTTGCCATCGAGGCTTACTATGACCCTGCAGAGCGATGCGTCGGGGTGTGGCACACCGGCTTCGCCCGTAACGAAATAGCCGACATCACGCTCGCGCATTTCTTTTACGATCAGCCGGTTGTTGCAGTAGATATATACGCCGTAGTTCTCGGCTTCAGGATCCCGGTCACCGATGAGCCCTGCGTTCATGGTGACGGCGAGCTCGCGCTCACCGTCTGGCAGGATGGTGAAGCTTAGGGTTCGCGGCAGGAACTCTGGCGGGTAGGACCAAACTTCGAACGTTTTGCCCGTTACCGCTGCACCGTTTAGAAAAATTTCGCAGGTGTCGCTGATGTACCGCCCATAGGTCTCCCCAAGGCTGGTTCCCATGCGATGGACGTCGGCTTTGGTAAACGGTTGTCGGAGCTTGGATACCTCGACGATCGTGCATCCGTTGCCGATGGCGGCGGATTCAACATAATCGATATCCCAACTCTCAGTTAGCAGCCACTCGTCATCTATTCTGATTTTGTGAGTTGCCTCGCGTTTGTAGCGCGAACGTATCTCGACCAACTCGCCCAGCGCGACGCCGGCGCGCTTCCCGCCGACCCCGAAGATACCTATGAGGTTTTCCGTCGAGGGCTCACGGCTAGCGCCGGGCGCGATTAGGAGGCGCAAATCGCTCTCTTTGACCCCACCTGCATTGTCCTTGACGGTAATAATTTGTCGCGTCACGTCGAGCTCTACCTCGACTTTTAGCTTGGACGCGCGCTTGCTCGCGACCCAGAAGTCGAGGGCATTGTCCAAGAGTTCACAAAGCCCGGTTTGCAGATCATAGTCGGCAATCATTCCACGAAAAATATGCTTCTCTGGAGTTCCGTCTATTGTACTTTTCGCCGCCATGTCTTGCCCCTTTAAATGCAACATAGCCGAAACCTAAGGTTATTTGAAAGAGCGTCGTTGTGGTTCGATTTTTAGACTAACCCTAATTAGGCGATAGGCGCCGTCGAGGTCAGGCGGCCTCTGCCATCCCCCAAACAAAAAAGAGCCCCAGCGTCTCCGCCAGGGCTCCCCGTTTCATTCAATCCTGAGACCGTCAGTCCGCAAACATATCCGCAAACCGCCGCCGGGGCCGCTTCTCCCAATCCCGGCGATGATACACCGACGACACCATCACCGGCGCGACCGTCGTCGCTTCGGCGAACACCATCTGTTCCAGCGCGACATCGACCTTGCCCCAGGAACAGGCTTCCTTGAGGGTTGAGGAGGAGCAGGCGCCGTCGCGGACGTCGGCGACGGTGATCTGGACGGCGTAGGAATGCATGGGTGAGTCGACGCCGAGGATTTCGGCGCAGACGACGGTGTCTTGGGCGAAGTTTTTCGGGACGCCGCCGCCGACCATGAACAGGCCCGTCTTGCCGGCCTTGATCTTGATCTCGGTCAGCTCGCGGAAATCGGCGACGCTGTCGATCGAGAGATAGGGCTGTTTGGCCTTCATGCGCTCAACCTGGTGTTTGACCAGACCGAAACCGGCGGAGCAATCGGAGAAGGCGGGGCAGAAGATCGGCACGCCGTGCTCATAGCAATCCTGGACCAAGGAGCCGGGTTTCTTGGCATTGCCGTCGGCGAGCCATTTGCCCATCGCCTTGATATAGGAGCGCGAGGAGCGCGGGCCGGGCTCCAAGAGGTTGGCGATCTCGAGCGTGGCGGCGTCGCAGGCCTGCAGTTCTTCTTCGTCGATATAGGTGTCGTAAATCCGGTCGATATAGAGATCGCGCAGGATGCGGTCGTCGGGGATTTCCTTGGCCTGGTAATGCTTGAAACCAAGCGCTTCGAAGAAATCCATATCGACGATGGCGGCGCCGGTCGAGACGATGGCGTCGACCATGTTGTGACGCACCATATCGCGCCAGACATGCATGCAGCCGCCCGCCGAGGTCGATCCGGCCAGCGTCAGGATGACCGAGCAATCGGGATCGGCGACAGCGGCCGCAAGGATACGGGCACCTCGCGCGGCATCGCGCGAGGTGAAGGACATTTTTTCCCAAGCGTCGACCAGAGGCCGACCATCGAATGCCGTAATGTCGATATGCTCGACGGGCGAGGACAGGAGTTCCGCTTTACGGTTCGATTTATCGGTCATGCACGTCTCCGCAATTTCGGACGGCGGCGGCGGGCGCGGGCCAGATTGATGACCGTCGACTCCTCGCCGGTCGCCCGGTCTGGTTGTTGATCGAACATGGATGGCCAGGGGGCATCCGCCACCATCGCCATTTCTGTCGTCCCGAAGCCATTGAAGTTGGACGCAATCGCCGTCCCATAGGCGCCGAGCATGCCGATCTCGATCATATCACCCTCGGCCGTATCGGCCGGGAGCTCAAATGGTCCTTGCATGGCATCAAGCGAATCGCAAGTTGGACCGAAGAAGCGGAACATCGCCGTATCGGCCTGTGACTCTGCGTTGGCGCGGTGATGACGCACCGGGAAGGGCCATTTGGAATGCGCCGCATCGAACAGGCGGCCATAGGCGCCGTCATTGAGATAGAGCGCATCGCCCTTGACCAGTTCGACCCGGACCAGAATGGATTCCGCTTCCGAGACGAGGGCCCGGCCGGGCTCACACCACAGATCGGCGTTTTCCAGCACCATCATCTCTTCGAAGGCGTCTTCGATGGCGCGGATATATTCCATCAGCGGCGGCGGGTTGAGGCCCGGATAGATCGAGGGGAAGCCGCCACCGACATCGACGATGTCGACGGTGACGCCCGCTTGCGCGATCAGGCGCGAAGCCTCCATCATCGCAGAGCGATAGGCCGAAGGCAGCATGCACTGGCTGCCGACATGGAAGCTGACGCCCAGCTCCTCGGCATGCGCGCGCGCCGCCCGGATCAGGTCGGCGGCCTCGAAGGCGGGCACGCCAAACTTGCCGGCCAGCGAGAACACGGCCCCCTCATTGGACACGGCCAGGCGCACGATCAATGTCAGATCGGTCGCGTGATTGGTCTCGTGAAGGATCTTGTCCAGTTCCGCTTGCGTATCGAGCGCGAAAATCCGCACGCCGTACTCGAAATAGGCACGACGAATCGACTCGCGGCTTTTGACCGGATGCAGAAAGGCCATCCTGGCGTCCGGACAGCGCTCGGCAATCAGTGCGACTTCGGGAAGCGAAGCGACATCGAAAAAGCGCGTGCCGGCCGCATAGAGGCCGTCGATAATCCATGGGCTGGGATTTGCCTTGACGGCATAGAGCACTTCACCCGGGAAATTTTCCTGAAACCAGCGGCTTGCGCGGTCTAGACGATCCGGACGTGCACAGACGACCGGCTTCTCTAGGTGCCGTAAGCGGACCAGGTCCAGGGGAGTATGGTACGTGTGCAATTCACGTGACCCCCTGTTAGTTGTTTACCCAATCCGGCATCGTCACCTCCGCCGGGAAAAACGCGAGTAGGGCCTATTGCCGATCGTGTAAAGAAAAAAATATCAGGAAGCGCTGCAGAAGCCCTGCCGGGGCAGGGCTGGTGCGGGGGGTGTCGGAGGCAAAAATGCAGCACTTATGCGCCTGCCGGGCCCCTCGAACCGGGGGTGAATTCGCGCATAATAAATGGTGACGAAATAAATGGTGACTGGCACCTGTTTCAACGCCGCATGACCGGCGGCGAGGGAACAGATTCACTTTCGGGCGGTTGGCGTTCGCTAAATGGTGCCTGTCACGAATTATTTTGGGCGCTCACGGACCCGGCGTTGTTACGTCGTTGCCTTGTGCGCCAAAGCGCCATAGCGTGATTTCACCATCCTCAGTCCTTCAAGAATAAGGACCGGGTGCATGCATTTGGCGCCTTTGGTCAACCGCATCGGCGGATCGCAAAGCGCGCATCGGTGCCGGTATCCATTGGATCGGCGCACCCTGCAGGCTCATCGCAACAAGACTTGAACTGGAGCCATAAAATGCGCACTCTTTTTTCTGCTTTTCTTGTCCTGATTTCCCTGACCGCCGCTGCCGCTGCCGAGAGCTGCCCGGATGTGAACTGGGAAGCGCGCCAGACGATCACCGTTTCGGCCTTGGTACTTGACCCCCCTTCCCGCCCATCCTACAGCGCCACTGCCGGTGGTTATACTGACCTGCGGGACTGCAGTGCGACGATCGGCGGTCTCCACCAAAGAGGCTTCGTGAACTCTAGGCCCGATTTCACGTTCGACGTCTCCGACATGCAATATTTTACCCACATGTACTTCCGGGCCTCGGGCGTGGACCAATGGGGGTCCTCGGACCGCTGCCCCATAATCCTGCTGGTGAGAACGGCCGACGGACGGTGGAAAGCCAATCATCAATTCCAGAGAACTTCATCCAATTATGGAGCGTACGAGGTCACCGAGCCGGAGGTCGTGATTACGGCCTTGAATGGGTTTGGCGCGGCGGCGGGACCCATTCAGGTGTGGGTTGGCACCTTTTACAGTACAGATGTTTGCGCGGTCACGCTGCAACTCATACCTGCGCTTTATGAGCAATCCATCATCGCAAATCGCCGGGAGTGAGGCCACTGTCACCGCCAGCGTGGATGCCGGCGCTGCCTCCCTGCCACTGACGCTAACCTGTCCGGCGCTAACCTGTCCGGCGCGAACCTGCTGGACGCGACCCTGACGTCGTCTTTGGCCACCATGGACCTGCGCGGCGCCACATGGATTGACGGAAGGATCTGTTCCCGCCTCCATTTAGGGGGCTGCCAATAGCGACACGTTTTTGGCGGGTGCCCCCGTTCCCTTGCACGGCCAGAAATAAATGGTGAAAAGAAATAAATGGTGACAGGCACCTATTTCAACGCCGCATGACCGGCGGCGAGGGAACAGATTTATTTTCTGACCCGCCCGCGCGACCTGTGACGCGAGACAGCGACACACGCTTTGGTGACCCAGGACGACGAAGCTGGAACAGGCTCGTGAGTTGATTTGCGTGCGATGTTCATGGACACAGGTTCACAGCTTCAGGGTGATCCGATGCCGGGCGTTGATGGGGTCGACCCTTTCTGGGCCAGCGATGGTCGCGGTGATCGCGGCGTGGCACCGAGGGACGGGGTTGGATTGTGACAAATATTCTGCTCTCACTTTTGATGGGCGCCATTCTCGGCTTTGCTGCTCACCGGGCCGGGCTGTGCACGGTCAAGGCGGCCGCAGAGGTGCTGACCTCCGGCCGCGGACATTTCCTGTGGTCATTCATCAAGAGTGCCGGCTGGGTGATGGCCCTGACGGCGGTGGTCGGCGCTTTCGGTCATGCGACACAGTTCAGCCATTGGCCGCTCACATTGCTGTCTGTGCTTGGCGGCGTTCTGTTCGGCGTCGGGGCGGCGCTGAATGGCGGCTGCACCCTGTCGACCTTGACCCGGGCGGTCGATGGCAATCTCGGCCTTTGGCTGACCGTTGCAGCCTGGCCGGTGGGCATGTGGGCCGCGGCGTCCCTTGCCTTGGCGCGCCCCACGGCCGCCACCTTCCAACAGCCCGACTATCCCTTGGCGGTTCTGGTCATACTGGGTGCCGCTTTGCTGTGGGAAAGCAGTTTGATCGTCAGACGGTTCTGGCGAAAACAATCCCTGCGCAAGGTTCTTGGCGCTTCGGTCTACACGCTGTCGGCGGGGGCCGCGCTGGTGGGGATCTCCAATGCGGTCATCATTGAGGCGACCGGACCCTGGTCTTTCTCGTCCACCATTTTGTGCGGCATAACGGCCAGCTCGAGTACCAGCTGCGCACAGCCAACGCTGGCATGGGGCCTGCTGGGCGCCGCGATTTTGGGAATGGCTTTTTCAAGCCTGCAGCGCGGTTCATTCGTTCTGCGCCTGCCGCGCGGCCTCATGGCCCTCAGACATGTGGCGGGTGGATTGCTGATGGGCGCGGGAACCGTGCTGATTCCGGGCGGCAATGATGGTCTGATCCTGTTTGCGATACCTTCGTTGTCGCCGCACGCCATTCCTGCCTATGCCAGCATTTTCGTCGGCGTGCTCGGAACGCTTTCCCTCATGCGCGCATTCGGCGGCCGGATCCCGACCGTTCAGTGCAGCGGCGATATCTGCCGGACGCGCCAGCAAGCGCGCTGAGATGCGCACCCGATAACCGAGTGCTGCGCCAGCGATTGCCATCCGCCATGAAAAAATCAGTCCTTTGACTGCAATCCCTGCTTCGATGAGCGGCAGGGTGAGAAGGTCGGGAAGCCTTTGTGTACGTGCATCAATCCCGGCCAGGGCGACCAGAGTGCCGAACAAGAGGGGGGGCGCAAAATGAATCAGCGTCATCTTCCTCTTGTCACAAATGTGTCATGCCCTTACGCCACAAAGCCGTGACTATGCAGGGGGACGCCCAAGATGACAGACGCCGCTCTGGCGCTTCACGCCAAAAATCTGAAAATGACATTCGGCGACACCAAAGCGCTCGACGATGTCAGCCTGTCGGTTGGGCGTGGCGAGATGGTCGGATTGATCGGACCGTCCGGTTCGGGCAAGTCGACCCTGTTGCGCGTCGCTGCCGCCCTGCAGATCGCCGATAGCGATAGCGGGCCGGTTTCGGTGCTGGGCCATCGCATGCAGGCCAAGGGCAAGATCGCGTCCGGCGTCCGCGAGCACCGCTCCCATCTCGGTTTCATTTTCCAGCAATTCAATCTGGTCGGCCGGCTGTCCCTGTTCGGCAATGTGCTGATCGGTGCACTCGGCCGGATCTCGCCTTGGCGCGGTGCGCTGGGGATATTCTCGATGGCCGACAAGCAAAAGGCGATGGATGCGCTGGAACGTGTCGGCATTGCCGGCTTCGCCGCCCGCCGCGCCTCCAAACTGTCCGGCGGGCAGCAGCAGCGCGGCGCTATTGCCCGCGCCCTGGTGCAAGGCGCCGAGGTTTTGTTCGCCGACGAGCCGATCGCTTCGCTCGATCCGGTTTCGGCGCGCACCGTGATGGAATTGCTGCGCGAGTTGAACCGCAAGGACAATCTCACCGTCATCGTGACGCTGCACCAGGTCGATTACGCCAGCCAGTTCTGTGACCGGGTCGTGGCGCTCAACAAGGGCCGCATCGTGTTTGACGGGCCGAGCGCGGAGCTCACCCAGGAAAAGCTGATCGAGGTTTACGGCCCTGAATACGAGCAGGCCTTCTACGGGGGAGATGACGAATGAGCGGCTGGATCAACAAGAGCTTGCGCGCGCTGGTCACCGGCCTCGGCCTGATGCTGGCGGCCTGCGCACCGGCCTCCACACCGGATGCCAGTGACACCGCTGACACCGGTCCTGCCGCTTCACGCGGCACGCTGAATTTCGGCATTATCGCCACCGAATCCTCCGCCAACCAAGCCTCCAATTGGGGGCCATTCATCGAGGCGATGGAAGAGTGGACGGGCTATGATATCCAGCCCTTCTATGCCTCCGACTATGCCGGCATGATCCAGGCGATGCGCTATAACAGCGTCCAGTTCGCCTGGTTTTCCAATTTCTCCGGACTGCAGGCGGTCCGCCTTGCCGGCGGCGAAGTCTTTGCCAAGGCGACCTATCCCGATGGCAGCGAGGGCTATAATTCCGTCCTGATCGTGCCGGCCGACAGCCCGATCCAGACGCTCGACGATATCCTGACCTGTGATCGCTCACTCGATTTCGGCATGGGCGATCCCAATTCGACCTCCGGCTATCTGGTGCCCTCGGCCTTCATCTTCGCGCCGCGCAATATCGATCCGGCCGAATGCTTCAATACCGTGCGCAATGCCAATCACGAGGCCAATGCCGTCGCGGTGGCCAATGGGCAGATCGACGTCGGGACCAATAACACCACCAGCCTGACCGTGCTGCACGGCTCGCGTCCCGAGATCGCGTCGCGTATCCGGGTGATCTGGACCTCACCGCCGATCGGCACTGATCCAATCATCTGGCGCACCGATCTCGATCAGGAAGCCAAGCTGCGCCTGCAATATTTCTTCATGAATTACGGCCGCCACGGCACGCCGGAAGAGATCGCCCAAGCGCGCGCCGTGCTTCAGCCCCTGTTTTTCGGCCTGTTTCTGCCAGCCTCCAATGCGCATCTCGATCCGATCGTGCAGCTGGAAATCGTTCGCGACCTGATCCTGGTCCGCAATGATACCGAACTGACCGAGGAGGAGCGCGCCACACGTGTTGCCGAACTTCAGGCCCGTCTGGCCGCAGTCGAAGCCGGCAATTCCGGCTTGGACAGTCTGGCCAGCGCGACCGGCCAAGCGGGAAATGCCGTCAATCACGACGTCGTGGTCACACGTAATTGGCCTCTGCTCGGCGGGCTGGTGATACTGGCGGGCCTGCTCTTGGCCGGGCTCATGTGGGCCGGCGCGCCGCGCGGTCCCGGACCGAAACTGCCTTTGACCGAGCGCCTCGCCAATGCGGTGATCGGTGCCGGCGTGATTATCATCCTGGTCTGGAGTTTCGATCCGTCCGACATGGACCGAAGCTATCTATTGGTTGAGAATTTCGGCGATATGCAGGAATTTCTCGCCGGGTTCTTCCCCGACAATATCGCCAGCGCCGCCTCGCGCAGCGCCTATTGGGTCGATTTGCGGGCCGGCATTATTGAAGCCGTGCCGCAAATGATCATCACGGTGCAGATCGCGATCTGGGGCACATTTATCGCCGTCGTCGCGGCCATTCCCTTCGGCCTGCTCAGCGCCCGCAATGTTGCGCCAGCCTGGGTCGTGCAGCCGGTACGGCGTTTGATGGACGTGTTCCGCTCGATCAATGAGCTGATCATCGCCCTGATCTTCATCGCCGCCGTCGGACTGGGGCCATTGGCCGGGGTGATGGCGCTCGCGGTTCACACCACGGGCGTGCTTGCAAAACTATTCTCCGAAGCCGTCGAGGCAATCGATCACGGGCCTGTCGAGGGTGTGCGGGCAACCGGTGCGCTGCCGCTGCACGAAGTGATCTGGGGCGTGATACCGCAAGTGGCGCCGCTCTGGACCTCGTTCGGTCTCTACCGCTTCGAATCGAATGCGCGCTCGGCGACCGTGCTCGGCCTGATCGGTGCCGGCGGCATCGGCCAGATCCTGTTCGAGGCCGTTCGCGCCTTTGATTACCAGCGCACGGCCGCGATCGTCATCGTCATCATTCTCGCGGTCAGCGCGATCGACATGCTGTCGCAGCTTCTGCGTAAACGCCTGCTCTGATCCACCTCGTGACAAGTTGGATAAAGGGCCCGCAGCGTGACCGCGCTGCGGGCCTTTTTGTGCGGCGTCACTGAAACAAACATGTCACGCAGCCGTCGCAAAAGCGTCACCGAGCGCGACTATCGAGATGTTGTGAAGTCGAAATTTTGAGTGCCGCCGGGGATCGGAGGCGCCATCAGCGTCAGGACGGAAAGACAATGTTCAAACGATATTTAACAAGCGCGGCGCTGGTCGCACTGGCATCGGCAGCCGGCTTGAGCGCAGCGCACGCCGATGACGCTTCGGGTTGGAATTTTGATGGCGTGCCCAGCTGGAGCAATGCCGCAACCGGCGACAGCTTCACGTTCCGTGGCCGCATCTATCTCGATGCTGCGAATATTGATTTTGATCGCGCCGGCGTCACCACGACCTTCAATGATAGCGAGATCCGCACCGGCCGCCTCGGGATCACCGGCCAATTCGCCCATGTCGGATATGTTGCCGAGTTTGATCTGATCAATAACCAGGTCCGCGCCAAGGATGTGGCCCTGACCTTTCACGCGACGGGCTTCGATGTCCTCGTCGGCAATATGAAAACGCCGAACTCGCTCGAAGAGCAAACGTCCTCGCGCTACATCACATTCATGGAACGTGGCACGGGCACGGAATTGTTCGGCCTTGACCGCCGCGTCGGTGTGGCCATCGCTCACCACGGCGACAATTACACCTTCAAGGCTGGTGCCTATGGCGGCGTTACCGGCGATTTGAGCCAGAGCTTCTCGACCGATGACAGCTCGGCCTTTGCGGCGCGCATCACCTATCTGCCGGTACACACCGATAATCTTCTGGTCCATCTGGGCGCTTCAGTGCGGCAAATGGATTACGGCAATGCCGGGACCCGTGTCCGGGCCCGTCCGCGCACCCATTCGACCGACCGCATCGTCACCGCTGATTTCCGTCCGGGCCGCCCGCTCGGCGAGGCCGACAGCTCGACCCTGATCGGTCTGGAGGCCGCTGCGATCTCCGGTCCCTTCCATGCCCACGCCGAATACATGACGATGGAGCTGAACGGCCCGACCGGCAATCCACGGATCAACAGCGCCTTCCTCAATCTCGGTTATTTCCTGACCGGCGAAACGCGCAGCTACAGCACGTCTGGCGGTTCCTTCAGCCGCACGCATCCAACGACTCCGGTCTCGGAAGGCGGCATGGGAGCGATCGAGCTTGCGGCGCGTTATGATTATTCCGATCTCAACGATGTCGCGGCTGGCGAATTGACGACCTGGACGCTTGGCGCGAACTGGTATGTCGAAGATCATTTCCGGGTTATGGCCAATTACGTCACGGGTGAATTGGCCGTGCCGGGCGGACCCAATACCAGTGTGTCCGGACCGCAAGTGCGCGTTCAGTGGGATTTCTAGCCATCACCGGTTCAGGTTCAAACCTGCATCATCTTCTCTAAGTGAAAAGGGAATCAACCGCATGAAAATCACCACCCCTCTCGCCGCCCTGGCCGCGGTCCTGGCGCTCGGCGCCGGTGCGCAGGCCCAGAGCCGCGACCAGATCCGCATTGTCGGTTCCTCGACGGTGTTTCCGTTCTCGACGGCGGTCGCTGAATCTTTCGGCGCCAAGACCCAGTTCGCGACCCCGGTCGTCGAATCGACCGGTTCGGGCGGCGGCTTCCGCCTGTTCTGCGCCGGTGTCGGTCTTGACCAGCCCGACATAACCAATGCCTCGCGGCGGATGCATGCTTCGGAATATGAGCGGTGCCAAGCCAATGGCGTGCGCCAGATCACCGAAGTGCGCATCGGCTTTGACGGTATCGTGCTCGCTGCGGCCGACCAGGGCAATCCTCCGATGGAGATCACTCTGACACAGCTTTGGCTGGCTCTGGCGGCTGAAGTGCCAACCGATGACACTTGCTCGAGTTTTGTTCCCAATCCGAATAATACCTGGTCGGATGTCGACTCCGCGTTGCCGGCCCAGCGGATTGAGGTGTTCGGCCCACCGCCAACGTCCGGCACGCGCGACGCTTTCGTCGAGCTGGTCATGCAGGGCGGTGCCGAGGGTGTCGCCTGTATGGACGCGCTCAAGGACAGCGATGGCGATCGTTTCGAAGGCATTGCCAGCCGTATCCGCGAAGACGGCAAATGGATCGATGCCGGCGAGAACGATAATGCGATTGTTCAGACCCTGATCAATACGCCTGACGCGTTCGGCGTGTTCGGTTTCTCTTTCCTCGATCAGAATTCTGACCGCCTGCATGGCGCCATCATCAATGGCATGGCGCCGGAATTCGACGATATCGCCGACGGGACCTACCCGGTGGCGCGTTCGCTCTACTTCTACGTCAAGAACCAGCACGCCGATCTGGTGCCGGGTCTGCGCGAGTACATCGCCGAATTCACCTCGGATGACGCTTGGGGCGAGTATGGCTATCTCACCGATCGCGGCCTGATCCCGCTGCCCGATGCCGACCGCGAAGCGATGGGCGAAGCGGCCCGCTCGTTGACCGCCATGACGCAGGCGCCGGAATAAGCGCAACTACACACCAGAATGGAAAACGCCGCCCCTCGGGGCGGCGTTTTTGTTTGGGTTTTAGTCCTCGATGCGCCGGCGGCGCAGGCGTTGCCAGAAGCGGCGGCGTTCCGGCTTGGGCTGCGGTTTCAGATTGATGATGAAATCGATCGCGCACTGGTGCCAGGAATGTTTCTCGGCATGGGCACGCGGGGCGGCGCGGTCGATATCGAGGCAATCGAGACAGGCCTGACGCAGATCGTCATTGATGAAGCCGCCACCTGAGCCCGGGATGATGTCCTTGGGGCCGTGCGCCGGGAAGGCCGCGACAGGCGTGCCGCAAGCCATGGCTTCCAGATTGACGAGGCCGAATGTGTCGGTCCAGCTTGGGAAGACGAAGACATCAGCATCGGCGAAATATCGTGCCAGCTCGTCGCCGAATTTCGATCCCGGGAAAACCGCTTTTGGATATTTTACGCCGAGGGATTCGCGCTGCGGTCCGTCGCCGACCACAACCTTGGTGCCGGGCAGGTCGAGCTCGAGGAAGCCCTCGATATTCTTCTCGACCGCGATGCGTCCGACATTGACCCAGATCGGGCGTTCCAGTCCGGCATAGACATCCTCGCCATCGACGAGGCGCTTGTCGGGATTAAATTGCACCGTGTCGACGCCGCGCGCCCAGGGCGTCAAATGCTTGAAGCCGCGCAGAGCGAGATCATCGCGCATCGACGGCGTCGTCACCATCATGCGGCCGCCAGCATTGTGGAACCAGCGCATGAAGGTATAGCCCGCCGCCAGCGGGATGATGGGGAAACGGGTATTGATGTATTCGGGAAATTTGGTGTGATAGCTGGTCGTGAAGGGCAGTTTCCACTTCACGCAGATCGCACGCGCCGCCATGCCCAGCGGTCCTTCGGTTGCGATATGAATCGCTTCCGGTTCGAATTCCTTGAAGCGGCGGGCGATGTCCCGGCGGGCGCCAAACGCCAGCTGGATTTCCGGATAGGTCGGCAGCGGCATTGTCTTATAGCCGAGACCGGGATGGATCACTTCGACCTCATGGCCCATGGCGCGGCATTCGGCGACGGTGCGCGACAGAGTGCGCACGACACCGTTCATTTGCGGCTCCCAGGCATCGGTCACCAGCATGATGCGCTGGGGTCGCTCGTCGCCATTGCCGGTTTCCGGAGTGTCGTCGGAATGTTCGCTTGCTTGGGTCATCGCGTTCAACTGTCTGCCTTCTTGCTGCCGGCGGCGCCAGAGATTGGCCGGCCGGTCCTGTCTGTAGCCCAGCATAGCGGGCATTGAAGGGTCATGAAGCGGCGAAAGCGGTTTGTCCATGCCGCATCGTGTCCCAACCTGTGCCGCCAGCGTGTTGCTCAAGGAAAAGGGCTCGAAATGCAGCGCCGGTCAAGACGAAGCATATTTCTCCGCCACGGCTCGCCGCGATATTTTCATCGCCGCACGGCCCGATTTCACGCGCGGTCCGCAAAGTTTTTCCACACCCGACGCCCGGCCCGGAGGCGATATGGGGCGGTGCTGAACGGGTGCAAACGGCGACACAGCTCACTGGACTTGCCGCGCCGTAATGCCTCGACCATGCTCCGGAAAATTTGCCGGCTGGCTGCCCCCGCCCGCCGGTCATGGAGGATTGGCCTTGGATACTCAGTCTCGTGACCGCATGAATTGGGACGATCTCGATCTGGCGAAATTCGCTGACGAATCAGAATTGGTCAAACACCTTGCCGACCGCACCGGTCTGGACGACGCTGCCCAGGCGCGCATCCGCACCGATGCGATCAAGCTGGTCGAGCGCGCCCGCGCCTCCAGCCGCAATCGTGGACTGATGGAATCCTTCCTGCAGGAATTCGGCCTGTCGAATCGCGAGGGCCTTGCGCTGATGTGCCTGGCCGAGGCCTTGTTGCGCGTGCCCGATGCGGCCACCGCTGACCGTTTGATCGCCGAGAAAATCTCCGGCGGTGATTGGGGCGGCCATGCCGGCAAATCGGAAAACTGGCTGGTCAATGCCTCGACGCTCGGTCTGATGATGACGGGCGGTATCATCGAGGTTGATCCGCTGGCTCGCAAAAACCCGTCTCTCTATATGCGCAAGATGACGCACAAGCTCGGCGAGCCGGTGATCCGCGCCGCTGTGATGCAGGCGATGCGAATCATGGGCGAGCAATTCGTGCTCGGGCGCACCATCAAGGAAGCACTCAAGCGTGGCCGCAAGGCGGGCTCGAACCTGTGTTCCTTCGACATGCTGGGCGAGGGCGCCCGCACAGCCGCCGATGCCGCGCGCTATCAAAAACGCTATCTCGACGCGATTGCCGTCGTCGGTGCGGCCCGCGGTGAGGGTTCGGTCGAACAGGTGCATGGCGTTTCGGTCAAGATATCGGCCCTGCATCCACGCCTGCACGCCGTCAAACGTGAGCGGGTGATGGCGGAAGTCTATCCGCTCTTGATGGAGCAGGCCCGTGCCGCCAAGGCGCAGGATATCGGCCTGTGCTTTGATGCCGAGGAAACCGATCGTCTGGTCCTTACCCTGCAATTATTCGAGCGGCTGGCGCGTGAACCCGAGCTGGAAGGCTGGAACGGGCTCGGCCTGGCTGTCCAGGCCTATCAGAAGCGCGCGCCGCAAGTGATCGAGCGCCTGATCGCGCTCGGCCGCGCCACCAATCGCCGTCTGCTGGTGCGCCTGGTCAAGGGTGCGTATTGGGATACGGAGATCAAGCTGGCGCATCAGATGGGCTGGCCGGACTTTCCGGTCTGGACCACCAAGCCGGCGACCGATCTCAATTATCTCGGCTGCGCCCGCGCCATGCTCGCCGCACCCGACGCGATCTATGGCCAGTTCGCCACTCATAATGCCCACTCGCTGTGCGCGATCCGAGATCTGGCTGACCAGGCCGGCGTCGAAGACTATGAGTTCCAGCGTCTGCACGGCATGGGCGAGCCCTTGTATCTGGCCGCTGCCGAGGCTTATGGCGACCGCGCCGTGCGCGTCTATGCGCCGGTCGGCAGCCATGAAGACCTGCTGCCCTATCTGGTGCGGCGCTTGCTGGAAAATGGTGCCAACAGCTCCTTCGTTCACTCCTTCCTCGATCCGGATGTCGCGGCGGAAGACGTCGCGCGCGGTCCGTTTGAGCTGACCAGCCCGATTGCCCGCCACCCTTCCATCGCAACGCCAATGGCGCTGTATGGCCCGGAGCGTGCTAATTCGGCTGGCATTGATTTGACGCAATTGGCTGTCCGTGACCGTCTCGCCAAGGCTGTCGCCGCGCTCGATGCGGCGGGACCGATTGTTGCCGCGCCGCTGGTTTGCGGGGTGCCGCTTTTGGGCGGCGCCGCCCGGGCGGGTCAGGAAATGCCGGTCACCAGCCCGGTCGACCGCTCGCGCGTCGTCGGCACGGTGCTTGAAGCGACGACCGAAGATGTCGACGCGGCGTTTGAGCATGCGGTCGCAGCGCAACGGATTTGGGATGCGCGTGGCGGCAAGGCGCGCGGCGCGATCCTGCGCAAGATGGCCGACGCGCTGGAAGCCGATGCGGATCGCTTCCTGGCGCTGATGGCGCGCGAAGCCGGCAAAACGCTCGCCGACGGGATTGCCGAAGTGCGCGAGGCGGCTGATTTCTGCCGCTATTACGCCGCCCAGGCCGAGCGCGAATTCGAGACACCGGAACGCCTGCCCGGCCCGGCTGGCGAAACCAATCATCTCGGCCTGAAGGGCCGCGGCGTGTTTGTTTGCATCAGCCCGTGGAATTTCCCACTGGCGATCATGACCGGCCAAGTGGCCGCGGCCTTGGCTGCCGGCAATGCCGTACTCGCCAAGCCGGCCGAGCAGACACCGCTGATCGCTCACGAGGCGGCAATGCTGTTTTTCGAGGCCGGTCTGCCGGTCGAAGTGCTGCACATCCTGCCGGGACGCGGCGAAACTGTCGGCGCGGCGCTGACCAATGATCCGCGCACGGCGGGTGTGGCTTTCACCGGCTCGACGGAAGTGGCGCGGATGATCAATCGTTCGCTGGCGGCACGCGACTGCGCGATCGGACCGCTGATCGCGGAAACCGGCGGGCTCAATGCGATGTTCGTCGACACCACGGCGCTGCGCGAACAGGTTGTCGATGATGCCATCGTTTCGGCCTTCGGTTCGGCGGGCCAGCGGTGTTCGGCCCTGCGTATCATTCTGATCCCTGAAGATACCGCTGACGCGACCATCGCGGCGCTGGCTGGTGCGATGGATGAGTTGGCCATCGGCGATCCGGCCGATCCGGCGACCGATGTCGGTCCGGTGATCGATGGTGAAGCGCGCGAAATCCTGTTGCGGCATATGGAGCGCATGGAAGCCCAGGGCACGGTCATCCGCCATCTCGACTCCGGTTCCTGGGGTGAGACCGGGTGCTATTTTGGCCCGGCCCTGGTGGAACTGCCCTCGCTCGACCTGCTCGAACGCGAAGTGTTCGGCCCGATTCTGCACGTGATCCGATACAAGCGGAATCAATTGTACGATATGGCCGCCGCCCTCGCCGACAAGGGCTATGGTCTGACCTTGGGCATTCACTCGCGGTTGGAGAGTTTCCACAGGCAAATTCAGTCGGCGGTGCCGGCGGGTAATGTCTACGTCAACCGCTCCATGACCGGGGCCGTGGTCGGGGTTCAACCCTTCGGCGGCGAGGGCTTGTCGGGGACGGGACCGAAGGCAGGCGGGCCGCACTATCTGCACCGGTTTGCTGGCGAGCGTTGCGTCACGGTCAATATCGCGGCCCAGGGCGGCGACCCGGAATTGCTCAACCTCTCCTAAGCGAGGCTCGGGCGCTTTCAGGAATTGTTTATGAGCGGCGCCTCGGAGATTAACCGGGTGTGCCGGCTTGCCCTGGTCGTTAATCGGTCATTAACTAAAAAAACCACTTTCGACCTGTATGCCCCGTTGACCGACGGGCAAAGGTTGATCCACTATATGTTGGGTCGGCTGGAGACAGCGGCACACTATACAGGAATTTCCGGCCGTTCAGGCCTGCCGGGTACGCGAATCATTACGCGCGGGCCGCAGGACAGAATTGTCTCGGAGTTGAGGAGCATGACCACCATGACGCCACCGGATTCGGCCACCAGCCGCAAGTTAGACAGCGGCACAGACAGCGTTCGCGCGCCCCGCCGCGGGCAGCCGAAATCGAACGCGGCGACGCATTTGCGCGTGGTGGAATCGATCCGGATTGATCGCAGCCGCGACGCGCTTTTGACTGAATTTGGCAAGCGCACGCTGGAAGACCGCTATCTGCTGCCGGACGAAAGCTATCAGGACATGTTTGCCCGCGTCGCCACGGCCTATGCCGACGATGCCGAACATGCCCAGCGCCTGTATGATTACATCTCGAATCTCTGGTTCATGCCGGCCACACCGGTGCTGTCGAATGGCGGCGCCGAGCGCGGCCTGCCGATCTCCTGTTTCCTCAATTCGGTTGGTGACAGCCTCGACGACATTGTCGGCACCTGGACAGAAAATGTCTGGCTCGCCTCCAATGGCGGCGGCATCGGCACCTATTGGGGCGATGTCCGTTCGATCGGCGAGAAGATCGGAGTCAATGGCCAGACCTCCGGCATTATCCCCTTCATCCGCGTGATGGACAGCCTGACCCTGGCGATTTCGCAAGGCTCGCTGCGCCGTGGTTCGGCGGCGGTCTATCTCGACATCCACCATCCGGAAATCGAGGAATTCCTCGAAATTCGCAAAGCGTCTGGCGATTTCAATCGCAAATCGCTCAATCTCCACCACGGCCTCAACATCACCGATGCCTTCATGGAAGCGGTACGAGACGACGAGGAATTCGAGCTGATTTCGCCGAAGAGCAAAGAGGTCGTCAAAACCGTCAATGCCCGCAAGCTGTGGCAGAAGGTGATGGAGCTGCGTCTGCAGACCGGCGAGCCCTATATCATTTTCTCCGACACGGTGAATGACAATCTGCCGGCCCACCAGCGCAAGCTGGGCCTCAAGGTGCGTCAGTCGAATCTGTGTTCGGAAATCATGCTGCCGACCGGTTTCGATCACCACGGCAAGGAGCGCACCGCCGTGTGCTGCCTGTCTTCGCTGAACGCGACCAAATATCTTGAGTGGAAGGACGATCCCAATTTCATCGAGGATATTTTCCGCTTCCTCGACAACGTGTTGCAGGACTTCATTGATCGCGCCCCGCCGGAAATGAACCGCGCTGTTTATTCGGCGATCTGCGAACGCTCGGTTGGGCTGGGCCTGATGGGCTTTCACACTTTCCTGCAGCAAATGAATGCTCCGTTTGAATCGGCGATGGCGAAATCCTGGAACATGAAAATGTTCAAGCATATCCGCACCCATGCCGATGCCGCTTCGGTGACGCTGGCCGAAGAGCGCGGCGCCTGCCGTGACGCCGAAGAGAATGGCGTCAAGGCGCGCTTCTCGCACAAACTGGCGATCGCGCCGACCGCGTCGATCTCGATCATCTGTGGCGGCGTCTCCGCCGGCATCGAGCCGATCCCGGCCAATGTCTACACCCACAAGACCCTGTCGGGCTCGACCACGGTCAAGAATCCACAACTGGAAGCCCTGCTCGATGCCAAGGGCCTCAATGAGCCGGAAACCTGGTCCTCGATTCTCGAGCATGAAGGTTCGGTGCAGCATCTCGACGCGCTCGACGAGCACGAGAAGGCCCTGTTCCGTACCGCCTTCGAGATCGACCAGCGCTGGGTGATCGAGCATGCCGCTGATCGCACGCCTTTTGTGTGCCAGTCGCAATCGCTCAATGTTTTCCTGCCGGGTGACATCAATAAGTGGGATCTGCACATGCTGCACTGGACGGCGTGGGAGCGCGGCGTGAAATCGCTGTATTATTGCCGCTCCAAATCGGTCCAGCGCACCGCCTATGCCGGCTCGCAGAACAAATCCGAGATCGAGGTCTCGCTCGCAGCCGCCGCGCCGACCGACTACGAAGAATGCCTCGCCTGCCAATAGGCTCGGGCGCATCGCCAAGCCTGAAACGCGCCGGTATCTCCCCAGGAGGTGCCGGCGTTTTTCTGCGCGCCGGACACGCCAATCTCACCCTCGTTTTGGCAAAAATCGACCAAGAATCCTGTATTTGAGTGGACTCGCTCCCGCGAAACCCGTTAACCTTATTCTCCTTTAGGGTGAATCAGGGTGCGTTCGCACTTTGAGTTTGCTTGTATCGCGTCTGGGGAGAGTGCGATGCGTCTGGGACGGACATCACAATTGCTTTGCGCGGGCATTATCGCGTTTTCGGGGGCCAGCTATGTGCTGACGGCGCCCGGGCGGGCGGCGTCCGAATGGGCCTCAACCAGCCAGATGATCCAGGGCCAGTTTGAAGTCCAGCCAGCCGTGCGCCCGCTCTCGCCCTCCGCTGCCCGCGTCGCCCTGACAGCACTTTCGCTCAGTTCCAGCCAAGCCGATCACGACGCCTTTGCCGCGATGACGGTTCAGCCAGCGGCGCAATTCGACTTTGGACCGGCCGGTACAGTGCAGATCGCTCTGCTCGACGATGTTTCACGCGATGCCAGCTTCGGCAGCGTGCGCCCCGGTCAGGACGAGCATTCGCCGGTTGTGGTCGATCCGGCCGGGCGGCGAACCATTGTCGCGGTTAATTATGAACGCCCCTTCGAGACCCGCGGTCAGGGCGATCAGCTCGACGTCTCGCTCACCCCGCGTGCAGCCGTCAGCGTCGGACCCGATGGCTCGGCCGCCGGTGCCGGTGCCGAAGTACGGATCGGGCGCTATCTGGCCGATGATTATCCCAGCTGGTATGTCTTCGCTGGCGCCGACCGACGGGCGCTGATGTATGATCCGGCCCAGGGGATGGATTTCAATCGCGCCGTCTATATGACCTCGCGCGAAGTGATCGGCGATGCCCAAGCCGGCGTCGCGATGCGGATTGGCGATGCGGACCTCTCGCTCGCCTATGTCCAGCGCAATTACCGCTATGTCGTTGGTGTCGACAAATTCCGCGAGAGCGAAGAATTTGGCGCGGTGACGGTGAATTGGCGCTGGTAGACTCGGTTTTCCCCGGTCAAACTGAGTCCAACCCGCATCTAGCTGTAGACGTTTTGCTAACCTAAGACGCAATATGTTGTGTGTCGGGCCAAAACCGATTCCCAATTGTCTGAGGTGTGCCGCTATGACCGAGAATTCCACAAATCTGCCGGGCTTGATGACTCTGAGCCATGCCTACAAGCCGTTTCGTTATCCCTGGGCACATGATTTCTGGAAGAAGCAGCAGCAGGTTCACTGGATGCCGGAAGAAGTTCCGCTCGGTGAAGACTGCAAGGATTGGGCGACCAAACTCAATGATAATGAGCGCAATCTGCTGACGCAGATCTTCCGCTTTTTCACCCAGTCCGACATTGAGGTGAACGATAATTACATGGAGCGCTATGCGCGCGTCTTCAAACCGGTCGAAGTGAAGATGATGCTGTCGGCCTTCTCCAATATGGAGACGATCCACATCGCCGCCTATGCGCTTCTGCTCGAGACGATCGGCATGCCCGACAGCGAATTCTCTGCCTTCATGGATTACAAGGCGATGGCCGATAAGCATGACTTCATGCAAAAATTCGGTGTCGAGACCAACGAGGACGTCCTGCGCACTGTCGCGATGTTCGGCGCCTTCACCGAAGGCCTGCAGCTGTTCGCCTCCTTCGCCATGTTGATGAATTTCCCGCGCCTCAACAAGATGAAGGGCATGGGCCAGATCATCACCTGGTCGATCCGCGATGAAAGCCTGCATTGCGAAGGCATGATCAAGCTGTTCCACGCCTTCGCCGAAGAGACCGGCGCGCTGAGCCAGCAGGTCAAGGATGATATCGTTGAGTGCTGCCGCACCGTCGTGGCGCTCGAAGACAAATTCATCGAACTCGCCTTCGAAATGGGCGAAGTCGAGGGCATGACCCCGGACGATATCAAGACCTATATCCGCTATATCGCCGACTGGCGTCTGGGCCAGCTCGGCCTGCCGAAAATCTACAATATCGAGAAACACCCGCTGCCCTGGCTGTCGGAAATCCTCAACGGCGTCGAACACGCCAATTTCTTCGAAGCCCGCGCCACGGAATATTCCAAGGGCGCCACCAAGGGCGACTGGCACGGCGATGACGGCGTCTGGTCGATGTTTGATCAGGGCAAGACGAAGAAGGTCGAGCCGGCGGAGTAGATCAACCGGGGACATGCTCCCGCGTCAGCGGGTGCGTGTCCCCACTAGGTGGGTGTGCGCTCACCACGCGAAACGGGACACGCACCGGCCTCGTTGAGGCCGGATCATGTCCCGGTGTGGGTAGGGCATTGCGGACGATCCGTCGGGAAGTCTGCGTTTGTATGCGGGGGTAGTGATCCCTGCGGACCGTCCACAACCCGGTGAAGCCCGGCTCATTCGAGCCAATTGAGGGCGGCCTGATCGCGGCCGGCCCGGCGCCACCCGTTCGTCCTTTCCTGTGCACCGGTCGGGGCGAAACGTGGGGCTATTATGGGCGTGGCTCACCGGGGCGGGGATAAGCTTTGGCTACCAAGGCGCAAGGCACTGTCTCAACGTGTGAATTCACAACGCTGACCGGGGACAAGGTTCCGCGTCAGCGGGTGAGTGTCCCGCCTGGATCACCGCCTCGGCGGCCGGCTCGCGCATATTATAGTTCGACGCCATCACCCGCCCGTAGGCGCCACCATTGGCGATGAGGAAGACATCGCCTTCGAATGTCTCCGGCAACAGACGCTGGGCGCCCATGCGGTCGGCGGTTTCGCAGATCGGGCCGACGATATCCGCGACATAGGCCGGTGAACCCTCAAGCCTCGTCAGGTTGAAGATCTCGTGTCTTGCGCCGTAGAGCGCGGGGCGGATCAGGCTGTTCATGCCGGCATTGATGCCGACAAAGCGCGCATCGGGCGTCTGTTTCAGCTGGGTGACGCGGGCCAGCAATACGCCGGCCTCGGCGATGATGAAGCGGCCCGGCTCGAGCCAAAGGCTGTATTGTGGGAAGGCGGTGTGGAGATCGGTCAGCACGGCGCCAAGCGCGTCCATATCGATGCGGCGCGCGCCCGACGCCTCATCAACTCCGAGACCGCCGCCGAGATCGAGAATCCGCACATCGGGCAAGGCGCGCGCCGTCTCCGCCAGGAAGACGCCGACGCGGCGCCAGTGATCGGGATCGCTGATGCCGCTGCCCGAATGCACGTGCAGGCCGATGATTGTCGCCCCGGCCTTCGCCGCAAGCTCGATGCCCTCGGGCAATTCGTCAGCATGCAGGCCGAATTTCGCGTCGGGCCCGGCAGTGCGGACATGTTTGTGATGGCCCTCGGGACGCTGGGGATTGATGCGCAGCGTGATCTCGGAGCCGGTGAAAATCTCCGGCCAGTGTCGCAGCGGGTGCAGCCCGTCGAGGGTGAGGTGAATGCCCAGATCGATCGCCTCGGCATATTCACCGCGCGGCGCGAAATTCGGCGTGAACAGGATGCGGTCCACCGGCAGGCCGGGCATGGCGGCCATCGCTGCATGCACTTCGCCAATCGAGACGCACTCCACGCCGAGTCCGGCGGCCACCGCGGTGCGGATAACATCCGGATGGCCATTGGCCTTCATCGCATACCAGCCGCGGTCCAGATGCGGCAGGCCGGCAACGGCCCCGGCGCGCGCCTTGACGGTTTCCAGATCATAGACATAGAGCGGCGCATCGGCTGGGCAGAGCGCCAGCAGGGCGTCGCGTTTTGTGCGCCACCAGGCGGCCGGGCCGGCCGCGCCGGTGACGGCATCACTCTGACCGATCTCGCGCCAGCTCGGGCCGAAGGTCGGGTCGAGCGGTTTGGGCTGGATCAGCTGGTCATGCAGACGGCGGCAGAGCGGCTTGCCCTGGTCCTCATCGACGACGACTGTGAGGTTGAGATCATTCGCGGCCTGGCTGATCAGGCGGACGGGATAATGGGCAAAGGCCTCCATTGCCGGCCCCAGTTGGGACAGCAGGGCGCGCACGCCGCGCCCGACCATGGAAACGGCGGCGCAATTCTCGATCATCTCCACCCGGGCGATGGTGGCCAGCTCGTTCTGGAGCGCGGCCAGTACGGCCGGGGTGAGGCTCGGATCGGCATCAAGCGAGACCGTGACGGAGGTCTGTGAGGTTGAGACCAGATCGATCGAGACGCCATGGCGGGCGAAGGGCTCAAACGCGCTGGCGAGGAAGCCGGCCGCATGCCACATGCCATCGCTCTCGAGCGTGATCAGGCGGACGCCGAACTTGACGGAGACGGCCTTCAGGCGCGGGGCGTCCTCGGACGGGCTGGCGCTGATTTTCGTGCCGCTCATCTCCGGGCGGTGGGTGCACAGCACCTGCATTTCGATCCCGGCCTTGCGTACCGGCGCGATGGCGCGCGGATGCAGCACCGAGCCGCCCATCGAGGCGATTTCCTGGGCTTCGTCATAGCTCAGCGCCTTGATCTGGCGCGCTGCACCAGTCAGGCGCGGATCGGCGGAGAAGAAGCCGGGGACATCGGTCCATATTTCCAGCCGCTCGGCGCCGAGCTTGGCCGCGAAATAGGCGGCCGACGTGTCCGAGCCGCCGCGGCCGAGCAGGGCGGTATCACCATCGGGGCGGCGGGCAATGAAGCCTTGCGTGAGGGTGACGCTGGACGCTGCATCATCGAGTCGATGATGCAGATCGGCGTCAGGGGCATAGCTGCAGTCCGCGCTGAGATACCCGCTGACCGCGCCGCCGGTGCGGCTGGTCAGCAGATCGCGCGCGTCGAGCCACTGGCATGCGAGGCCGGTCTGATTGAGCCAGGCGGCGCTGAGGCTCGTCGCCATCAGCTCGCCCTGCGCCATGATGCGGGCGCGCGAGCGCGGCGAGGCATCGCCGGTCAAGGCCAGTCCGGCGCGCAGCTGCATCAGTTCGGCGAAGAAGGGCGCCAGCACGGTTTCGCCATCGAGGCCCAGTTCTTCCGCGAGCTCGATATGCTGAGCTTTAATCGCCGCGAGTTCCGCCTCGCCCTGGCCCGCCATGGCCGCCGACATGAGCGCTTCGAGCTGGTTGGAGATGCCGGCCAGCGCGCTATGGACCACGAAGACGCGCTTGCCCTCCGAGCGAAGGGTTTGAATGCGTTTGGATATCACGCGCCAATTGGCCAGCGACTTGACGCTGGTGCCGCCGAATTTCAGAACGATCCAGTTTTGTGCGTTATCCATCATTGTCTCCTGCCCGTTTGAGGGCGCCCGGCTCCTTACAGGCTTGGTGGCTTGCGGCCAATGGATAGTTGGCTATCAACCTGCACCTCGCGGGTTATGCCTGCATCCGGGAGTTTCGCGTTTACCCTTGCTGAGATTCGTGCAAGAGACTGGCGATGATGCCTTTTCAGATCGCGAATTCGCCTTCCGACGCCGTTGATCAGCTTGTTGTGCTGTACCAGGCCTCCGTTGTGCGTCTCCAGACCGCCCTCAAAGCCTTCCTCGATGGCGGTCCTCCACCCAGTCCTGAAGCCCGTGCCGCCGGTGCTTTCGCCTATCCCGAATTGCGGGTGACCTATTTGCCGGACGGCCCGCCGCCGCCGGTCAGCCGGGCGTTCGGAAAGTTTACGGATACCGGCGTTTACGCCATTTCGATCACCCATCCCGAACTGTTCCGCGACTATCTGATCGAACAATTGACCCTGCTCAGTGACGAGTATGAGATCACGATCGAGACCGGTTTGTCGTCGGTTGAAATGCCGTTTTCCTACGCGCTCGATGATACCGATCATCTCGACATGGATGCGGCCAGCCCGGCCGAACTGGTCAGCCATTTCCCCTATGCCGATCTGAGCAAGGTCAATGATGATCTGCCCAATGGCCTCAGCCCATCAACCCCGGGCGAGGTGCGGCCGCTGAGCCTGTTTGCCGCGCCGCGCGTCGATTTTTCACTGCAGCGGCTGCGCCACTATACCGGCACACCCTATGAGGATGCGCAGCAATTCATCCTCTTCACCAATTATCACCGCTATGTCGATGCCTTCACGGCTTGGGCGATCCGGCAGCTGAAGGAGGATAATCATTATGAGTCCTTCTCCGCCGCCGGCTTTGTCGAAGTCGATGCGGAGACGCCCAATGCCCACGCCGTCGTCGAGGGCGCGCCCTGGCGGCGCTTCCAGATGCCGGCCTACCACCTCAAGGCACCGGGCGGCCGCGGCATCACCCTGGTCAATATCGGGGTGGGTCCGTCGAATGCGAAAACCATCACCGACCATCTCGCTGTGCTGCGGCCGCAATGCTGGCTGATGATCGGCCATTGCGGCGGGCTGCGTCATTCCCAGCGTCTAGGCGATTACGTGTTGGCCCACGCCTATCTGCGTTATGACGGCGTGCTCGACGAAGACCTGCCGATCGAAGTGCCGGTGCCGCCGATTGCCGAGATCCAGATCGCGCTGGCCAGTGCCGTTGCCCGCGTCAGCGGCGATAAGGGCGAAGCGCTAAAAGCACGCCTGCGCACCGGCACCGTCGCGACTTTCGCGGACCGGAATTGGGAATTGCGCTATGCCGCCCAGGCGCGGCGGATCAACCAGTCGCGCGCCATCGCCGTCGATATGGAATCGGCGACGATTGCCGCCAATGGCCTGCGCCTGCGCGTGCCCTATGGCACTTTGCTCTGCGTTTCCGACAAGCCTCTGCATGGCGAGTTGAAACTGCCCGGCGCCGCCAATCTGTTCTATCAGCGCTCGGTGTCGGAACATTTGGCCGCCGGCATTGAGACGGTCGAGATCCTCAAGCGGGATCGCGGCGCGGCACTGCATTCGCGCAAGCTGCGAAGTTTCGATGAGCCACCCTTCCGCTAGGGCGTCAGCGTGTAAAGATTGTCGCCGTCATGTCTTGCCGCGCTGCCCGCGATTGCGTACCTCCAAGCCATGACACGGATCCAATCGCTCGACGGCGTCCATAATTTTCGCCATTTCCACGGTTATGAGGCCGCAGACGGCGCACGCGTGCGGGCCGGGCTTTATCGCTCCGGCCATTTCGCGCGCTCCAGCGAGACTGATCGCGAGCTGGTGCGCGCTTTGGGGATTTCGGTTATCGCCGATCTGCGCCGTCCGCGCGAACGCAACGCAGAGCCCTCTGTCTGGCCAATGGATCATGCGTTGCGGGTGATTTCATCCGACGCCGATGATGATGGCGAGCCACCGCATCTCAAATTCCTGCGTACTGGCGATCATTCGCTCGAGGCCGTGCGCGGCTATATGCAAAGCGCCTATCGCCGCATCCCGATGGAAAAGGGCAATCAGTCAGTGTTCCGCGAAGGCTTCAGGGCTTTGGCCTCGGGCGAGGCCGATAGCGGCTTCCTGGTGCACTGCGCGGCCGGCAAGGACCGGACCGGGATCTTCTGCGCACTGGTACTCGAGGAGCTTGGCGTCAGCCAGGACGAGATTGTCGAGGATTACCTGCTGACCAATACGGCGGTGGATTTCGACAGTCTGGTGCCGATGGTGCGTGAGCGCCTGCAAGCCGCTTACGGCCATGTCATGCCTGATGAGGTGATGCGGGCCTTTCTCGGAGTCGATGCCGATTTGCTGACGACGGCTCTCGCGACGATTGGTGATCGCGATCGCTATCTGCGCGATGTGCTCGGCATCACAGATGAAGAGCGTGCGGCGCTGCGGGAGCGTTGGCTGGAGCGATGAGCCCTTTGCCGCAGGCCCGGCCCTTGCTGGAGATCGTGCGACCCTGGCGCGACCCGATCGTGGCCTTCGCGCCGCTGGCGGGTGAGGACAGGGCTCTGCTCCTGCATGACGGACGCAGTGGACGAGCGCGGATTTTCGCTTGGCCGTCACAGGTTTTCGACGACGGTTCGCGGTCCGGGTTCGAAGCCCTGCAGGCGGCCTTTCGCACCCCCGAAGCCGAGGGCATGCTGGCCGGCCTGTTTGGCTATGATCTCGCCTCGGTCTTTGAGGCTCTACCCACACGCCCGGCCCGTTGGCCGGCGCTGGCCTTTGCGCGCTATCCGGTCTGGGCCGAGTTTGACCAAGCGGCCGGCAAATTGACGGTGCGGGGGCGTGACCCGGACTTGATGACCCGCCTTGCCGATCTGCTGGAGCGCGCTCCGGTGCCCGCGAACCCGATGGCGCCTGCAGGCCCGGCGCGCTGGTCAGGCCGCTGGTCGCCGACACGCTATCTCGCCGCCGCCAGCCGCGCGCGCGACTATGTTCATGCCGGCGATGTCTTCCAGGTCAATCTTTCGCAGGCCTTCGAAGCCGAACTGGCCCAGGGTGACGAGCCCTATGCGGTGTTTGAACGGCTGTGCCGCGCCAGCCCGGCACCGCACGCCGCCTATTTCCGCCTCGACGCGACCCATGTGATCCTGACCAATTCGCCGGAACGATTTGTCTCCGTGCGCGCCGGCCAGGTCGAAGCGCGCCCGATCAAGGGCACGCGCAAGCGCTCGGTGGATCCGGTGGAGGATGCGGCTCTGGCCAGCGAGCTCGCCGCCAGCGCCAAGGACCGCGCTGAAAACCTGATGATTGTCGATCTGATGCGCAATGATATTTCGCGCGTCTGTGCCTCCGGTTCCGTGCGGGTGCCGGTGCTGTGCGCCGTGGAAAGCTACGCCAATGTCCATCACCTTGTCTCGGTCGTGGAGGGCGAACTGGCCGCCGGCCAGGACGTGTTTGACCTGGTCACCGCCAGCTTTCCGCCCGGCTCGATCACCGGTGCTCCGAAAGTGCGGGCAATGCAGATCATTGCCGAGCTGGAAGGCGAATCGCGCGGGCCCTATTGTGGCGCGCTCGGCTGGATCTCCGAGGCCGGCGATATGGACCTCAATGTGATGATCCGCACCGCCGCCATGCGGGTGGAAGACGGTGTCTGGCACGCCACGATCCGCTCCGGCGGCGGTATTGTTGCCGATTCCGACCCGCAGGCCGAATATGAGGAAACCCTGACCAAGGCTTCGGCCCTGCGTCGGGCGGTGGAGGGGGCGCAATGACGGTCTGGCTGAATGGTGATTGGCTTGATGACGCCGCAGCGGGCGCCGCGCCGAATGATCGCGGCCTGCTGCTCGGCGACGGGCTGTTCGAAACCCTACGTTTTTCCGGCGGACGCGTGATGCGTCTGGCAGCGCATGAGCAGCGCCTGCGCGCGAGCTGCGCCGCGCTGGGGATGGACTGTCCGCTCGATCAGATCACGCTGGCCCCGCTCATCGAGGAATTGGCCGGTCGTAACGGATTGTCAGACGCGGCGATCCGCTTGACCCTGACCGCTGGCGTTGGCGAGCGCGGCCTCGCCCGGCCCGTAGCGACGATGCCGTCCTGCCTGATCACGACCGCCCCGCTGGCCACCCCGCCGGCCGCCATTACCTTGGCGACGAGCACGCTGCGGCGTTCCGCCACCAGCATTGCGGCCCGGCACAAGACGTTGAGCTATATTGATAATGTCATGGCGCGACGTGAGGCTCGCGCGGCCGGCGCCGATATGGCGCTCTTGCTCGATACTGAGGACAATCTCTCCGGCGCTGATTGCGCCAATCTGTTCTGGCGGCGCGATGGCCGCCTGTTCACGCCGTTGCTGGATTGCGCGGTTCTGCCGGGCACGGTGCGGGCAGCGTTGATCGCAGGGCTGGAGGTCGAACAGGGCCGGTTCGCCGTGAGCGAATTGGCTGATGCGCGGTGTGTTTTTGTGACCAATGCTCTGATGGGGGCGGTGCGGGTGAGTCAGCTTGATGGGCGGCACATCGGACGAGATGGCAGGCTCCCCGCTGAGGTGGCAGCCTTGTTGGGCGAGGCCTGAGCGAAACAGGCCCTGACCGCACAGGGGAGCGTGCGGTCAGGGCGCTGGTCTACCGGTTGCTGCGGCGTTCGAACTGCCACTGGCCGGAGCCGTCGCGGCAGGATTCAAATCCGAAGCGCTGGTAATCGCCGTCGGCGTCAAACGTCTCCGCTTCACCCGACAGGCAGTCGCGGCCGCGCGAACGGTAATGATCGTGGGGCCGGATCGTGCCGCGTCGCCCGGTCTCCGGGTTCTGCCAATAGCTCGCATGATTGCCGCGATAAGCGTCTTCATAGGCGTAGCTGAACTGGTCGCGATCGCATTGCGACCAGCTGCGGCCGAGTGAAGCATCGACTTGTGCGACGCCGCCCAAGCCAAGACCAAGGCCAAGCCCGCTGGTCCGCCGCTCGCAGGCGGGCGGATAATAGGTGAAGCGCTGGCGATCATAACCGCGTTCGTAATAATGCGGGTGAAAGCTGTGGCGCGCGTCGTGATGCCGGGTCTCCTGTCGCTGTTCGAGCAGAAGGCCCAGGCCTTGGGCGTCGGCCGGGACTGCCGAGCCGAGGCTGACAGTCGCGGCGGCGAGGGCACAGGCTAAGAGTGAGCGTTTCATATCGTCCTCCTGAAATGATGCAGATAAACAAGATGGTGCAGGTCAGGCCGTGCGTCGGCCTTGGCCGAACCGGTGTGTGAGGCCAAGCAGCAGCGCGATCAGTAGACCGGCAATGATGACCGGCCAGACGCTGGTGGAATCTTGTCCACTGGTGGACCGGCTCGACGCTGCCGCAGGCGGCGTTTGCGGTTCGAAGCGGATTTCTGCCGCAGCTGCCTGGTTTGGCTGTGTTCGTGCGGTGGTCTGCGGGTCATGCACGATCACGGTCTCACGGTGAGTGGTGCGATACCCGCTCGCCGGCGGACCCGAGCGATTAACATAGGTGACACGGGCAGGAGCCGGTGCGGTCGTTGTCAACCGGGCAGACGGGGCCAGGGCCAGCTGCGGCGTTGGTGTCGAACGCGCCTGGATTTCGGCGAGCTGTTGGCGGACGGCCGCCTCCAGGCTTGTCTCGCCAGACGCCTCGGCATTGACTGTTTCAGCCGTCCGGGCCGTTTGCGCCGTTTCGCTGCGTGCGCCTGCGACGCTTTCAGCGCGGACTATGCCGGCCTCGGTTGCCGACTGACTCTGAATGCGAGCCTGGCTTTCGGCTTCGACGGCTGCGGCCTCGCTTGCGCGGCGCGCAGCGCGTTCCGCCTGGCGAGCTCTTAGTGTTTCGATCCGGCTGCGCGGTCCGCCGAAGCGGGATGTGTTGAGGTCGGTTCCGGTTTGGCCAATTTGTTCGGCCAATGCCGGATCGCGCGCTTGCTCGACGGCGGAACCGGCTGTGCCGGTGACACCTCCGAGCTGGGCTTGGGCGGCGCTGCACAGAAGCAGGGCCGGCAGCATGGCAATCATCGCGGTTTTCATGGCAATTCCCCTCTTGTTTGACCTTCGGCCCGGTGATTGACCGGGCCACATAAGGGACAACGAGGGGCAGCCGGGTTTTCTTCCCGGCCGGTATGAATTATTTCAGCGCGACGCTGTTTCCGCCGCCGAAATCTGTGCCAGGCCAATCGTGCCGGCACCGTAAGTCCGGTCCCGGCCGCGTCGGCCCCGATCCTCGGCGCTGGCCAGCAGAGCCTCGATGGCACGTGCCGCTGCTTGCGGATCAGGACGGGATATTTGCGCGGCCAGCAGACCGGTCACGTAGGGGGCGGCGAAGGAGGTACCGCGTACCGCGACGTCGCCGCCGCCCGGTTCAGCGGCATATCGGCGAATGCCCGGAGCAGCGATATCGACATGATCGCCTCGACACGCCTCTGGCAGAACACGGCCGCGCGCATCGACACCGGTAACCCCGACAACGCCGGGATAGGCGGCGGGATAGAGCGGGTTTGCGGCGGGGCCGTCATTGCCGACGGCGGCGACCAGGATATGGCCGCGGGCGACCATCATCGCGACGATGCGGGCGAGCACGCGATTATCCGGACCGACCAAGCTGATATTGATCACCGCGACGTGTTCCTCGGCCATCCAGCCAAGCGCCGCCAGCAGTGTCGAAACACTGCCGCCGGTCGGGTCGCCACCATAGATGTCGGCCGAGAGCAGGGTGGCACCGGGTAGAACGGCGCCCAGCCGATCAGACCGGCCGACCAGCAGCGAGGCGATCTCGGTACCGTGTGGTGCCGGTGAATAGGTTTGGCCCTCGAAGGCGCGGGTGAGAATCTCTCCCCCCGCGAAGTCCGGATGGTGGGTGTCGATGCCGGTGTCGATCAGCCCGATCCGGTATTGGCCCGCCGCGCTGGACGGGGCCGGATCGGTTGTTGCGGCAGCCGCAAGGCCGGTGCCTGACTGCGAGTAGAGATGATTGAAGTCATACACACCGCCGGGATCCAGCCGGCGCACCAGATCCAGCGCCCGCCGGGTCGACAGGGCGGGTGGCGCGTTCAGTACCAGCATGTTGACGCCGAGCCCGGACAATTCGCGCTGGCTCAGGAGAGAAAAGCCAGCCGCGAGGATTTGGGTCAGGACCTCAGTGGACGGTGCGACGGCGGTGATCTGGCTGCGCAGGATCACCGTGCGGCCCGGGCCGCGTTCCAGCCGTCGCGGATTGGCGCGCAATAACTGGTCGAGCGTATCGCGCCGGACACGCCGCAAAGAACGATCGGTCTGTTGCACCCTGTCACGCAGCTGGTCACCGAGTCGGCCGGTGCTGATGTCTGGAACATCGAGCGGAACCGGCAGCTGTGCCGGAGCGGGCTCAGCCAGCAATGTGATAATCAGACTGGCCAGTATCAGTATCGAACGCATGGCGCTGACTTTCTGTTCGTTTCCGTGTCACGCTGCTTTATGTTTCAACGAATGGAAGAAACAGTTTCTTCCTAACGTTATCGGATCAGGACATGGCCGCCAATTCGCCCGATAGCCACGCCCGGCAGGCGGTACGTGATGAGATCATCGCCCTGCTGCCCCGACTGCGCCTGTTCGCACGCTCGTTGACGCGTGACGCAGCCGACGCGGACGACTTGCTGCAGCTGACGGTCGAGCGTGCGCTCGTGAAGCAGGAACAATGGACGCCCGGCACGCGCCTGGATAGCTGGATGTACCGGATCATGAAGAATATCTGGATCGATGAAATTCGCGCCCGCACGCGCAGGACTGATGTGTTCGCGCCGGAATCGGCCGGCGAACATGTCGGAGCCGAGGATCCACATTTCGAAAAGCGGCTGCGCGCCATGTCGGTCGAGCAGGCGATGGACACGCTTCCGGACGAACAACGCCTGGCGGTCGGCCTGGTTCTGGTCGAGGGCCTGTCTTACCGCGAGGCCGCCGCCGTGATGGATGTGCCGATGGGCACGCTGACCAGCCGTTTGGCACGGGGCCGCGCCGCACTGGAAGCCAGGCTCAACCCGCAGGAAGGCAGCGCGTCATGACGTTTGATGATGAAACCCTGATGGCCTATGCCGATGGCGAACTGGACGATAAGCGTCGCCGCGAGATCGAGGCGGCGCTGGCGCTTGATCCCGAGCTGGTCCGTCGTGTTGATGCGCACCGGCGATTGCGCGCCCAAGTCTCGGATCATTATCAGGCCGAACTCGAAGCGCCGGTGCCCGACGCCGTGATGGCATTATTGCAGCCGGCGCAAGCCGATGCTTTCGAACCAGAGAGCGACACGCGCGTTTTGCCCTTCATCGCTCCGGCCGTGAACGACCGACGGGCGGTGTGGACGAATTTGACAGCGATCGCCGCGAGCTTGTTGATTGGCGCCCTGGTCGGCAGCCAATGGCTGGGCCGCGATTCCAGTGCGGTATTGCTGCAGCCAACGCCGGACGGTCTGTTTGCGGCCGGCCCATTGGAGGCGGCTCTGACGGGGGACGCCTCCGGGACAACGGGTCGCGACGGGATCCGGATGATTCTGACCTTTCCGGCCACAGATGGCAGCTATTGCCGAAGCTTCACGACCAGCGGCGTCGCCGGGATCGCCTGTCGCGACGATGCTGGCTGGCAAGTGCGCTCAACAGGCTCGCTTCCGGTCTCCAGTGGTGGAGAGATTCGGACCGCCGGCTCGACATTCCCCGCAGTTTTGCTTGAAGAAATTGACCGGATCAGCGCTGGCGATCCGCTCGACTCGAGCGGCGAAGCTGAACTGATCGCGCGCGGTTGGCGCCCTGCAGACTAACCCCGTGCGACGACGATCGATTGGCGCGGGCGCAGATAGAAGACTTCGCTGATATCGAACTGACTGACGCCGAGTTCACTGAACATGGTGTCGTAGCGGTACTCGACTTCAACCATGATCACCGAGCGATTGCGCTGGAGCACGCCAGTCGGCACCGGTGCGGAACCACCCGCCGCATAGGGCGAGAGACCGATCGCATCGCTCCATTGGACTCTGACTTCGTCGGAACCGTTCATCAGCACGCTGGTGATGCGGATCTGCAGTGGGCCGGTATCGAAGGGCGCGACGATGACGCGGCCGGCGGTCATGATATCGGCCATCTCGCCATCGGTAATGACATCGTCCTGGGCGACCAGGTCGGCGAGGGCGCTGGCGGTGCTGGTGATTTTACGGTCGATGGACAGTGCGAGGCTGATTTCGACGGCGCCGAGATAGAGCAGAATCATAAAGGGTGCGATCAGCGCGAACTCTACCGCTGATGCGCCGCGGCGATCACCAATCAGGCGCCTGATACCGGATTTAAGGGCCTTAATCATTGAAGGGCTCGTTGCGGAAGACTGTCGCGGCCGTAAGCAGCCGCTGATTGCCCGACATGTTTGACAGGGCGCCGCCGAAATTCGGCGTCAGCAAGGACCAGCGATAGAAAACACGCACCAGCACGATATCGCCCGCACCGCCCGGGTCCCAGCCGAAGCTGGCGCTGTTCAGTGAGCCATCTTCTTGGACCGGGCTGGTCTGGTCGACGGTATCGAAACCGCTGAAGACACGAACGTCGAATTCAAGCCGGTCGCAATTGCCGACGACTTCGATGCGCCTGCAGATCTCGTTCTGAAAGCCGCCGCTGGTCATGCCGGCCGCTTGTGCTTGGCCGGTGCGGATTTCCCGCCCGGTCTCGAGGACGGCATTCTCCAGCACAGTGCTGGTGAAAAAGACCGCCGCAATTTCGATCATCGCGAACAAAAGGAAAAAGAACGGTGCAGCAATGAGGGCAAACTCAACTGCTGTCGCCCCGGACCGGTCACGCCGGGCGCGGCGCAGCAAGCGGCTCAGCGGCATGCCGGACTTGGAGGACGACAGGCGGCTCATCATTCATGCTCCACGGGTTGATTGGGCTTGCGGCGTGCTGATGCGGTTCAGGACGGGTCGTCAATCGCTGACTGGGCGGTCGCCAGACGGGCCGCCTGCTGATTGTCGAGCCAGGTCACCCGTGTCGGGTCGTCACCGACGCGGGGCACTTCATCGCAGGTCTCGGCGCAGGACATGGTGGTGCGATCGGGACCACGGAAGAGCGCGACCTGACCGGGAACCGGATTGGTGACCGCGATTTCGCTCGAATAGATCACCCGTCCGATGCGATCCATTGCAATGACATTGGTGCGCCCTTGCAGCCGGCCGGTCAGAACCAGTGTGCGGCCATCATGGACCAGCGCGTCGGCGATGGATGGATTGCCGACGATCACAGTGGAGGCGTCGCCAGGAAGGCGGATGACCTGCGCATGCTCAACAGCGAGCATCAAATCCTCGGCGGATGCCGGGGCGCTGCATACGAGGGCGAAAGTCAAGATGGATGCGATACGGCAGATCATGGGGGCACTCCGTCCACACGGGTGATCGTGTATGGGCATCATCTCGCGCGCGTCTGAATCTTTCCTAAACGGCGACGCAATTGTTTGATGGATAGTACAGGTGTCGTTATTGTCATTTTGTTTACTATAGCCACGGTTCGCTGATATATAGATTTTGTTAATCACGAATATTTACCGGCCTTAAATTCTTCTCGTGTCTATTGGTCAGCGTTCAGGAGGGGTCGGGACGGATCGTCTCCTGGTGGTGTGGAACTTTCACGGGAGTAAAAAAAATGAAGATGATTTCTCGCTTTTTCAAAGACGAATCTGGTGCCACTGCAATCGAGTACGGCCTCATCGCCGCTCTGATCGCCGTTGTCATTATCGGCGCTGTCACGGCGCTCGGCACCGAGCTGTCCGGCAATTTCACCGCGATTACCGCGGCGATCTAAACCGGCACCCAGAATACCGGGTAAAAGCGAGGCCGCTCCGAAAGGGGCGGCCTTTGTTTTGCGTAGCCGTCACTGTACTGTCGATATATTGCATATCGCCAACCAGCTATTAATGCTCTCGCGCTAGTTTCACCCCGTTGCGAACGGGGACTCAGATATGCTTCTTCAAATTACCAGCCTGGCCCTGATCGGCCTGGTTCTGTTTGCGGGCTTCTGCGACGCGACCCGGTTCACCATCCCCAATTGGCCTGCCATCGCCATTATTGCCCTGTTTCCGATCGCCGCTTTGCTGGCCGGGCTGGGTTGGGCCGAGCTTGGCAATCATCTCCTGGCGGGCGTCCTGGCTCTGGTGTTCGCGATGGCGCTGTTTGCGCCCGGATGGATCGGTGGCGGCGACGGGAAATTGTTTGCAGCGGTCGCGCTCTGGTTTGGTTGGCCCGGCGTCATCGTGCTGCTGGCGCATACGGCATTGGTCGGCGGCGCTCTTGTCCTGCTTTTGCTTTTGCTCCGCTTTTCTCTGCCTGCACTGGGTGTTTCGCCCGAAAAGCTGGCGGGAACGGCGCTCGCGACCGGCGCTCCAGTCCCCTACGGGATTGCGATCGCGGGTGGGGTGATATGGAGCCTGCCGGCTACGGTTTTTGCAGTCACGTTCTAGGGCGCGGCGGAAAATTGCATGATAGGCGGCAATGATACGCAATAATTAACGCGACTTTGAGGAATTGGACGTCTCATCACAGGTGTATTTGTGTGCCTGAGAGGTTTGAGCGTCCTATGAACGCCGTCCGTATTGCCATTCTGGTCGCTGCAGCGATCGCCGCCATCGCCGTCGCATTCTTTGTTCGTCAGGCGATGACGACACCGGCTGCGCCCGAGCCTGTCGTGGTTGAGCAACGCCCGGTCGTACGCATTCTCGCGGCGCGGCGTGATCTGGCGATTGGCGAGCGCGCCAGCGCCGCTGATTTCTATTGGCAAACCTGGCCCGACGAGGCGATGAGCCCAGGCTATATCGTCGAGAATCAGGGGCAGGGTATTGAAGATTTCGCCGGTTCCGTGGTTCGTGCCCCAATCGGGGAGAGTGAACCGATCACCGGCCGCCGCTTGGTACAGCCCGGCGATGCCGGCTTCATGGCTGCCGTATTGGCGCCGGGCATGCGCGCCGTTGCGGTGCCGATTTCCGCCGAACGCGGTGCAGGTGGCTTCATCCTGCCGAATGACCGCGTGGATGTGATTGTTTCCTTTGAGGAAGATGTGCAGGGACAGCGCGGCTCAACCCGCGCCTATGTTGCCCGCACCATCGTTGAAAATGCGCGCGTGCTGGCGATCGACCAAGCGTTTGGTGGCGAGAACGGCGCAGAAAATGTTGTCGGCGAGACTGCCACACTGGAACTGACGCCGGATCAGGCGCGAGCCGTTTCGCTCGCCATCGCGCGCGGCGATATTACGCTCGTGCTGCGCAGCCTGCTCGATAATGAAGGCGGCCCCGTGCTGCTCAATGGCGGCGAAGCGCCGACCCGCGCTGGCGACAGCGAATCCTCCAATTCCAGGCAACGCAATGTGACCCTGATCCGTTACGGACATTCACAGACCGTCGCCCTCGCTGACGATAATTGAGGTCTGAGGTGATGATCCGCTCCCTGTTCCTGTTCGCCGCATTGGCGATGACTGCGCCCGGCCTGGCGCAGGCGCCTGGCACTGAGCGCGGCAACACCATGCAGGTCAATATTCGCGCGCCCGGTGATGGCCCGGTTTCCCAAAGCTTGCTGCTGCCGCTCGACAAAGCCGCCGTGATCAACCTGCCGGTCGATGCGGCCGATGTTCTGGTGACCAATCCCGCTATCGTGCAGGCCGTGATCCGCACGCCGCGTCGCGCCTATCTGCTCGGCATGGGGGTTGGGCAGACCAATGCTTTCTTCTTCGATGCCGATGGCCAACTCATTCTCGATCTCGATCTGCGCGTCGAGCGTGATCTCGACCCACTGCAGGAATCGCTCAACCGCTTCCTGCCCAATGCCCGCGTCACGGCCGAAGCGATGAATGACCATATCGTCCTGTCCGGCTCTGTGCCGAGCGCGAGCGATGCCGATACGGCGCTGAGCATTGCCCAACGCTGGGTCGATGATCCGGCGCAAATTCTCTCGATGTTGACTGTTGAGGGCCGCGACCAGGTGATGCTCAAAGTGCGCATTGTCGAGATGCAGCGCTCCATCGTGCGGCAATTGGGCGTCAATTTGAACGGCACCACCAATTTCGGCGAGTTCGTGCCGCCGGTCCGCGTGCCGCGCTATCAGAATCTCAATGGCCTCGACGTCCCGGTGCTCGACACCAATGGCAATCCCGTCGTCGACACGATCTCGGCCGGCTCCTATGGCAGCTCGACCAATGTCGGGACGCAGAATGGCTATGGCGTCGCCGGCCGCGCTCTGGGCGGTTTGCTGATGGGCGGTACGCTCAACAACATGGTCGATGGCGTGTTGCAGAGCTCGATCGGCGCGACCCTGAATGCGCTTGAGCGCGTCGGGCTGGTGCGCACTTTGGCCGAGCCCAATCTGACGGCGATCACCGGCGAAGCAGCCAATTTCCTCGCCGGCGGCGAATTCCCGGTCCCGACCGGCCGCGACCGCGACGGTAATGTCATCATCGAATACAAGCCGTTCGGCGTCGGGCTCGGCTTCACGCCGGTCGTGCTGTCGGAAGGCCGCATCAGCATGCGGATCTCGACCGAGGTTTCCGAATTGTCGTCCGAGGGCTCGTTGGTTCTCAACCAGACGGTCACCACTGACGGCGCCGGCAATCAGGTCATCGTGCCCGGCTTGACCATTCCGGGCCTGACGGTCAACCGTACCGAGACCACGGTCGAACTGCCCTCAGGCGGCAGCCTGGTCCTGGCGGGTCTGATCCGCGAAGAGACCCGGCAGAATCTCGACCAGGTTCCAGGTATCGGCAATGTACCGATCCTCGGCTCGCTGTTCCGTTCGCGCGACTTCCTCAACCATGAGACTGAATTGGTCATCCTGGTCACACCCTATCTGGTCGATCCGACCAATCCCGCCGCGATGACG
This sequence comes from uncultured Maricaulis sp., assembly GCF_963975345.1. Taxonomy (NCBI): domain Bacteria; kingdom Pseudomonadati; phylum Pseudomonadota; class Alphaproteobacteria; order Maricaulales; family Maricaulaceae; genus Maricaulis; species uncultured Maricaulis sp. The sequence goes on along the minus strand of NZ_CAXBGE010000002.1, from coordinate 37,807 downwards.
ACGCCTGCGGACGGATACCAGAATGCCAATGAGTTGGATGCCAATCTGTTTGGCCGCCTCAACCGGATCTATTCCGTGCCGGGCGCCGATACCGGCAACCGGGCCTGGAATGGTCCCATTGGCTTCCTGTTTGAATAGTGGAGTATCTGATCGTGTTGAAATCCAGCGCCAAACTCCTGCTGATCGCCCTGTTCGGGTCGGTGACGCTGGCTGCCTGCTCGACGACGCCAGTCGGTCTCGACCTGCCGCAACCGACAGCGGTCGCCGAGACCTATCGCGCCGACATGGCTGTCGATCCGCGCGATAATGGCCTGACCTGGGCTCAGCAAGGCATGCTTTCGGCTATCGCCACCGAGTACAAGGTGCGCGGCCATGGCCCGTTGGTGATCAGCTATCCGCAGGGTGCCGCCAATGAAGACGCCGCGATTGGCGTGATCGCCGCATCACGCACCTATCTCTATGAGCAAGGCCTCGACTGGCGGCAGATCGCTGGCGGTGCCTATGATGCGCGCCGGCAGGGCAATGCCGCCGTGATCTTCTCGTTCACGCGCTATCGCGCCGTCGCTCCTGATTGCATGCAGAGCTGGGAAGATCAGCGTCCGGATTTCGACAATCGGCATTCGGAACGCTTCGGCTGTTCGCTGGCGACCAATCTGGCCGCGATGATCAGCGATCCGCGTGATCTGATCGCGCCGCGCACGATGGGGCCATCGGATGCCGGGCGCCGGCAGACTGTTCTCGAAGGCTACCGGGCCGGCGAATCAACAACCAGCGAACGCAGCGACCATGAAAGTGGCGCCGTTAGCACTATCGGCAATTAGTCCAGGGGTGGAAGGAGCGATCATGGCTGACGCAAAACATGCCCTGAACAGGGACGCAATTTTGGAGGGGGACGACCCCTTTCTCGACGCTTCGGATATCGAGCGGCTGATGCTCGGCGAGCCCGCACCGAGTGCTGCGCCGGTCTCCGCGCAGGCCGAGGCGCCGTTCGAGGCGGAGCCTGAGCGAGGCGGGCGCCGTTTCGGAGCCGGCGCACCGCTGGTCGAGGATGAGTTCACTGACAGTTTCCAGTCGGAAGCCCCGGCGCCTGCGCCAACGCCTGCGACGCCGCCGCAAAGCACGCTCGATGCCGAATTTGCGGAGTTGCAGGACGAATTCATGGCGACGCAGGCGGCGATGCCGGCCGGCGAAGCCCTGTTCGGCGAAATCGACCGCGATGTCACCGACCAGCCAGTGCCGCGAATCTCGATTGCTGCCTTTTGCGAGCGCCCCGAGACCGGCGCCCTGGTTCACAATGCCGCCGGCGACCGGCGGTTGGCCAAGGCGCATCTGACCGTTGAACTGGGCGGGCTGCCTGCTGCGATCGAACGCTATCATGATGCGACGACGCCCAATTTGCTGATCGTCGAATCCGGCATGCGCGGCCAAGGCCTGTTCGAACAGCTCGAAGAGCTGGCCAGCGTCTGCGATCCGGACACCAAGGTGATCATCATTGGCGCCGCCAATGATATCGCCCTCTACCGCGAATTGATGAAGCGCGGCGTTAGCGAATATCTCGTGCCGCCAATGACGCCGCTGCACCTGATCCGCTCAATTTCCGACCTGTTCCTCGATCCCGATCAACCCTTTGCCGGAAAGACCATCGCCTTTATCGGTGCCAAGGGCGGGGTCGGCTCATCGACCGTGGCGCATAATTGCTCCTGGGCGCTGGCGGAAGGCCTGCACACCGATGCTGTGCTGGTCGATCTCGATCTGTCCTTCGGCACCGCTGGTCTCGATTTCAACCAGGATCCGGCCCAGACTTTGGGCGATGCGCTCAATGAGCCCGACCGGTTGGATGACGCGCTGCTCGACCGGCTTCTGGTGCGCTGTACCGAACGTCTGAGCCTGTTTTCCGCCCCGGCCACGCTCGACCGTGACTGGGAGTTCTCCCCGAGTGAGTACGAGATGGTGCTCGATAAAGTGCGCCGTCAGGCACCCTATGTTGCCCTCGACCTGCCGCATCTCTGGATGCCCTGGGTGCGCCAGACCTTGCTTTCTGCCGACCAGGTTGTGGTTACCGTGACGCCGGATCTGGCCTCGCTGCGCAATGCCAAGAATCTGTTCGACCTGATCGCCGGCGCGCGTCCCAACGACGACTTGCCGAAAGTCGTGGTCAATATGGCGGGCATGCCGAAGCGGCCGGAAATTCCAGTGAAAGATTTTGCCGACGCGCTCGGCACGCAACCGGCCTTGGTGCTGCCGTTTGAGCCGCAATTATTCGGCAAGGCGGCCAATAACGGCCAGATGATTACCGAGCTCGACCCGAAATCCAAAGCGGCTGATGGCTTCGCCCATCTTGCCGGTTTGGTCACCGGGCGCACGGCCGCGCCGCTGCGCAAGCGCTCGCTCGCCTCAAAATTGTTCGGAGGCTAACCCGTCATGTTTGGCAAACGGGCTGGAGGTCCTTCACCGACGCCGGCACCGGCGGCGCCAACCCAGCAAAAGGTTGAGCCCCGTGCTGAGCCCGTTGCCAGCAGCGCGACGCGCCCGGCCTCAAACTCAACGGCGGGCGCTGGCGGCAAGCTGACCGCAAAACCGGCTGCCAAGCCGGTCAACAAGCTGGCCGCCAAGGCTGCGCCGCGCGTCGCTCGTGCGTCGGCCGACCAAAGCGGTGGCCGCTCCGAAGAATATTACGCGATCAAGACAACGATCTTCAACGCCCTGATCGACACGATCGATCTGGGGCAATTATCGCGTTTGGACCAGGAGACGGCCGCGGAGGAAATCCGCGACATCGTCACCGAGATCATCTCGATCAAGAATGTTGCGATGTCGATCGCCGAGCAGGAACAACTGCTCCAGGACATCTGCAATGACGTGCTCGGCTATGGCCCGCTTGAGCCCTTGCTGGCGCGCGACGACATCTCCGACATCATGGTCAATGGCGCCGACGCCGTCTTCATTGAAGTCAATGGACGGGTCGAGAAGACAAATATCCGCTTCCGCGACAATGCCCAGCTGATGAATATCTGCCAGCGCATCGTCAGCCAGGTCGGCCGCCGGGTCGATGAGAGCTCGCCGATCTGCGATGCGCGCCTCGCCGATGGCTCCCGCGTCAACGTCATCGCGCCGCCGCTGGCGCTGGACGGACCGACCCTGACGATCCGGAAGTTCAAAAAAGACAAGCTGACCATGCCCGATCTGGTCAATTACGGCTCGATCACACCAGAGGGCGCCAAGGTTCTCGCTGTCATCGGCGCCAGCCGCTGTAACGTGCTGATTTCTGGCGGTACCGGTTCCGGCAAGACGACGCTGCTCAATTGTATGACCGGCTTCATTGAACTCGATGAGCGGGTTGTGACCTGCGAAGACGCCGCCGAACTGCAATTGCAACAGCCGCATGTGGTGCGCCTTGAAACCCGGCCGCCCAATCTGGAAGGCAGCGGCGAGGTCACTATGCGTGATCTGGTCAAGAACTGTCTGCGCATGCGCCCTGAACGCATCATCGTCGGCGAGGTCCGCGGACCTGAATCCTTCGATTTGCTGCAGGCCATGAATACCGGCCATGACGGCTCGATGGGCACGCTGCACGCCAACTCGCCACGCGAGGCGATGGCGCGGATTGAATCCATGATCACGATGGGTGGCTATAACCTGCCGACCCGCACGATCCGGGAAATGATCGTCGGTTCGATTGATGTCATCGTTCAGGCGGCCCGCCTGCGTGACGGATCGCGCAAGATCACCCACATCACCGAAGTTGTCGGCATGGAGGGCGAAGTGATCGTCACCCAGGACCTCTTCCTCTATGAAATCCAGGGTGAGGATGATGATGGCCGTATTACCGGGCGTCATGTCTCCACCGGAATTGCACGTCCGAAATTCTGGGACCGCGCCCGCTATTTCGGGCTCGACCGCGAATTGGCCGCTGCGCTCGACGCGTCGGAGGCCTGACCGTGAGCCCCGATTTTGCCTTCATCCTCGCCGCTGCAGCTGCCTTCTTTGCGGTTGGCGGCGTCGGCTGGGTTACCCTCGGCGCGATGGGTGATGCCCAGTCGAAGAAGCGGTTGGACCGCGCCGTTGGCGGCCGGGCGACGCGCGGCAAACGCACCGCCACAGTCCTCGATGGTGCCGCCCAGCGCCGCCGTCAGGTCCAGGATTCGCTGAAGGATATGGAGCAGCGCCAGAAGGATATCCGAAAGAAAGCGATTACCCTCAAGGCGCGCATCCAACAGGCCGGCATGACCTTCACGCCGAGCGCGTTCTGGATCGCTTCGGCGGGCATGGGCGTTGCGGGGCTTCTTATTGCGCTGGTGACGGGGCAGAGCCTGCTGGTTTCGGCTGGCATTGCGCTGGTGTCCGGGATGGGCATGCCGCGTTGGACGCTGGGCCTGTTGTCGTCACGCCGGAAAGGAAAGTTCACCGGCGAATTCGCCAATTCCATCGACATCATCGTGCGCGGCGTCAAATCCGGTCTGCCGCTGAATGAGTGTCTCAACATCATCGCGCGCGAATCCCCCGAGCCGATCTGTTCCGAATTCCAGCTTTTGACCGAAGGGCTGCGGGTTGGCCAATCGCTCGACGACGCGCTCGAAAAAATGTGCGAACGCATGCCTTTGTCCGAGTTGAATTTCTTTCGCACCGTCTTGGTCATCCAGCAGAAGACGGGCGGCAATCTGGCCGAAACCCTGGGCAATCTGTCCGGCGTTTTGCGGGCGCGCCGTATGATGCGCGAGAAGATCGAAGCGCTGTCCGGGGAGGCCAAGGCCTCGGCCTTTATTATCGGCTCGCTGCCGCCCGGCGTGCTCGCGATCGTCTACGTCACAACGCCCGATTATATGAGCCAGATGTTCGTTCACCCGACCGGGCAGCTGATGCTGCTGGGCGGCGCGACCTGGATGGCGATCGGCATTTTCGTGATGCGCGGCATGATCAACTTCAAAATGTGAGGCGATGAACATGTTCGGCATCAGCTTCAACGCGATACGCGACTTCCTGACAGATCCCCAATCGCTGGTGATGATGGTGTCGGCCATTTTGGTCTTCGCCACGATTGTCACGCTGTCGGCGCCGATGATGGGCGGCGACAATCTGGACAAGCGGGTCAAATCGGTGCGCAACCGGCGTGAGGAGTTGCGCAAGCGCAATCGTGAGCAGCTCGAGGCCAATTCACGCGGGCGGAGCGGCGGTTCGATTCGCAGTGTCGAGGCCAAGGGCGTGATGCGCAAGGTTGTCGATTCGCTCAATCTGCAAAAGGCTTTCGAAGACCCGACCCTGGAGTTGAAGCTGCAGCAAGCCGGCTTTCGCGGCAATCGCCCGACGGTGACGTTCTACTTCTTCCGCTTGACGATGCCCTTCGTGCTGTTGTTCGGCGCCCTGTTCTACGTCTTCATGGTCGATGATTTCGGCCTGCCGACCATAACCCGTATCTGCTTCTCTCTCGGCTTCGGCCTGCTCGGCTATTACGCGCCAAATCTCTATCTTTCCAACGCCGCCGCCAAGCGCCAGCAATCGATCATGGGCTCCTTTCCTGACGGGCTGGATCTGCTGTTGATCTGCGTCGAGGCCGGCATGTCGATCGAGGCGGCTTTCCATAAGGTTGCCTCGGAAATCGGCACTCAATCGCTCGAACTGGCTGAGGAATTGTCGCTGACGACCGCCGAACTGGCCTATTTGCCGGATCGCCGCATCGCCTATGAAAACCTCGCCAAGCGCGCCAACCACCCCGGTGTGAAGGCCGTGTGCACCTCGCTGATCCAGGCTGAGCGCTACGGGACGCCGCTGGGGCAGGCCTTGCGGGTGATGGCAAAAGAAAATCGCGACATGCGGCTGGCCAATGCCGAGAAAAAAGCCGCCGCCCTTCCCGCCAAATTGACAGTGCCGATGATTGTCTTCTTCCTGCCTGTGTTGTTCGTGGTTATCCTCGGACCCGCCATCATTCGTTTCAATAGCATGTGATGGTTTTGGATTGGCGCGCTACTTGAATGGCGAGCCGCATGTTGGACAGGTGGACACAGCCCATGTTTTCCGGGCGCAAATCGGCGGACAAGCTCCGCGACCAGATCGAAGCGGCTGATCAGGCCGTTGCTTCTGCCATGGCGGCCATCGCCGAGGAGGATGTCGCACTGGCACGCCGGGAATTGTCTGCGGCCCCCAAAACCCATTTTGCCGATATGGGCTGGAAGGTCGATCTCGCTACAGCGATGATCGAGCTCAAATCGGGACGCCGCAAACAGGGCATCCAGAAACTGATCAATATCTGTTCCCGGCTCGACGACACCTCGATGGGCCGCGACGACAAGAATTACCTGCGACTTTATGCGCTCTACCGTGCCAGCGAGGCCTCAAAGGGCGGCAAGGCTCCGATGGAGATGCGGGTGCTGGTGGAGGATTTCCGCTTCGACCACACGATGGTCACGCCGCTCTTGCGCAAAGACTTCCCGCTCAAGAAAATGGATGACGCCGAAATCGCGCCGCCACCCCCGCCGCCACCGGTTCCTGTCACTGGAAACTGACTTACGGTTTTGATCGTTGCGGGACCAGTTTAGTCGGTGCGCAGCGAATCATAGCTGCGGCGTGAGGTCAGCATTGAGCGGATATAGGCCATGTTGGCCTGTGCCATTTCGGGCGTCACATCGTAGCGCGCCATTTGTTCTGCCTCGTCGAATCGGCCCTGCAAGGCAATCACCAGCGCTAGATTTTGCCGGACAGTCGCCTCGGCGCCGGGCCGGGCCATCGCTTCACGCAACATGCGTTCCGCCATCTCGGCTTCACCTGAGAGTGCGTGGGAGAGCGCCAGGTTGGACATCACCGATGGTTCGCCAGGGGAGAGGGCGAGCGCGTCGCGAAAATACTGCTGGGCCTGCGCCGAGAGGCCGCCCTGCTCATAGGCAACCCCCAGCGTGTTGAGGATGTGCCAATTGCCCGGATCGGCTTGCGCGGCGCGTTGCAGGGATTCGGTCGCGCGCGAGCCGCGGCCAATCGAGGTGAGGGCGGTGCCATAGGCGAGCAAGAGCTGCGGGCTGTCCGGGTGAAGGGCGAGCGATTGCTGCGCAATCTCGATCGCGCGCTGTGGGTTACCCAACTGGCGCAGCGCGTTGGACAATTCATAGGCGGCTTCGAGATCGGACGGGTTGAGCTCGTGCGCTTCGGCCCAGAACGTCGCCTGGGTCAGCATGTCCTGGCTGCGGATCGCCGTGCGCTGCTGGTCCGTCGCGGGCACGATGCTGCGGGCGTCAAGCGAGGCGGCCAGTGCCTGTTCGTCGTCGGTGCGGCCGGTCGTTGCGCAGGCGCTCAATGTCAGGACGGCGAAGGGGAGAAGAATATGTGAGATGCGCATGATCGGACCATTTACTGCGAGCGTGGCTTGAATCTGCGCCCGCCCGGTCAAGAATGCGTTAAGACAAATATGTGCCGCCGGTCTGGCCGCAGACGGACTCCACAAGAAAGGTTAACTGCCATGAATGCCTTCTTTTCCACGTCCGCTTTGGCGCGGACCGTCCGTTTGGTGACCCAGGACAAACGCGACGAGGTGATCGCCCAGTTGCCCGCCGCTGAACGTCCGCTCGCGGCTGGTTTCACAGCCAAGCCGGGGCAGATCGTGTTGCTGCCCTCTGACAGTATTTGCGGCGCCCTGTTTGGCGTTGGCAACGGGCTCGACGCTTTTGCGCTTGGGGCGGCGGCGTTTGGCCTGCCCGAGGGCGATTGGCAGGTCGACGAAATCCCTGAGGCCCTCAATCCGGGCATGGTTTCGCTGGCTTGGGCACTGGGCAGCTATCGATTTACCCGCTTCAAGGCCGCTGAGCGCGCGCCTGCGCGTCTCGTGCCGCCCGCGGGCACCGATATCACCGAGATTGCCTCCATCGCCTCTGCGGTGATGCTGACGCGCGATCTGGTCAATTCGCCGGCCGACATCATGGGCCCGGAGGGGCTCGAAGCGGCTTTTCGCAAGCTGGCCAAGGAGCATGGTGCCAAGGTGAATGTGACCAAGGGCGATGCGCTGTTGAAGCAGAATTTCCCGATGATCCATGCCGTCGGCCGCGCCGCCGGGGAGGCGCCGCGCCTGCTCGAACTGGAATGGGGCGATCCGGCCCATCCGCGTCTGGCGCTGGTCGGCAAGGGCGTGTGTTTCGATAGCGGCGGGCTCGATCTGAAACCGGCCTCCGGCATGCGCTGGATGAAGAAGGATATGGGGGGCGGCGCCAATGCGATGGGCTTGGCCCAGCTGGTGATGGCGGCGAAATTGCCGGTCAGGCTGCACCTCTTGGTTCCGGCAGTGGAAAATGCGGTCGGTGCCGATGCCTTCCGGCCAGGCGACATTCTCGTCTCACGCAAGGGTATTACAGTCGAAATCGACAATACCGATGCGGAAGGCCGCCTGGTGCTGGCCGATGCCCTGGCACGGGCCGTCGAGGATGAGCCAGACCTGTTGCTCGACTTCGCGACGCTCACTGGTGCAGCGCGGGTGGCGCTTGGTCCTGAGGTGATGCCCTTCTACACAGGCGATGAGGCGCTGGCGTCTGAGATTGCCGCCGCTGGCGATGCCGTCGGCGACCCGGTCTGGCGCATGCCGCTCTGGGACGGCTATGACCGCGAAATCGACGGCGATATCTCTGATATCGTCAACAGCGCCGCGATACCGATGGCCGGCTCGATCACGGCGGCCCTGTTCCTGCGCCGCTTCGTCGGCACATCGAAATGGGTGCATTTTGACATTTTCGGCTGGAATCTGAAGGACCGGCCCGGCCGGCCCAAGGGCGGCGAGATGCAGGGCGCGCGCGCCGTTTACCAAATGCTCAAACAGCGCTTCGTAAAATAGCTTTGAATCGATAGCCGTTTCGGGGTTGCAGCATGGCTTCACAGGCGATGACATCGCTTGAGATGATGCGACGTGTCTCTTCAGACGCGGTGCGCGGCGCTGCGGCTGATCTCACAGCGCGGCAATTTGCGCTGTTGCTGGCGATCTTCATGCGTCCTGGGCCGCATAGCGTGCGCGAGCTGGCGCAGGTGCTCGACCTGCCCAAACCGGCGGTGACCCGGGCCCTCGACGTCTTGCAACGCCATGGCTTTATCCGGCGCAAGCGTGATCAGGCCGACCGGCGCGATGTCTCGGTACACCGGACTGTCAAAGGCGCCGTGTTTCTGTACGATTACGGTGAAACCGTCGCCCATCGCGCCGAGGAGACTGCCACTTGCCCGCCCTGGATCCCCGCCTCACACCCGCACGCCCCGATCTCGCCGCGGCCCATCTGAAGGGCCAGGTCGAGGCGGAGCGCTTTGTCGAACCGGTTGATCGCCAGGCCATTGCCGCCTCGGTGCCGATCCGCCGTACGCCAGAACCGCATGGCGCCGTCGATGATCAGCTGCTGGCCGGCGATATCTTTGCCTTGCTTGAGGAGAAGGATGGCTGGGGCTGGGGTTATTCCCGTGCCGACGGCTTTGTCGGCTGGGTCGAGTTGCTGGCGCTGAGCGAGGACGTCGAACCGGTCGATCATCGCGTCACGGCGCTGCGGACCTATGCCTTCTCCGAGCCCGACTTGAAATCTGAACCCAATCTTCTGCTGTCGCTGAATTGCAGTTTCAGGGCGGGCCGCCGCGAGAGCCGCTATGTCGAGGCGATCGGTCTGGGCTGGGTCTTCACCCCGCACGCCGCGCCGCTGGACGAGCATGCCGACGATTTCGTCGCGGTCGCGGAGTCCTTTCTCGGCGCACCCTATCTGTGGGGCGGCAAGGAAAGTCTCGGGCTGGACTGCTCGGGCTTGGTGCAGATGGCTTTGTTGGCGACCGGCATCCCGGTGCCGCGCGATTCGGATCAACAGGAGGCGCACCTCGCGGCCAGCTGGACCGATGTGACCCAGAGCCCAACGCGTGAGCGCGGCGATGTCGTCTTCTGGCCAGGCCATGTCGGCATCATGACCGATAGCGAACATCTTCTGCACGCCAATGGCCATTGGATGGATGTAACGCTGGAAGCCTTCGATGAGGCGGAGCAACGCATCCGGGAAGGGCATGCCCCGGTCCGCAAGATTTTTCGCCCGGTCTGACGTCCAGATTCAAGCTGGGTTTCGGGCAGAAAAAGGCCCCCGGAACTGATGTTCCGGGGGCCTTTTTGTACTCAGTGCGTTTGAGGCCTAATGGCCTTCGCCCGGGACTTCAGCAGGCGCTGTGGCATCCTGCGTCGCAGGTATGTCCGTGGCAGCCGCAGCGTCTGTCACGGCCGTGTCGACAGCGGCCGCAGTCTGAACTGGCAGTGGATCAGGCAAAGCAACAGGCGCTTCTGAAAGGCTGCGCAGATAGGCGATCAGGTCCATGCGCTGGCCTTCGTCACGCAAGCCGGCAAAGGTCATCGCCGTGCCTGGTGCATAACGGGCCGGGCTTTCGAGGAAAGCGTTCAAGCGCGCATAATCCCAAGCGCCGCCAAGGGCGTGCAGGGCGTCGCTGTAATTAAAGTCTGGCACGCTCGCGATCTGGCGGCCGACGACATCCCAAAGGTGTGGACCGGTGCCGTTGGCGCCGCCATTCTCAAAATTATGGCAGGACTGGCATCGGCGGGCGACGCGTTCGCCGGCGCTGGCATCCGCGCTCGCGAGCAACAGACCGTAATCGGTCGGGCCTGCGACAACGGCCTGTTCCGTCGTTGCCGAGCCGCTCTCAAGCGCAGCCCAGTTGACCGGATAAGCCGTGTTCTCGGCCGTCAGCGCCTCGGGTGCGTGGGATTTCACCAGCATATGCCCGACTTCAGTGATGACCAGAATGGCAAGAATGCCGCCAATAATGACGCCAGCAATCTTGTTAAAGAAGAGATCGCCCATCGACGCCCCCGTTACGATTTAGCCGAAAGTTGGAGCCGTGTTTGGCATGCGCCGCGCCTACAGGCAACAGGCCAGGGTGTTCTTGTGCATGCGGTATCACGCCGCATTACCCGTCTATCCCAAGTACATGCGCGATATCTGCGGCCCCCTTGCGGGCGTGCGCCCGCCTTCCCACTTGCCCTATCTGGGAAAATCCGACCTCGCGGCCCCGGCTGGCTACAGACTGTATTTGCCGCAGAAGTGCCACATTCACAGCCTTGAAAATGCGGGAGAGCGGGGCGAAATCAAAACTCTCGAAAGCACGCATGTCGCGTGCATTACAAGTATGTAAGCTAGGGTTATATCATCATGATGCGTTCCATTCTCGCTGCTTCCCTCTCGGTTCTCGCGCTCGGTTCGATCGCGCAGGCCCAGGACGCAAGCTACACCCTCGGCGCCGGCTATGAGCGATTTAGCGGTGACGGTGTTGATCTCGATTCCGTCGTGTTTCGTGGTCGCTATGACTTCAACCAGTATTTCGGTGTCGAAGGCCAAGCCAATATCGGTGTCGGCGACGACAGCGTGACCGTGCTCGGCACGACGGCCGATGTCAGCCTCGACTACGCTGTTGGCGTGTTCGGTGTTGTGCGTCCGTTCAGCAATGAACACGGCAATGTTTTCCTGCGCGCCGGCTATACCAACTCGCAGATCGACGCGAGCGTTCCTGGCTTCTCGGCCAGCGCCGACTCTGATGCCTGGGCTTATGGCGTTGGCGGCGAATACCTGATCGACGGCCGTAATGGCGTCCGGTTGGACTACACCAATTTCGACTATCAAGATGGTGGCAGTTCTGACGTCTATGGTGTCAGCTATGTGCGTCGCTTCGGCGGCTAATCGGGTCGAACCGATAATGGGAGAGGGCCGTGCGCTGAGCGTGCGGCCCTTTTCATTGGGCGCGCTCTGGAGGTGGTGACGCGGCCTCAGATTTCCCTGTCAGCCCATAATTCGACCAAGCGCCGTGCAATGGCGACCGAGGGCGGCAATTGTGCCTCGGCATGTTCGCCGGCAAGCATGGCGCGGACCTCGTCGCGGCTGAACCAGCGCGCATCCTCGAGCTCATTGCGATCAACCTTGATCTCGGCTGTTGTGACCGGCGCGACCAAGCCGATCATCAAGGATGAGGGAAAGGGCCAGGGTTGGGCCATCACATAGCGCGTGGCGGCAATATCGGCGATGATGCCGGCTTCTTCATGCAATTCGCGGGCACAGGCCTCTTCGATGGTTTCCGCTGGCTCGACAAATCCGGCCAGCGCCGACCAGATACCTGGCGGCCAGCTCGCCTGCCGGCCGAGCAGGCAATGCTCGCCGTCCACAGCCAGCATGATCACGACAGGATCAACGCGTGGGAAATGCTCGGCCTGGCAGTCGCCGCAAACCCGCTTCGCCCCGCCGGAAACAATCGCGGTCGCTGCGCCGCAATTGGCGCAGAAACCATTGCGCTCATGCCAGGCGAGCAGCGCCTTGGCATGGGCGAAGATTGCCGCTTCGCTTTGGCTCAGCGCCATCGCGGCCTGGCGCGCATCCATGAAAGCGAAGTCGGCCTCCACTGACGGTTCCTGCAATAATTCGGTCGCAAAGACCGGATCCCCACGCAATTCGCCGAGATAGACTTGCAACAGCGCAGGACCATAAAGCCGGGTGCAGTCATCGAGCTTCATCCAGCCCAGCGCGCCACCGTCAGCGATTCCCGGCAGGCCGCGAAACAGGACCATCGTCCAAGCATTCTCCCGTTCGGCCTGGGCCGCGAGCTTGTTCGCGTCGCGGCGCAGCAGCTCGCCGCGATCAAGCGGTGATCCGGCAAACACCAGCGGCGCGCGATTGATCAGGATGGAACGGTCACTCATGGCAAAATCCGGGTTGGGAGAGATTGACAGCAGGAGGAGGCTTACAAGGGTTCCATAGCGGCTTCAACGGGCTGCCCGGAAATAGAAGTCCCCAATCCGCCTATTGATTCCGGGCCGGCGTTAGCGCGTCGGGGCGGGCGCTCTGCTGATGGCGAAGGGCGTGTGGGGTGCGTCGGTGCTGCAGGCCCCATCGATGCGCGCTGTTTTCACCGGCCAGAGTGATGCCCCGACTTGCACCATCCCGCCCGGCTTGCGATATAGACAGCGGAAGATCGGCGGTGGACGAGCTCCTCGCCAACCCGGTCAGGTCCGGAAGGAAGCAGCCGTAACGAGTTTTGGCACGGGTCGCTGTCCGGTCTTCCACTCAGATCAGCGCAATCAGGCCCGGCGAAATCGGGTCCGGCGCCAGGAGTTTTTCAGTCAAGCGAGCCGATATGGACGATACGCCGCTGCCATCCGACGAGACAGGCGCAGCGGAGGCGCTGATGCCGGGGCTCGATCTGCCCACGGCTGGCCCTGTTCCCGGCTATCAGGTCCTGGCGCGCAAATACCGTCCCGACACCTTCAAAGATCTCATTGGCCAGGACGCGATGGTGCGCACGCTGACCAATGCCTTTGCCGCCGGCCGCATCGCTCATGCCTATATGCTCACCGGCGTGCGCGGGATCGGCAAGACGACGACCGCGCGTCTGATCGCGCGGGCGTTGAATTTCCGCAATGCCGAGATCAACCAGCCCTCCATGAAGCTCGATGTTCGCGGCGAGCATTGTGATGCCATCGCGCGCTCGGCCCATGTCGATGTGATGGAGATGGATGCCGCCTCGCGCACCGGGGTCGGCGATATCCGCGAAATCCTCGAGGGCGTCCGCTACGCCCCGGTTTCGGCGCGCTATAAAGTTTACATCATCGACGAAGTTCACATGCTCTCGAACCAGGCCTTCAACGCCCTGTTGAAGACGCTGGAGGAGCCGCCCGAGCACGCCAAATTCATTTTCGCCACCACCGAGATCCGTAAAGTCCCCGTGACGGTGCTGTCGCGCTGCCAGCGTTTTGATCTCAAGCGGATTGATCGCGAAGTTCTGACCAATCATCTCGAGCGGATTTGCGGCCTCGAATCGGCCGCCATTGATCGCGATGGCCTGTCGCTGATTTCCCGCGCCGCCGAAGGCTCGGTCCGCGATGGCCTGTCGCTGCTCGACCAAGCGATTGTCCAGGGCGCCGAGGCCGATGGTCCGGTGACCGCGATCCAGATCCGCGACATGCTCGGTCTGGCCGACCGCGCCCGTGTGCTCGACCTGCTCGAACACGCGCTGGCTGCCCGCACCAAGGAAGCGCTGGCCGAGCTGTCCTCGCTTTATGATGCCGGCGGTGATCCGGTCGTGGTGACGCGCGATCTGCTCGATTATGTCCACGCCGCCTCTCGGGTGAAAGCGGTCGGCTCCGGCGCCGATCTCGGTGAGGCTGCCGATACGGTACAGCGTCTGGCCGTGATTGCCGAAAGTCAAAGCCTGGCCCAGCTGACACGACTGTGGAAACTCCTGCTCACCGGTCTGGAAGATGTGCGCACTGCGCCCGACCCGCTGGCGGCCGCCGAGATGACGCTGTTGCGCATGGTTGCGGCGTCGATGTTGCCACCGCCGGAAGACGCGGCCCGCCTGCTCGCCAGCCAACCGCCAGCGGCGGCTGACAGGGAGGCGCCGGGAAAGCCTGAGCCGGCCGCTGCGCCGGCCGAGCCAGCCAGCCCGGCCGAGGCCGGTACCGCGCCGGAACCCGCCGAGACAGCAGCGATCCAGCAGGGCCCCGGCTCGTTCGAAGACCTGATCGCGATGTTGCAGGAGCGCCGCGACATCATCCTGCAACTCGACGTCGAACGTTGTGTCCGCCCGGTTTCGTTCAAGCCCGGTGCGATGACCTATCAGCCGGCCGAGGATGCCCCCTCCGATCTGGCGCAGCGTCTGTCCAAACGCTTGCAGGAATGGACCGAGACGCGCTGGATGATCCTCGCCGACGCCAATGCCAAGGGCGCCGAGACCTGGTCAGAACGCCGTCAGCGCGGCAAGCAGGAAAGAATGGCCGATATCCGCAGCGATCCCGCCGTCGAGGAGGCGATGCGCCTCTTCCCTGGCGCCGAAATTGTCCGCGTTATCGAGGCTGCCCAAACCGAACCAGACGATGAGACCAAGCAAGCGGAGAATCGCGCATGACTGACCTGATGGGATTGATGAAGCAGGCCCAGGCCATGCAGCAGAAAATGACCGAAGCGCAGGAAAGACTCGGTGCCAGCCAGGTCGTCGGTGAAGCCGGTGCCGGTCTGGTGACGCTGACCCTGAGCGGCAAGGGCGAAATGCGCGCTTTGTCGATCGACCCGTCTCTGCTCAACCCGGCCGAGGGCGAAGTCGTTGAAGATCTGGTGATGGCGGCGCACAACGACGCCAAGCGCAAGATGGAAGCGATGCAGCAGGAAGTTATGAAGGACGTAACAGGTGGTTTGCAGTTACCGCCCGGTATGTCACCGCCTATCTAACGCGACCGGAGTAGACCTGATGCGCACCGCCTCCGCCGGCCCAGAAATCGAACGCCTGATGGCCCTGCTCGCCAAGCTGCCAGGCCTCGGCCCACGCTCCTCTCGCCGCGCCGCCCTGCACCTGCTTGGCAAGCGTGACAGCCTGATGCGTCCGCTCGCCGAAGCCTTGGCCGACGCCGCCGACAAGATCGGCGCCTGCGGCGAATGCGGCAATCTCGATGTGACCAATCCCTGTGCCGTCTGCGCCTCGCCCGGCCGGCAGCCCGCCGCGCTGTGCGTCGTTGAGACCGTCGGCGATCTGTGGGCGCTCGAACGGGCTGGCGCCTTTAAAGGTCGCTATCACGTGCTCGGCGGCGTGTTATCGGCGCTCGACGGTGTGCGGCCCGACGATCTCAATATCACCAAGCTGATCGAACGCGCCGCGCGCGAGGAAATCGTCGAGATCGTGCTGGCGCTCAACGCCACAGTTGATGGTCAGACCACGGCGCATTATCTCGCCGACAAGTTGCAGCCAACCGGTGTTTCGGTCACATCCTTGGCCCGCGGTGTGCCGGTTGGTGGCGAACTCGATTATCTCGATGACGGCACGTTGGCGGCGGCTTTTCGCAGCCGCGCGGCGGTATAATCAAGCCTGTTCAGAAAACCAAATCGCTCTATGGTCGATGCCGCAAGCTGGAGGAGGTCGATGGGGCATGCAGGACGATTCTGAGCGAAGCCTGCATGATGCCGGTCGTCTGACGCGCAAGGCCATCACGCTTTTCTTTTGTATCGGCCTGTTCATGGTGAGCTTGGTGCTCGCCGCCATGACGGCGATCAAGCTCCAGGAATTCCATTTCGGCGGTCTGTCCGTGCTGGTGCCTGCAGGCACCATCGCCTTCGGGCTGACTTATCTGGCCACCGACGCGATCAGCGAGGTCTGGGGCCGCAGTTACGCGCTTTGTGTGGTGCTGGTCGGACTCGTGATGCGGGTGTTGATGATCGTCCTGGTGCTTTACGCGGTTCACGCCGAGGACGTGTTCAGCTTCATCACCGTCGCCGATAATTGGACCCCCGAGCGCCAATCCGCCTTCGCTTCAGTCATGTCGAGCAGCAACCGGCTCAATATTGCCGGCATGGTTGCTTTCGGTATCAGCGCCAGCGCGGACGTTCTGATTTATCACTATTTCCAGCAACGCGACGCTGGCAAGAATCGGCTCTGGTTCCGTAATAATATCTCGACCATGGTGTCGCAAATGCTCAACAGTGTGATCTTCATCTGTGTCGGATTTCTCGGCACGGTGCCTTTGGCGGCGATCGGCAGCCTGATTCTCGGCCAGATAATTGTCAAAATTCTGGTCGCAGCCTTCGATACGCCAGCAATTTATCTGATCCGGAATTATGCTGAGGGCCGGCGCCTTCTGGATTGGCGCGGTTAGAGCGAGAAAGCCCGGGCGAAGCTGGCCAGACGTGGCGTGAGCTTCGCTTCGAAGGCGCAGGCCTGCGACCAGCGCCGGCGCAGCCGGACCGGAATTTCGGCGAATTTTTCGGGCATTACGCGCGCCGCAGACTCGGCCATTTCCCAGCTTCGAATGCCCAAGGATGCCAAACCCGGCCGCAAGGTGCGACCCTGGGCCAGTGGCACGTCGTAACTGCGATAGTATTTTTTATAGTGCCCGCCGCCCGCACCTAGATCGACCCGCCTGACGCCGCGCTGACAGGCCTCGCGAAACAGCCCGTGCATCAGCAGCAGTCCGGGAGAATACTTGGACAGTTCCGGGTCATAGGCGGGGAACCAGGAATGATAGACATCGTCGGCCACGAGCCCAAACTCGACCGCGGCGAGCCGGTCACCAAACCAGAGCGCAGCCGTTAGTCCGCCAAATTCGCCGCCCTCGCTCTGGCGCAGGTCGGCCAGCACGGCCTGGACCCAGTCGATCCCGAACACATCGAGCTTGGCGGTCTTGCGGTATTGTTCCTGCTTCCAGCGGCACAGACGGTCAAACATTTGTCCGTCGGGGTCGCCCAGCTCCACACGAACCGGTCCGAAATCGCGCTCGGCATTGCGCTGCAACCGCGCCGTCTTGCGGAAGTGCGAGGAAAACTCTGCGGTGCGAGCGGCGAAAAATGCGTCGGCGCCATCGGCGAGGTCCACGATGGTTGAACCGTCTAAACTACGCGTGTCACCGGCCTGGCCCGTGTGGGCTCCGCACCAATTGTCGAAGACGAGGGCGGAGCCGCGCGCGGCGGCCAGCGCCGCGACCGGATCGAGCACCTGGCCCGGTGCTGCGATAATGCCCTGATAATCACTCATCGGTGCGCCGACCGGGCGGACGACGCCCTCGCGTGCCAGATGATGCGGGAAGAAGCCGATGACCTCGCCATGCTCTTCGAACAACGCGACGCGCACATCCTTGCGGGCGCGGGCGACGGATTGGGTGAATTCAAAGCGCAAATACGGACTGATCAGACGCCCGGATGGCGCTGCCCAGCTGTTCCAATTGAGGATCATCTGGTCTGTAATGTCCTCGATCGGGACGATCCGTACGGTCATTTCGCTTCCCCGGCTTCGCTTGAGGTGGGAGACGCAAGTTGCGGGCCGAAAAGATCGCGCCTAATTGCAGGCGACAGCTTTTGTCCGGGCCGGCATGTTAGGCTCGGCTCGACCAATCAGATTCGGACCCATGCCATGGATATCGCCAATCTTCTTCTGCTCGCCGGGCTCGCGCTTGCGATCGTGCTCCTGGTGCTGCTGCTGGTGCGTAAGCCGGCATCCGCTGCTGCCGGCGAGTCGGCGCAAATCAACGAGTTGAAACAGGAACGCGACGCCCTGCGTGGCATGACCGAACGCCAAACGGCCGAACTGCTGCAGGCACGCGAGGCCATCGCGCGCACCGAGACGGTGGTGGAGGAGCGCGACCGGCTGCGGACCAAGACCGAGGCGCTGGAGGCGAAAAGGAGCAAGCTGGCCGCCGATTTTGCCAGCCTGAAGGCCGAGTATGATACAACGATCCGGCACCATGATGAAAAGCTCATCGCGCTTGAACAGGCACACGAGAAGGCACGCGTACGTCTGAACGAAACGTTCAAACTCACCGCAGACGAAATCATCAAAACCAGTGGTGCCGAGCTGAACAAGAAGGGCGCCGCAGGGATCGAGGTTTTGCTCAAGCCCTTGCGTGACCAGTTGGTCGATTTTCGCACCAAGGTGGAGACGGATGCCAAGGAACGCTCCAATCACGCCGGTGAAATCAAGGCGTTGATGGATATCGTCCGCAAGGACGCGACCCAGATGTCCCAGGACGCGAAGAATCTGACCAATGCGCTCACCTCGTCCTCGAAGGTTCAGGGCGATTGGGGCGAGCTGCTGCTGTCGAGCATTCTCGAGCAGGCGGGGCTTCGCAAGGGGCAGGAATTTTTCGTTCAACAGAGCGAAACCCTGTCGGACGGTACCCGGCTGCGTCCGGACGTGGTTGTCGAGCTGCCGGGCAAGCAAAAGCTCGTCATCGACTCCAAGGTCTCGCTCAAGGCCTTCAATCGGTTCAGTGCGGAAGACGCCACCGAGGAAGTTCGTGGCGCGGCGTTGAAAGCCCACCTCGTCTCATTCAGGGCGCACGTGAAAGAGTTGAGCGGGAAGGATTATGGCGATCTCTACCAGGGGGTCGATTTCACGATCATGTTTGTCCCGCTGGAGGGCGCGACGACCCTGGCGCTGAACAATGATCCGACATTGCCGCTCGATGCAGCGGCGCGCAATGTGATGATTGCGACCCCAACGACTCTGATGATGGCGATGCGGACCGTTCAAAACCTCTGGGCCATCGACAAACAGAATCGATACGCGCTGGAAATCGCCGATCGTGCTGGCAGGCTGTACGACAAATTCCATGGTTTCGTCACCGATCTCGATTCGATCGGCGTCAATCTCGGCAGGGCCGACACAGCCTGGCGGGCCGCCAAGAACAAGCTGACCGAAGGTGCTGGAAATATCGTCGGCCAGACCGAGAAGCTCAAATCGCTCGGTGCCAAGGCGCGCAAATCCTTGCCGGAGGAATATCTCGATGCAGTAGATATCGACGACGTGTCGTTCGACGAAGCGCCGCGAGCCCTGGCTGCCCCGGTGGCGGACGACGAAGCGTCGGATTCTTGATTCGCTAACCCGCTCGCCCTATCTAGGGAGCATGGCTATCAGAGAAATCCTCGTTGTTCCCGATCCGCGCCTGAAACTGGTGTCCAAACCCGTTGCCAAGGTGGACGACAAGTTGCGCGATCTGATGGATGACATGCTGCAGAGCATGTATGCCGCCGATGGGATCGGTCTGGCCGCGATCCAGGTTGGCGTGCCCAAGCGCGTCATCGTGATGGATCTGGCCAAATCGGGCGAGGCGCCCGATCCGCGCTATTTCGTCAATCCGGTCCTGTCCGACCCGTCCGACAATCTGGAGCCCTATGAAGAGGGCTGCCTGTCAGTGCCGACCGTGTTTGACGAGGTCGAGCGCCCCGACCGGATCAAGATCAAATATCTCGATTATGACGGCCAGCCCCGCGAAGAGATCGCCGAGGGCATGTTTGCCGTCTGTATCCAGCACGAGATGGACCATCTGGAAGGCGTCCTCTTCATCGACTACCTCTCGCGCCTGAAACGCCAGCGGGCGGTGCAAAGGGTCAAAAAACTGGAAAAAGACAAGTCCCGCGAAGACGCGGCCTGAGGACTTTCAGCCTACGCATTGTCTGCTTGATATGCGGCGTCGAACGGTGAAGTCTGGTCCTCCGCTGCAGGACTGAGAGCGGTTATTTCCTTACCAGAAACCGCCCATGCACAAATCCGCCGCGCATCCCTTGCCCAAAATGCCCGCAAGCGTGTGGGTTCTCGGCTTTGTCAGCCTGTTGATGGATGTCTCTTCGGAGATGGTGCATTCGCTGCTGCCGATCTTCATGGTCACGACACTGGGTGCGAGCGTGTTTGTGGTCGGGCTGATCGAAGGGCTGGCGGAATCGACGGCGCTGATCGTCAAAATCTTTTCTGGCGCGCTGAGCGATTATCTCGGCAAGCGCAAGGGACTGGCCGTGATCGGCTATTCGCTTGGCGCGCTGAGCAAGCCGCTGTTTGCGCTCGCACCCACAACCGGGCTGGTCTTCACCGCGCGCATGCTCGACCGCGTCGGCAAGGGCATTCGCGGCGCGCCGCGTGATGCGCTGATCGCCGATGTCACACCGGTCGGGATGCGCGGCGCCGCCTTCGGTCTGCGGCAGGCGCTCGACACGGTCGGCGCCTTTGTCGGGCCTTTGTTGGCGGTGGGATTGATGCTGTTGTGGGCGAATGATTTTCGCGCCGTCTTCTGGGTTGCGGTGATACCCGGCGGCTTGGCCGTCGCCTTGTTGCTGGTTGGGGTAAGCGAACCGAAGACCAAAAATGAAGCGCCGCGCACCAACCCGATCCGGCGCGAAAATCTTGTGCGGCTGAGCGCGGCCTATTGGTGGGTGGTGGGGATTGGTGCCGTCTTCACTCTGGCGCGGTTCAGCGAAGCCTTTCTGGTGCTGCGAGCACAGGCGGGCGGCGTGCCGGTGGCACTTGTGCCCCTGGTGATGGTGGCGATGAATGTCGTCTATGCGCTCACGGCCTACCCGTTTGGCAGGCTGTCCGACCGGATGAGCCGCTCAACCCTGCTGGCGCTCGGCCTGGTCGTGTTGATCGCCGCCGACCTCGTGCTCGGCATCAATGATTCCTGGGGCGTGGTACTGGCCGGTGTCGCGCTGTGGGGCGTGCATATGGGCATGACCCAAGGCTTGTTGGCGACGCTGGTCGCCGACGCGGCGCCGGCAGATCTGCGCGGCACCGCGTTTGGCTTCTTCAACCTGGTCAGCGGCCTCGCCATGCTGGTGGCGAGCGGCTTGGCTGGCTTGATCTGGGACCGGCTCGGCCCGTCATGGACCTTCCACGCCGGCGCCGTCTTCTGCCTCATCGCCCTGGCGGGTTTGGGTTGGCGCGCGGTGTGGTTGCGGCGGGCAGCCTAGAACCGACCCGCCTGAAAATCCGTCACCGCCTGTTGCAGCTCGGCCTGGGTGTTCATCACGAAGGGACCATAGCGCGCGACCGGTTCACCCAGCGGCTGGCCGGCCACGAGCAGGAAGCCCGCGCCCTTGGGCCCCGCCTTCAACTCCACGGCATCGCCATTGGTCAGCACGGCCAGGTCTGGATCCTTGACGGTCTCGCTGCCGGCGGAAACCTCGCCCATATAGACCGAGATGAAAACGGTATGCCCGGCCGGCACGGCCTCGGTGAATACGGCACCTGGCTCAAGCGAGACGTCGAGCAGAAGCGGCTTGGTCGCGATCTGTTCGACCGGACCGGTGGTGCCGCTGGCGCTGCTGCCGGCCAGTATGCGGACCGGGCCGCTGGCGCGATCCTCGACGGGGATCTGGTCGGCATCGAATTCCTGGTAGCGCGGCGTCGTCATCTTCTGCTTGGCGGGCAAATTGACCCAGAGCTGGAAGCCCCACATGCGGCCATCTTCCTGCTCGGGCATTTCGGAATGGACGATGCCGCGCCCGGCCGTCATCCACTGGATGCCACCGGGTCCGATCACGCCCTTATGGCCCTTGTTGTCGCCATGGCGCATGCGGCCATCGAGCATGATGGTGACAGTCTCGAAACCGCGATGCGGATGGCTCGGAAAGCCGGCGATATAGTCGTCGCGATTATCAGACCGGAACTGGTCGAGCATCAGGAAGGGGTCGAGGTAATCCAGCCCCTGATGACCGAGCATGCGGGTCAGCTTGACGCCGGCACCGTCGGAAGTGGGCACGCCGCGCGAGATCTGGCTGATGCGGCGGGCTTTGGTCTTGGTCGTAGCGGTCATGATGCGCTCCTGCGGGCTGGCTTGAGCTTTAAAATAGGCCCTTGCCGGCGGGAAAACAGCTATCCGGGCGAAAAGCATTGTTTCCGCTGCGGACAGGATCGCTTGTCGCTTGACCAGCACGGACGGGCGCGGGATCGTTGTGAAATGATTTCAAGGGGATTGTCGTGATGAAACTGATCCATGCCAGCGCCGCGCTCGGTCTGATAAGCCTCGCCGCCTGTAGTGCGCCATTATCGCCGCGCGGCGGCGAGCACATGTTCGCCGAGCTGTCGCAGTATTGCGGCCAGGCCTTTGAGGGCCAGGTCACCAGCGATGATCCGCGCGATGCCGACTGGGCGGCCGAGACGCTCACCATCCATTTCCGAGATTGCAGCAACGCCCAACTTCGCATCCCGCTTCATGTCGGCGACGATCGCTCGCGCACTTGGCTGATCACCCGTGAGACGGATGGCCTGCGCCTGCAGCACGATCATCGACATGAAGACGGCAGCGAGGATGCCGTGACCATGTATGGCGGTTCCACCATCACGCCGCCGGTCGATGGCCGCGCCGAATTCCCGGCCGACCAGTTCTCGAAGGACCTGTTCGAGCGCGAAGGCCTTGAGGTTTCAGTGACCAATGTCTGGACGGTCGCGCTGACCGATACGGCGCTGACCTATGCCCTCGATCGCCCGGAACGTCATTTCGAAGTCAGCTTCGATCTGACCCATCCGGTCGATGTCCCACCGGCGCCCTGGGGTGGCTAGCTGCCGTCAGCCTCGCATTGCCCGTCCCGCACCACGCTGACGCCAGCCGCTGCCGCCGTGCAGGCATTGCCATAGGTCTGGCCATCACAACCGCACACGGGGCGGTAGTCGCGGGTGCAGGCTTGTGGCATGGGCGTGCAGATGCCGGACTGGTCCGCCGCGCCGCATTGAGCTGTCTGCTCGTAGCGGCAATAGGCACCGCTATCGGCGCAACCAATGCCCATCATCCCGCCGCACATACCGCCAATCTCCGCCGATTGACGCGGATCGCTTGACGAAGCGTCTGGCGCTGATACTGCACAGGCGCCGAGCGCCAAGAGTCCGAAAACGAGGGCGATGAGCATGCCGGGTGATCGTGTCATGGTGTCGCTCCTGCTTGGCGGTCAACCTATATCAAAGTTAAGACAGCGGGAAGAATTCGATTGATTTTG
Organism: uncultured Maricaulis sp.; assembly: GCF_963975345.1. NCBI lineage: Bacteria > Pseudomonadati > Pseudomonadota > Alphaproteobacteria > Maricaulales > Maricaulaceae > Maricaulis > uncultured Maricaulis sp. The sequence continues at coordinate 14,594 of NZ_CAXBGE010000002.1, read as the reverse complement.
ATGGGAACCTGCCGCGCATGACGCTCCGCCTCGCCTTTATGGGCACGCCCGACTTCGCCGTTCGCTCGCTGGCCGAGATCGCCGCAGCGGGCCACGAGATCGTGCGCGTTTATACCCAGCCGCCGCGCAAGCGCGGGCGCGGCCAGTCGGAACAGAAAACGCCGGTGCATCAGCTCGCCGAAGTGCTGGGAATCCCGGTTTCAACCCCTGGCAGCTTTAAGGATGATGCGGTGCTCGACGAGTTCGAGTCGCTCGATCTCGATGCCGCCATCGTCGTCGCCTTCGGGCAAATCCTGCCACAGCGCGCCCTCGATGCGCCGCGCCTGGGTTGCCTCAATCTGCACGGATCCTTGCTGCCACGCTGGCGCGGCGCGGCCCCGATCCAGCGGGCGGTCATGGCCGGTGACCAAGTCACCGGTGTGCAGATCCAGCAAATGGAAGCCGGCCTCGATACCGGCCCGATCCTGCTCTCCGAGACGGTGGCGATCAGCGAAACCGACACCGCTGCCAGCCTGCATGACAAGCTGATGGATGCTGGCGCCCTGATGTGGTCTCGGGCACTGGCGGCGCTGGAGCGCGGCTCATTGCAAGCGTCGGCGCAATCGGAAGTGGGCGTCACTTACGCCAGGAAAATCACACCGGAAGAAGCGCGCATCGATTGGTCGCGGCCGGCCAGCGAACTCTCACCGCATATCCGCGGCCTCTCGCCTTTCCCCGGTGCCTGGTTCGAACTGGCGACCGAGAAGGGGCCGGTTCGGGTCAAGGTCTTGCTGGCCGCCAGTGAGTCTGGCGAGGGCGTGCCGGGCACGGCGCTTGATGATGAGTTGCTGATCGCTTGCGGCACCGGTGCCCTGCGCCTGATGCGGCTGCAGCGCGAGGGCAAGGGCGCGATGAAGGCGCAGGACTTTCTGCGGGGCACCTCGGTGCCGGCCGGAACGGTGCTGCGCTGATGCCGCGCTACAAGCTCACGCTGGAATATGACGGCACGCCGTTCTACGGCTGGCAATGGCAGGATCACGGGCCCTCCGTGCAGGGCTCGCTGCAACGCGCGGCCGAAGCGCTCAACGGCGCGCCGGTGATCGTGCAAGGCGCCGGGCGCACCGATAGCGGTGTGCATGCGCTGGGGCAGGTGGCGCATCTCGATCTGGACAAGGATTTGCGCTGTGACCGGGTGCGCGATGCCCTCAATCACCATCTCCGCCCCGACCCGATTGCCGTGCTCGATGCCGAGAAAGTCACCGAGGAATTCCATGCGCGCTTCTCCGCCACCAAGCGGCATTATCTCTATCGCCTGATCGACCGTCGCTCGCCGCTGACCCTCGACAAGGGCCAGATCTGGCGCGTGCCGCAGCAGCTCGACAGCGACGCCATGCATGCCGCCGCCCAGACCCTGGTCGGCAGCCATGATTTTTCGACCTTCCGCGATGCGCAATGCCAAGCGGAAAGCCCGGTCAAGACCCTCGACGAGATCCGCGTTTCGCGCATTGGCGAAGAAGTTCAAGTGACCTGTTCGGCGCGCTCCTTCCTCCACCGCCAAGTGCGATCCTTCGTCGGCTCGTTGGTCGAGGTCGGGGTTGGCAAATGGTCGGTGCGTGATTTCAAGGCCGCGCTTGATGCCGCAGATCGCAAGCGCTGCGGCCCGGTCGCCCCGTCGGACGGGTTGTATCTGGTAGCGGTTGATTATCCGGACTGATCGCTCGCGCTATCCGGCGGGGATGGCTGGTGCCATCGCGAGCGAAATCAGGATCACCATGATCTTCGCCGCCAGGATCGGTACGGCACAGGCCGCCGCCGAGGTGATGGTTGGCGTGCCCAGTGCGATATAGGCGATGCGCCAATGCACCAGAATGCGCAGATAGCCATACAGGCCGGACATGATGCCGAGGATCTGGATATTGATCAGCCCGGCGAGGAAGAGCGTCCAGAAGCTGGCCTGCACCGCGAACAGCAGGATCGAGCTCCAATTGTGCAGTACCACCCAAGCTGCCCAGCGTCCGCGCGCACCGACAATGTGCGCCGCCAGCGAGGCCGCGAACGGAAACACCACCCAGGACAGTGAGTAGACGAGCAGGTCTTCGAGCCCATAGCTGCGCTCGCCGGCTGAGCCGTGCCAGGCGCTGAGCAGGATCAGCGCGACCAGTGGTAGTGCGAAAATGGCGGCGGAAAAGGAGTGCCAGAGTCCGCCCATCGAGGTGTCGAAACTGGATTCCCAACCATCCTTGAACGTGACGATGCGCCAGACGCCTTGCAGCGCCAGCCAGGCTTCGGCGACCAGACGCATCATGCCGGCGTGTCCGTGAAATAGGCCGTCAGGATGCGGGTATAGATCCGCGTCAGCGTCTCGATATCGGCGACGGGCACGCATTCATCGATCTTGTGCATGCTGGCGCCGACCAGGCCAAATTCGGCAACCGGTCCGTAGTGGTGAATGAAGCGGGCATCGCTGGTGCCGCCGCCGGTGGTGAGCGCGGCGCGGCGGCCCGTCTCCGCCTCGATCGCGTCTTGCAACAGCGTTGTGAATTCGCCGGCCGGGGTCAGGAAAGCCTCACCGGTGACGTGGATATCGCACACCACTTCGCCATCGAAGGTCAGCGCCACCAGGGCCGCCTCATCCTCAATCCAGCGGGTCAACTCGTCGCCGGTATGGGCGATATTGAAGCGGATATTGAAGCGCGCCTCGGCATGGCCCGGGATCACATTGGTGGTTGGATTGCCGACATCGATGCTGGTGAGCTCCAGATTCGAAGGCTGGAAATTTTCCGCGCCGTCATCGAGCAGGCGCGCCGTGAGGCGGCCGAGCAGGGTGAGCAGGACAGGGATCGGGTTCTCGGCACGCTCCGGATAGGCGACATGGCCCTGGCGGCCGGTGATGGAAATCTGGCAATTGAGACTGCCGCGCCGGCCCGACTTGATCGTCTCGCCCATCGCGGTCGGATTGGTCGGCTCTCCGACCAGACAATGATCAAAGCTCTCGCCCTCGTCAGCGAGCTGCGCCAGAGCAGCCTTGGTGCCGTTGATCGCCATGCCCTCTTCATCGCCGGTGATCAGAAAGGCGATCGAGCCGTCCGGTTCGCCGTCTTCGCTCAGCAAGCGCTGGACGGAAGCGATCATCGCCGCGATGGCGCCCTTCATGTCGGCCGCGCCGCGCCCCCACAATACACCGTCGATCGCTTCGGCCGCGAAAGGCGGGTGGCTCCATTTGGCGTCATTGCCCGAGGGCACGACATCGGTATGGCCGGCGAACATGAAACAGGGCGAGGCCGTGCCGCGACGAGCATAGAGATTGTCGATCTCGCCGAAGGGCAGACGCCGGCAGGCAAAGCCGAGGCTTTCCAGTGCCTGTTGCACCACATCCAGCGCCCCGGCATCGGCCGGCGTCACCGAGCGGCAGCGGATCAGGCGTTGGGCGAGCGCGAGCGGATTGGAAAGATCGTGTTGTGTGTTCATAATCGAAACATAGCCGGTTCGCCCGGCCGCGCCAGAACGAGGATGCAGCCATGAGCACGTTCGCCGTCAGCGATGTCGATGAAAGTTCGAAATGCGGCTATCCCACACCCATCAACGAGCCATGCAAAAGACGCCATGTCCGCCGCCTCGGTGAGGCTGCCGGCCTGTCCCAGTTCGGCGTCAACCAGGTGCGGCTTGAGCCCGGAGCCTGGTCGTCACAGCGCCACTGGCACAGCCACGAGGATGAATTCGTTCAGGTTCTCGTCGGCGAGGTCACGCTGGTGATGGATGGCGGCGAAACTGTGCTGCGCCCAGGCGATTGCGCCGGCTTCCGCGCCGGTGTCGAGGATGGCCATCATCTGGTCAACCGATCCGCCAGCGACTGCGTCTTCATCGCCATCGGTACGCGCATCGACGAGGATGCCTGCAACTATCCCGATATCGATATGAAGGCCCTGCCGGAACGCTATGACCGGCCCGGCACGGGCACATTCGTCCACAAGGATGGCACGCCGTATTGATTCCATTTGGGTTTCTTTGAGCGAGCGGGTTGCGTTCGGCGCCATGCCCCCTAGGGTGACGCCGTCGCACCCTGCGGTAACTCTCCGAGAAAACCCAAGGTGTGGATCATCCTCATGAAAAACTTCGCCATTGTGATCGCTGCGATCGCCGCATTGTTCGGCTCAGCCGCCGATGCGCAAAAGGACGTGACAGCCACCGCGGCCGTCACACCACGCGTCAGTCAGCCGGGCGAGGAACTCCTCTTCATCGTGCGTGGTATCGAGTACAATTGTCTCGCGCGGCACCCGGATGGCGGGGTCTTCCGTGAGCCGTGTGTGAATGGCGCCACAAATCAGCACTGGGGAATTTTGAGCGACCCCGGCGGTTATCGTCTGGTCCATCGCAATGGCGGATGCCTGAACCCCGGTGAACCCATGACCAGCCGCTATCTCGGGGCGGCCTACCTGGAAGCTTGCGCCCTGTCGCCCACTCAGGGCATTAACCCGCGCCACCTGCTTGAGTCTCAGGACTACGTGCTGGTCATCCTCGATGGCGGGCGGCGCACTGTTATGCGTAGTGGGGAGCAACCGCGCGACGAGAGGATCATTGAGCGGTACTTCGCGCTGCGCCGGACGTTCAACTGGAGCGGATATGATGAATTCCTCGTGGATGAACCCATCGGTGCGAACCCGGGCGAGGTGACGGGCTTCGGCGCCGGGAGGGTGCCCGTGCAGCATCCAACCCGAGCGTATTTTGATGCCAATCAGGAAGGCCCGTCGTCGGAGCCTGATCGCCGGATCCTCTGGCAGATCATTGAGTACGAAGAGCCCGGCTGAGGCGCACCTGACCTCGCCCCAGGGTGAGGGACATGTACCTCGTTGAGACCCTAATGCCCGCGACCGTGCGTCTCGCGATAGCGTTCCATCGAGATCGAGATCTTGAAGGTTTCGCGATATTTGGGCGATCCTACGGGGCGCGGCGGGTGCTGGGCGGTGAGGGCGAGGATGCGTTCCAGCGTGTCATGGGCAGCGCCGCTCTGGCCGGCGCCGATATAGGCGTGCAGCTCGACCAGCGCGTCTGACAGGGGGTCGCCGCCGCGGATGATGAAATAGGGCTCATTGGCGTCGAGCCGTTTGAGGACATCGAATTCCGACGGGTTATTGGCGGAGCCGTAGGGCGCGGCCGGATTGGCAGCATCCGGATTGGCTTTGGTTTTCACGTCGCTCACGGCAATATCCTTCATGTTTCCTGATCTGACGCGCATTGCATCAGATTCGGGCGCCCCGTGACAGGGCTGGATCAGCGCACTGGGCGGATTTCTGGCTGTTTCGCCAGGAAACGACTAGAACCCGCCCATGACCGAACAAACCCCCAAACATATCGCCATCATTGGTGGCGGCCCCGCCGGCCTGATCGCTGCGGAACGCCTCAGCGCGCGCGGCCATGGCGTCACCGTCTATGAACGCATGCCGACCCTGGGGCGCAAATTCCTGATGGCCGGACGCGGTGGGCTCAACCTGACCCATAGCGATGACCGGGAGGCATTCGGCGCGCGCTATCGCGAGGCCGCGGACTGGATGTCGTCCTGGCTGGAGGTTTTCACGCCGGCCGATCTGTGTGCCTGGGCTGAGAGCTTGGGGCAGGAGACGTTCGTTGGCTCGAGCGGCCGCGTCTTTCCCAAGACGATGAAGGCGTCGCCGCTACTGCGCGCCTGGATTGCCCGGCTGGAAGAGCAAGGCGTTGAGTTTCGGTTGCGTCATCAATGGACGGGCTGGGGCGAGAGCGGTGAGTTGCTGTTCCACACGCCCGATGGCGATCTGGTTGTCGACAAGCCTGACGCGGTGCTGCTGGCGCTGGGCGGGGCGAGCTGGCCTAAACTGGGTTCCGATGCCGGCTGGGTTGAAGCCCTGCGCGGCCGCGATGTCGAGATCGATGATTTCGCCGCGGCCAATTGCGGTGTCGAGATCGCCTGGAGCGAGATCATGAAATCACGCTTTGCCGGCAAGCCGTTGAAAACAATCTCAATCAGCCTCAATGGCGAGACCGTGCGCGGCGAGGCGATGATCTCGAATTATGGGCTGGAAGGCGGCGCGGTCTATGCGCTCTCGACCCCGATCCGCAAGGCCTTGGCGACCGGCTATCCGGTGACGGCGACGATCGACTTGCGGCCCAATCACAAGATCGCTGAAGTCATCGCCCGCCTCAGCGACGCAAAAAAGGGTCAGTCACTGGCCAATACGCTTCGCAAGGCCGGCCTGTCGCCCGAAGCGATCAGCCTGCTCCGCGAGAGCGGCGAATTGCCAATCGCGCCAGCCGATCTGGCACGGCGGATCAAGGCGACGCCGGTGACCATCACTGGTCAAACCGGGCTGGAAAGGGCGATTTCCTCATCCGGCGGCATTGCCCGCGAGGGCCTCGATATCGGCCTGATGCTGAAAGCCCTGCCGGGCGTTTTCGTTGCTGGCGAAATGATCGATTGGGAAGCGCCAACGGGCGGCTATTTGCTGCAGGGCTGTTTCTCGACCGGCATTGCCGCGGCGCGCGGGATCGAGGTCTGGATGGGCCTGAAATCGGCGGTGGAGGCACCGCACTCAGACGATCCAGTGGCAGATGAAACTAGCGAAGTAACTCATTAATCGAGGTTTTTGAGCGTGTCTGGGCATCGACGCGTTTGACGATCACGGCGCAGGCCAGTGATGGTCCGCCCTTGGGGTCGGGCAATGTGCCTGGAACAACAACCGAATAGGCCGGGATTTCGCCGCGGGTGATTTCGCCGGTGGCGCGGTCGACGATCTTGGTCGACTGGCCGAGGAAAACCCCCATCGAGATCACGGCGCCGGTGCGTACGATGACGCCCTCGGCAACTTCCGAACGGGCGCCGATGAAGACGTCATCCTCGATGATCACGGGGCCGGCCTGTAAGGGTTCCAAAACGCCGCCAATGCCGACGCCGCCCGAGATATGCACCCGCTTGCCTATCTGGGCGCAGGAGCCAATTGTCGACCAGGTATCGACCATTGTGCCTTCATCGACATAGGCGCCGAGATTGACATAGGAGGGCATCAACACGACGCCTGGCGCGATATAGGCCCCGCGGCGAACGGCGCAGGGCGGTACGGCGCGAAAGCCGGCGGCCTTGAATTCGGTCTCGCCCCATCCTTCAAATTTCGACGGAACCTTGTCCCACCAACCGGCCCCGGCGACGCCGCCATTGATCAAACCCATTGGATTTAATCGGAAACCCAGCAGCACCGCTTTCTTGAGCCATTGATTGACTGTCCAGTCACCATTACCCAACCGTTCGGCTACTCTTGCCTTGCCGCTATCCAACTGCCCGATGGCTGCTTCGACGGCCTCGCGCACTTCGCCAGATGTTTCGGTGGAAATGCTGTCGCGATTGTCCCAAGCGGTTTCGATCAGGCTCTGGATCCGGTTAGTCATGGATGGTCTCCGCTGTCGTCGATGTCCGCATCTCGCCCAAAAACTCCGTCAGGCTGTCGGCGGCGAAATTCACATGGTCGGGTGTGTCACCCGGTGCGATGTGGTCTTCAGTGCGCAGGCCTTCCTTCGCGCGGATCAGGACGGTTGTGAAGCCCATTTCGTGCGCGGTTTTCAGATTGCGGACCGAATCCTCGAACAGGACCGATTTCGGGACCGGCAGGTCAAAATGGGCGGCAAAGCGGTCGAAACCGGCGCGGTGGGGCTTGGGCGTGAAGCCGGCCGCCTCGACGTCGAAAATATCGTCGAACAGGTGATCAATGCCCAGATGCGCCAGAACGTTCTGCGCATGTTTGAGCGAGCCATTGGTGTAAACGAGGCGCTTGCCGGGCAGGGCGGCCAGATGGCGGATGAGTTCCGGATTGGCGGGAATGACGTTGTGATCGATATCGTGCACGAAATCCAGATATTCGTGGATATCGATGCTGTGATTGGCCATCAGCCCGTTGAGTGTGGTGCCGTAATTGCGCCAGTAGGACTTCTGTACGATCTGGGCTTCACCGAGCGGCAAGTCGAGCAGGCGGGCGACATAGTCGGTCATCCGGGCACTGACCTGGGCCATCACCGGCGCATCAGAGGGGTAGAGCGTGTCGTCGAGATCGAACACCCAATGATCGATATGGCTCAGATCCGGGCGGTCATCGATCACGTCGTGGGCCCGCAAAATCGGATTCCTCAATGGTGACCCGCACGCCGCCATCGGCCGGGTCGGGGATGCGCCGGAAATTCGCCGTCGCATAGCCGCGATCAGCGCAGCCGGTGCGTTCCTCGGCGAGGAAGCGGGCGGGAGCGATACAGAAGGCGTCCTGGCCGCCATTCAGCGCCAGGCGCGTGCCGGCATTGATCCGTTCGGCGTAATAATAACTGCTCGCCGTCTCAAGCCGCGCCGCCAGTAGGCGGGCGCACTCGCCAGCATGCAGACGCCACCAGCCGCGTGATTGCCAGATCTCGCCGACGCGGTAACCGATCGCGGCGGCGATGTCGCCATCGGACTGGTTGCACACGGTTAGCCCGCTCTGGGCATTGCGAGTCATCGCACGGCTTTCGAGCGCATCGATCAGGGCGCCATTGGCCGGCCGGCTGGTCAGCCCGGCATCGGTCATGAAGCGCGCGACCGCGCGGTCGGTGCCGCGACCGTCATAGCCATCGACAGCAGCGACCGGATAGCCCGCCGATTGCAGCAGGCGCTGAATCCCGGCGATCTCGGCATGCTGGTTGTAATTGTCCGGCCCAACCAGAACGGTGCGATCACGCTGATCGCCTTCACGGGTGATGAAATCGCGGCTCGCCAGGCCGAGCGATTCGCAGCGCGTATTGGCGACGACGTCGAAATCAGCCTCGTCAACACAGAGCGCGGTTGAGCCGCGCCATTCGCGCACGCCGCCGAGATAGGCATCGCTGGTCTTGGCGTAGAAATAGAGCGGCTGGTCGTCTGCGAGATCGACGCGTCGCGCCACTTCTTTGCACTCGCCGGGCCGCACCCGCATCCAGCCCTGGATCGCAACCCCGCCCTCAACGGGCCAGCCCGTTGCGGCATGGACGATATAGCTGGTCTGGTTGCACAAATCATAGGCGCGCGCCGGGGCATTGGCGAACAGGACAAGGCCCAACAGGATCGACAGACGCATGAACATGGCGGAACGCTTCCTGGTTTTATGCTCTCGGTAGCAATGATGCGATTTCGGCGCGCAGATCGTCCAGCCCCTGATGCTTGCTGCTGGAGGTCGCCACCACGCGCGGAAAGGCGGCCGGGCGCTTGCGGATGGCGGTCAACGTCTCTTCGATCGTCCGCTCGACCTGGGGCGGTTTGATCTTGTCGCATTTGGTTAGCACAAGCTGATAGCTGACGGCGGCCTCATCGAACACGTCCATGATCGCATTGTCGACGGGCTTGAGCCCGTGGCGGCTGTCGATCAACAGGTAGACGCGCTTGAGATTGACGCGGCCGCGCAGGAAGGCGCGCGTCAGCCGGGTCCATTTCTCGACCACATCCTTGGGCGCTTTGGCAAAACCATAACCGGGCAGATCGACCAGACGCAGGCTGCTGCCTTCGAGATTGAAGAAATTGAGCTCGCGCGTCCGGCCCGGCTCGCCCGAGGCGCGGGCCAGTCCGACCTGATTGGTCAGCCCGTTGATCAATGAGGACTTGCCGACATTGGAACGGCCGGCGAAGGCGACCTCGGTGCGGTCAGGCGGGGGCAGATGATCGAGATCCACCGCACCCATCAAAAAGGTGCAGGTGCGCCCGAACAGGCGCCGACCTGTTGGCAGATCGAGATCGTCGGTCGCGGTCAGCTCCGGCCTCCCATGATCTTTTCCTTGAGGTGGGCGATCAGCTTGTCGAGTTGGGTCTCATTCCCGTGGCGACGCATGATGATGTATTGCTGGGTCACCGAGAGCGCGTTGTTCCAAGCCCAATAGATCACCAGGCCGGATGCGAACTGGGCCAGCATGATGGTGAAAACGAAGGGCAGGAAGGCGAAGATTTTTGCCTGGGTCGCATCGGCGGGCGGCGGATTGAGCGCCTGTTGCGCGGCCATGGTGAAGCCCATCAGGATCGGCCAGACGCCGATTGCCAGAACACCGCCCAACAGTCCGCCGACCAGCGGCAGAGCCGAAGGGTCGAAGGGCAGAAGGCCGAACAGATTCCACATCGTCGTCGGGTCAGGCGCTGCCAGATCATGGATCCAGCCGAAGAAGGGCGCATGCCGCATCTCGATGGCGTTGAACAGGGTCTGGTAGAGCGCGAAGAAGATCGGAATCTGCGGCAGGATCGGCAGACAGCCGGCCAGCGGATTGATCTTCTCCTTCTTGTAGAGCTCCATCATCGCCTGTTGCTGTTTTTGTTGGTCGGCCGCGTAGCGTTCCTTGATCTCGGCGACTTTCGGCTGCACCGTTTTCATCTTCGCCATCGAGGCAAAAGCGCGGTTGGCGAGCGGGAACATCACGATCTTGACCATCAGCGTCAGGGCGAGAATGGCGAGGCCGACATTGCCCGTCAGCTGTTCGAGATGGTGCAGCAGCCAGACGAAGGGACGGGTTAAAAACCAGAGCCAGCCCCAATTGATCGCCATGTCGAATTTCTGGATGCCATCATCATTCTGCACCGCCTGAAGCACGTCGAGTTCCTTGGCGCCGGCGAAGATGTGCGAGGTCGAGCTCAACGACCCGCCGGCTGGCAGGACCTGGGCGGTTTCGACATAGCTCGACTCGAAGGCCATGATGCCGGCGCGTTCGATAGTGCGGAAGCGGGCGGTGAAATTGCGGCTCTGATCAGGGATGGCGGCGGCCATCCAGTAACGCATGGTGATGCCGGCCCAGCCGCCAACGCCGCTGGCTTCGTCTTCTTCGCCATCTTCAAGCTTGGAAAATTTACGCTCGATCAAACGTCCGTCGACCACCGCCAGTGCGCCTTCGAACACCGACATATTGCGGGTCAGATCAGTCGGCATGCCTTCATCGCGCACGAGGCCGTAGCGCTGCAGTTCAACATCATTGCCCGTTGTGTTGGTGACGACATCGGAGACGGTGAAGAGATAATTGTCGTCGACGCTGATCGTACGCTCGAAATGCAGGCCTGACGGGCTGTCATAGCCGATCACGACCGGGCTGTTAGCTGTCAGAACACTGCCTGAGAGCAGGGTCCAGGCAGTGGTGCCGCCGGGCAGATCGGCGAAGCCGGGCGTTGGCGACTGCCAACCATCGCGGACGTAAAAGACATTGTCGCCGCCGATCGGATTGAGCAGGGAAATCAGCTCGGTGCCGCCAACATCAACCGTGTGGCGGCGCAGTCTCAAATCGTCAAACCGGGCACCGGTGAGGGAGAAGGAGCCCTCGACGCTCGGCGCGTCGATCGTGACGCGTTGCGAGGTCGCGAGCGCTTCGGGACGATCAAGTGCCGAGGTGGTGGGGTCCGCTGTCAGTGCGGCTGGAAGATTGGGGTCAGCTTCCTGGTCCAGCAGCGCGACCTGCGCCGCCTCGATGGCGCTGCGCTGGCGCTCCTGCGCCGGACCGGTAATAAAGGTCTGATAGCCGAGCATGATGACCAGCATCAGTCCCAGCGCGATAAACAGATTGCGTTGTTCTCCGCCCATAATCGTCAGGCCTCTCAGGCTCGTTGTTTCGCGTTGCCCGGGGCCTCGTCGGACGCGAGGCTCACCAATGCACTTTCAACATCTTGCAGCAAATACGGCCAGGCCCGGTCGGCGGTGGTCGCGCGCGCAATGAATACATAGTCAAAGCCAGGCCGTCCGTGGAGGGGCAGTAGCAGCCGCGCCGCTTCGCGCAGGCGCCGCTTGACCCGGCTGCGTACAACCGAATTGCCGACTTTTTTTGTTGCGGTAAAGCCTGCGCCCAAATGCAAAGCGCCGTCCCGCTGGCGTGCCTGAACGACAACACCAGAGCGGACGGCCTTTTTGCCTTGCGCGCAATACAGGAATTGACGCCGCTTTTTCAGCCGGTCGATGGCTGGCGGCGTGCTATCCATAATCGTTAAGCGGAAAGCCGCTTGCGACCCTTGGCCCGGCGGCGGGCCAGGATGATACGGCCAGATTTGGTGGCCATGCGTGCCCGGAAGCCGTGCCGGCGTGAGCGGACGAGCTGGGACGGTTGAAAAGTGCGTTTCACGGTCGCGCTCCATCGGCGATCAATTCAAGAGCGGCGCTAATACGCATATGTGGAGCAGGCGTCAAGCGCGCAGGCGGTTATTCACATGCAGACAGAGTGCCGAAATTGCAGTGGCAGTGTAAGAGGTGAGCATGCAAGAAGCCGCTGCGAAATCTGGATCGGCGAAGACCGGGCGCCTCCGTCTGCGTCTGGTGATCGGTGCTGTGCTTTTGGCATTGATGCTGGCAGCGCTGGCTTTGGGCGCCTCGCCGCAGGGCTTGCCAGAGCTGGTGCAGGCGAGCCATGCGCGCTGGGCAGGATGGGTCAGCAGCCATCTCCTGCTAGCGGCTGCCGGCTATGCGCTGTTCTACATGCTCGCTGTCACCATCTCTCTGCCGGGCGCACTGTGGTTCACCATTGGTGCCGGTTTTCTGCTCGGCAGTACGGCGGCGATTCCCGCTTCACTGTTCGGCATTACTTTTGGCGCGGCCAACGCTTGGCTGATCATGCGCTATCTGGCAGGGCCAGATTTGCGGCAACGCTTCGCGGATCGCATCGCGCGTTTTGCCTCCGGCTTTCGCCGCGATGAATTCACCTATGTCGTGCTGCTGCGCGTGCTGCCGCTACCCTTCTTTCTCGTCAATCTGGCGGCGGCCCTGCTCGGGCATCGATTCCTGGCCTATTTTGCCGGAACCCTGCTGGGCTCGCTGCCCTCGGTCGTCCTGTATGCCAATCTCGGCGCCGGACTGGGCGAGCTGGTCGAGGCAGGGGTGCAGCCGGGTCTGTCGGATCTGACCCGGCCCTCGTTTTTGATCGCGATTGCCATGGTCGTTCTGATGGTCGGCGTCGCTGTCCTGCATCGCGTCTGGACCCGGCGCCAGGCAAGAGACCGCTTGCCGCAAACCAGGCGCTAGGATATGGCGCGGTTCAATCATGGTTGAGACACCCACATGCTCCGGTGCCCCGCGCGGTACCCTGACCCGGTTCGGCGAGGCGATGGCTGTCCTTTGCCGCGGCTTGGTCGAGAGCCTGCCGGGGCAATTGCTGATGCTGACCGTCGGCCTGATCGCGATTGGCGTCGTGCTGGTCTATTTCCCGGCTTCGTCGGGATTTCGCGTCCAATGGATGATGGACCGGGCCGAGGCGGCCCACTTGGCGGCGCTGGCGGCCGATGTCGCCCCGGGCGGAGCGCTGGGCGAGGAAGAGGTCGGAGCGCTGCTGGCGGGCGCTGACGCTGTCGCGGTGTCGCGAGTGCGCAATGGTATGAACGAGCTGGTCCTCTATGCCGGTCCGATTGAAGGGCCGCTGACCGAGAGCGATTTGCGCACCACAGGCTGGATCGGCAATGTGCGCGACACATTGGACACGCTGATCGCGCCGCCCGGCCGCTTTCTGCGCATTCGTGCCACGCCGTTGGGTCTGCCGGGCGAGTTGATCGATGTCATCGTACCAGAAGCGCCGTTGAAAGCGGCGCTGGCGGCCTTCTCACGCCGCTATCTTGCCTATTCCGTGCTGGTCGCGGTGACGGTCGGTGCGATCATCTATCTGTCTCTGTTTTACCTGTTTGTGCGTCCGATGCGGCGGCTGGCGACGGCAATGATCCGTTTTCGCGACGCGCCGAATGATCCGGCACTGACGATCAGGCCCGGCGGCGCCCGCAATGAGATCGGCCAAGCGGAGACCGAACTCGCCCGGATGCAAACCGAAATCCGTCAGGCCCTGCATCAGCGCGAGCGGCTCGCCGCGCTGGGTGAGGCGGTCGCGACCATCAATCATGATCTGCGCAATGTGCTCGCCAGCGCCCAACTGGTCTCCGACCGGCTGGCGACCGACAGCGATGAGCGGGTGCGCGGTATGGGCCAGCGGCTGGTGCGCGCCGTCGCGCGCGGCGTGCGGCTGTGCGAGGCGACGCTCGAATTTGGCCGGGCCGAGGAAAGCCCGCCTGTGCGCCAGCACATCGCTCTTACCGAATTGCTCGAAGAGGCCGCCAGTGATGCGCTGTTGGTTGAAGGCGATATGGTGATCGGCTGGCACAATCAGGTCGGGCCGGAGCATATCCTGCATGCTGATCCGGATCATGGTCACCGCATTTTCCTCAACCTGTTCCGCAATGCGATCCAGGCGATGGCCGGCAGCGGGCGCGATGCGGTGCTCATGGTCAGTGTTAGCGGCGAGAATGACGGCGGCGCGGCCGGGTTTTGCCGGATCGAAGTGCGCGATAGCGGTCCCGGCGTGCCGTTACGCGTGCAGGACAAGCTGTTCCGCCCCTTTGCCGGATCGACCACGCGCGGCGGCACCGGCCTCGGCCTGTCGATTGCGCGCGATCTGGCGCGGGCGCACGGCGGCGATGTCGAACTGGCTTCGACCGGGCCGGACGGGACGGTGTTTGTGGTGCGGTTGCCGGTTTGATTTGGGTGGCTGCATTTTCGAACCGCAAAACCGGGTCCCACTTTTGCTGGAAATGCTCAGGTTTTAGTGGTCGCATTTCCGAACCGCAAAACCGGGTCCCACTTTTGCTGGAAATGCTCAGGTTTTAGTGGTCG